>NZ_JBJGZX010000020.1:0-79503 GCF_054050735.1 Blastococcus sp. SYSU D00813
GCCGACCGGCGCGGGGAGCGCGCCGGCCGGCCGGGGAGGTCACTCCACGGGTGTGCCGCAGAACGCCTCGCCGTCGTTGAGCGGCACGAAGCTGTCGCCCTCGAGCGTCAGGTAGAAGGAGCACTGCTCGTCGTACTCCGTGGTGCTCTGCGGGATCGGCGTGGGGTAGAGCCCGTTGGCGTCCCAGTCGTCGGTCTGCTGCAGGGTGGAGATGAGCTCCTCCTGGGTGGCGTCGCAGCCGGCCTGCTCGAGGCCGTAGAGCAGCAGGTCGGCGCCGAACCAGCCCTGGCTCTCGTAGAAGCCGGGGATGCCCGACTCGTTGCCCGACTCCTGGAGGGCGGCCGACAGCTCCTGGGTGGCCTCGGTCTGCGACTCGACCGGGGTGAAGGCGTTGGAGAAGATCACGCCCTGGCCGATCTCGACGGCGGGCGCGGACGCGAGCAGGTCGGCGCCGTAGCCGGTGGGGGAGACGAAGGTGCCCTCCCAGCCGGCCTGCTTGAGCCCCGCGACCAGGGCCAGCGAGGTGTCGAAGTTGATCGTCGTGTAGACCGCGTCGGCGCCGGAGTCGAGGATGCCGAGCACCAGCGGGCCGACGTCGGTGCTGCCGAACTGCACGCTGTTGTTCGTGTACCCGATCTCCAGGCCGGCCGCCTCCATCGAGGCCAGGCCGGACTCGAGGCCGGCCTGCGAGCTCGGGCTGACGTAGGCGATGCCGGCGACCTTCGTCGCCCCCTGCTCGGCGAAGAACTCGCCGGCCTGCGAGTAGACGACGTCGTAGTTCGGCACGAAGCCGGAGTTGAACAGGTTGTTGTCGCCGGCCGACCACTCCTGGGCGCCGTCCCAGGCGCCGCCGATGACCGGGGTGTCGCTCGCCGCCGAGGTGAGGAAGGGGGACGCGCCGTAGAAGAACGCGCTCACGTTGATCATCGCGTAGACGTCGTCCTGCTGGATCAGCTTCTGGGCACCGGCCAGGGCGCCCTGGGCGCTGGAGGTGTCGTCGGCCTCGACGATGTTGAACTCCAGGTCGCTGCACTCGCCGTCGTAGGAGGCGAACCGCGCCTCGGCGCCCCGGATGGAGCCCGCCGCCGCGGCCGCGCCGGGGCCGCTCAGCGCGGTCAGGATGCCGACGTCGATCGTGCCGCCCGCCGCGCTCCCGCCCCCACCGGCCCCGCCACCGCCGCCCTCCTCGTCGTCGCTGCCGCACGCCGACAGCACGAGCGCCGTCGCGCACGCCATGCTCACGACCGCCACGCCACTTCTGCGCATACCCCAGTGCCTCCATCGATGAGAAAGTTGTCGAACGATCGCAGGATCGTGAGGGGCACCATGCACCACGCTGTGGTGGGTGTCACCGCCGGGGAGGGCGCACACGCGGCAGTCGCTGCCAGATCGTTATCTCACCGTTATCTCGGCTCGGGCGCGCGAGAGCGGTCGCCTCCCCGGCCGCACGTGGTCCGGGAAGGGTGAACACCCCCTCCGACCAGCGCGGCAGCCGACGGGCACCGGCAACGGCACGTCTCGGAATGTGACCCAGCACACTCGACACGCGTAGAGGTGTTGACGTGCATCGAACCGTCGACCACGCTCCCCCCATCCTGTGTGATGCCGGCGGGGCGCAGGTCCGAGCCGGTTCACCGCTGCTCCCGGTTCTATGGAGTCGATGTGCTCTCGTACGTCCTCGCCGGTCTGAGTCTCGGCTCGATCTACGCCATCGCGGCCGGCTCGCTGGTCATCACCTACGTCGCCTCCGGCATCTTCAACCTGGCGTTCGCGGCGATGGCGTACTGCGTGGCGCGCTTCTACTACTTCCTCCTGGTCGAGGAGGACTGGGCGATCATCCCGGCAGCCGCCGTCTCGCTGTTCGTCTTCGCACCCGCGCTCGGGATGTTCCTGTACGCGGTGCTCTTCCGGCACCTGCGGCTGAGGTCCACGCTGGTCAAGCTGATGGCGACCGTGGGTCTGTCGGTCGCGCTGCCCCCGCTGATCCAGCTGTGGCTCGAGCAGCCGACCGACCCGACGTCGCCCGGTCTCGCGCCGCGCCCCCTCGCCACCTACGAGATCTTCGGGTCGACGATCAACGCCGACCAGCTCACCACCTACATCGGCCTGATCGCCGTGCTGGTCGTCGGCGTCGGCCTGCTGCGCTTCACCAACGTCGGCCTCAAGGTGCGGGCGCTGGTCGACTCCGAGGCGCTGACGAGCCTGAGCGGCACGAGCCCCGGACGGGTGTCCCTGGGCGTGTGGGCCGCGAGCTCGACCCTCGCCGGCCTGGCCGGGATCCTGCTCGCGCCGACCGCCGGGCTGAACGTCGCCTCGATGACCTTCCTGATGTCGGCCGCCTTCGCCGCCGTCATCGCCGCCAAGCTGCGCAGCCTGCCCCTGGCCGTGGGCGTCGGCATCCTCATGGGCGTCACCACCAACGTGCTCGACCGCTACGTCGACCCGTCGAGCGACTTCGGGGCGGTCCTGCGGCCCAGCATCCCGTTCCTCTTCATGCTCGTGTTCCTGCTCTTCTACGCCCTGCGCGGGCAGGCCGGTGACCTGGTCGCCGGCGGCGCGCTCGACCGGGCCATCGCCACCCAGGGCGGCGACCCCACCGTGGTGTCGGCCGTCTCCGGGGGCAACAACAACCGGATCCTCAACCCGGGGCTGCTGGCCGGCGTGATCTTCGTCGGGATCGTCTTCTTCCTGCCCGGCCAGCTCGACCGCTTCTGGTCGGGCCTGCTGGCCACCGGCATCGCCATCGCCATCGCCCTGCTGTCGTACACGCTGGTCACCGGCGAGGGCGGCATGGTGTGGCTCAGCCAGATCACCTTCGCCGGCGGCGGTGCCGTCCTGGCGGCCGAGCTGGTCCGCAACTGGGGCTGGGACCCACTCGTCGCCGTCCTGGTCGGTGCGGCCTTCATCGTGCCGGTCGGCGTGGTCCTCGGTCTGCTCACCATCCGGCTGGGCAACCTGTACGTCGCCCTGGTGACGCTGACCTTCGGCTCGCTGATCCAGACGCTGGTCTTCGGCCGCGACCCGTACTACAACTTCGGGTCGGGCCAGGCGATGCCGCGTCCGGACTTCGCGCAGACCAACGACGACTTCGCCTACCTGGCGCTCGGGATCTTCGTGGTGCTGGCGATCCTCATCGTGAACGTGCGGCGGTCCACCGCCGGCCTGGCGATGAGCGCGGTCCGGTTCAGCGAGACGGGCGCCAAGACGCTGGGGATCAGCGTGGTGCAGACCAAGGTCCTGATCTCCGGCCTGGCCACGTACACGGCGGCGGTCGGCGGTGGCCTCATCGCCATGGCGAACGGCTCCACGCTGCCGGACTCCTTCAACCCCACCGGCGGCCTGGTCTGGCTGGCCGTGCTCGTCACGATGGGGGCCCGGTCCAACATCGCGGCTCTCATCGCCGGCGTCATGTTCATCGTCATGCCGCAGGTGTTCCAGACCTACGTCGGCCACGGCCTGGGTGACGTCCCGGTGATCCTCTTCGGTCTCGGCGCTCTCGGCCTGGCCCTCCACCCGGAGGGTGTCGTGGCCCAGACCGGCAACAACATCATGAAGCTCTTCGGCCGGCGCAAGCACGACGCCGCGGCGCCGCTCCCGCCGGGCACCCCGGGCGCGGCGGCGGCCGAGCGGGCCGACGACCTGGCGACCCCCGCCCCGCGCGGCGAGGCCGCCCCGATCTCCGCTGGAGGACAGGCATGAGCACCGCACTGCACGCACCGGAGGCAGTGGCGCCCGGCACGACGCCCCCGCGGTTGGAGGCCCGCGGGGTGACGGTCCGCTTCGGCGGCCTCGTCGCGAACAAGGACGTCGACCTCGCCGTCGGCAGCCAGCAGATCGTCGGGCTGGTCGGCCCGAACGGCGCAGGCAAGAGCACGCTGTTCGCCGTGCTCTCCGGGCTGCTCCGCCCGACCGCGGGCCGGGTCTTCATGGACGGGGAGGACGTCACCGGCACCTCGCCGCAGAAGCGGGCGGCCCGCGGGCTGTCGCGCACGTTCCAGCACCCGGAGCTCTTCTCGTCGCTCACCGTCCGCGAGCACCTGGTGCTGGCCTACCGGATGAAGAACGCCAAGAGCCGGATCTGGACCGACCTGGTCAACTTCCGCGGCTTCGCGAACTCGCCCAAGGCGGAGGACGCCCGGGTCGACGAGCTCGTCGACTCCCTGCAGCTGGGCGCCATCCAGCACCTGCCGGCCGCCGGCCTGCCGCTGGGCTCGGCCCGCCTGCTGGAGATCGCCCGGGCGCTGGCGCGGGAGCCGCGGGTGCTGCTGCTGGACGAGCCCTCCTCGGGCCTGGACGTGCGGGAGACCGAGGAGGTCGCGGAGGTGCTCAAGGCGGTCGTGCGCGACCACGGCGTCTCGCTGCTGATGGTCGAGCACGACGTGGAGCTGGTGCTCGGCATGTCCGACGCCGTCCACGTCCTCGACTTCGGCGTGAAGATCGCGGGCGGCACGCCGGCGCAGGTGAGGCAGGACCCGGCGGTGCGCGCGGCGTACCTGGGCGAGGAGATCGAGAAGCCCGCGGTGCAGCGGGCCGAGGCCGAGATCGAGCAGGGGGAGACGGCGTGACCACCACCGAGTCCGTGCCGACGGGGACGGGACCGACCGGGACGGGCTCGCTGCTGCGGGTGGAGAACCTGTCGGTCCGCTACGGAGCCGCCCAGTCGCTGTTCGACGTCTCGATCGACATCCCGGCCAACGGCTCGCTCGCCGTCCTGGGCTCCAACGGCGCCGGCAAGAGCACCCTGGCCCGGGCCGTCTCGGGCCTGGTGCCCTCCAGCGGCGGGAAGATCTTCTTCGACGGCAAGGACGTCACGAAGTGGTCGCCGACGCGGATCCGCCGGGCGGGCCTCATCCACATGCCCGAGGGCCGCGGCGTCTTCCCCGGGTTGACGGTCCTCGAGAACCTGCGGATGGCCCTGACCACGGAGAAGGGCAGCAAGGAGCCGTTCCTCGAGCGGGCCTTCGAGCTCTTCCCGGTCCTGGGACAGCGGCGCAAGCAGCTGGCGGGCACGCTGTCCGGCGGTGAGCAGCAGATGCTCTCGCTGGCCCGGGCGCTGATGGTGCTGCCGAAGCTGGTCATCGCCGACGAGATGTCCCTCGGTCTGGCACCGAAGCTGGTCGACCTCGTGTTCGAGAGCCTCGAGAAGATGCGCGAGGCCGGCGTCGCGGTGCTCATGATCGAGCAGTTCGCCAGCCGCGCGCTGGGCTTCGCCGACCAGGCGATCATCCTCCAGCGCGGCCGCGTCTCCTGGGCCGGCCGGGCCGACGAGGCCGGCGAGGAGCTGCTGCACGCCTACCTGGGCGGGGCCACCGCGGCCTGACGGGCGGCACCACGACGGCGGCCCGCCGGGAGCCCCCTCCCGGCGGGCCGCCGTCGTCCGGTCGCCCACCGGAGGCCCCGGCCGGCGGCCGGCCCTCTGGTAAGCCATACCGCGACGCGGGCCGGTTCCCGACGACCGGCCGCCCTGCCGAGGAGCGCTGATGACCTCGATCGACGTGCCGGACCGCCGGCCGCGGCCGCCGTTCGACGCCGCGCGGGCCGAGGCGGCCGTGCGCGAGCTGCTGCTGGCCGTGGGGGAGGACCCCGACCGCCCCGGGCTCCGGGAGACCCCCGCCCGGGTCGCCCGGGCCTACGCCGAGACCTTCGGCGGTCTGGACCAGGACCCCGCCGAGGTGCTCGCGACCACCTTCGCCGAGGACCACGACGAGCTGGTCCTGGTGAAGGACATCCCGATGTACTCCACCTGCGAGCACCACCTGGTCCCCTTCCACGGCGTGGCGCACATCGCGTACATCCCCTCCGAGGACGGGCGGGTGACCGGGCTGTCCAAGCTGGCCCGGCTGGTCGACGTGTACGCCCGCCGGCCGCAGGTGCAGGAGCGGATGACCCGGCAGATCGCCGACGCCATGAACGACGTGCTCAAGCCGCGCGGCGTGCTCGTGGTCGTCCAGGCCGAGCACCTGTGCATGGGCATGCGCGGCATCCGCAAGCCCGGCTCGGTGACGACGACGTCCGCCGTCCGGGGCATCTTCCGCGACAACGCGGCCACGCGGGCCGAGGCCATGTCGCTGGTGCTGGGCCGGTGACCGCCGCGGAGCCGGCGGCTGCCGGCCAGCGCCGCGGGCGGGCCATCGCGATGACCGCCGGGGAGGCCGAGGCCTTCCTGGCGGCCGAGCGCACCTGCCGGGTCGCCACGGTCGGCGCCGACGGCCGGCCGCACGTGGCCCCGCTGTGGTTCGTCTGGGACGGCGCGGCCCTGTGGCTGAACTCGATCGTGCGCAGCCAGCGCTGGACCGACCTGGCCCGCGACCCGCGCGTCGCGGTCGTGGTCGACGCCGGCGAGGACTTCTTCGAGCTGCGGGGCGTGGAGATCACCGGTCGGGCCGAGCCTATCGGGGGCGTCCCGCGCGGGGACGAGGAGCAGCCCGAGCTGCCGGCGGTGGAGCGGGCGTTCGCGCGCAAGTACACCGGTGGCGACACCTTCGTCCCGGACGGGCGGCACGCCTGGCTGCGTATCACCCCGGAGAAGTTGGTCAGCTGGGACCACCGCAAGATCGCGTCGCTGCCGCCGCGCTAGGCCCGCCGGAGCCGCCGGGCGGTCAGGGTGCGAAGACCGACGTCAGCGCCCCGGCCACCTCGCGGTGACCGGCCACCAGCCGGCAGCGGCCCCGCCCGGCCCGGGCGAGGTCGCGGCCGAGGTCGACGTCGTCCTCCCCGGTGGTGTCCAGCAGCACGTCCAGCCGCGGCAGCCGCGCGGCCACCAGCCGCGGGTCCGGGCCGGCGTTGTGCACGCAGTCCGACAGCAGCAGGACCCGCCCGTCGCGTGCGGGGATCCCGGCCAGCTGGGCCGCCGCCGTCTCCAGCGCGAACGACACGTTCGTCAGCCCCTGCGCCGGCATGCGCACCAGCAGGTCGAGCACCTTGCCCGGGTCGGCCGGCTCGCCCATGCGGACGAGCACCGCCGCGTCGGACCAGAACGCCACGACCGACAGCCGGTCGCGGGCCAGCTCGCCGGTCAGCGCGCCCACGGTCGCGGCGGCGGTCCGGATCCGCTCGCCGCGCATCGACCCGGAGACGTCGACCACCAGCACCACGGCCCGGCGGCGCCGCACCCGCTCCCGGACGACGACGTCGTCGTCGTCGGGCAGCGGCTTGCCCACCAGCGCGTCGAGGGTGCGCTCGAGGTCGAGCTCGTCGGAGCCGCCGCTCCACGGCAGGCTGGTCAGCTCACCGACGCCACGGCGGGGCCGGCGCTCCCGCGGGGGACGCGCCACGGCCAGCCGCCGGGCGATCTCGCGTGCCCGCTGCCGCACCCGGCCCTCGGCGGCGTCGGCCGCGGCGAGGTCGGCCAGGGCGATGACGGCGCCCTCCTCGTCGGTGGCGCCGCGCGCCGTCGCGCCCGGGGGAGCGGCCCCCTGCCGCGTCCGCCGGCGGTCACCCCCGGTGAGGGTCAGCCCGCCGCCGCCGGAGCTCGGCTGGAACAGCGAGGGCTGCTCGGTCAGCTGCTTGGGCTTGCGCTTGAGCGGCCGCGACCCGCGCGGGGCCTGCGGCCGGTTCCCCGAGCGCCGCTCGACCGGGGAGTCGGCGGCGATCGTCCTTCAACCCGGCTCGGCCGCCGAGGGCTGCAGCAGGAAGTGGTCCTCCCAGATCTCGCGCAGCACGGCCTCCGGGGTGGCCTCCAGCGCCTCGTCGAGGAAGATCCGGCCCGACAGGGCCAGCAGCAGCGCGTCGAGGACGACGGCCGTGTACTCCTCGGGCAGCCCGCGCGGTGGCGCCACGGAGGGCTCGTCGGGCAGCGGGACCGACCGCATGGTGGCCAGCTGCGCGGCGACGAGGGCGAGATCGATAGCCCCGCGCACGCTGCTGCCCTGGCGGACGTCGTCGCGCTCCCGCGTGGCCCGGGTGAGCGCCACGGCGTCGGCGATCAGCCGCGGGGACTCCACCCCGGTGCGCCGGCCCACGATGCCCCGCTCGGCCTCGGCGTCCTGGTAGTCGACGGCCAGCCGGCACAGCCGGTCGTACACCGACGTCGACAGCCGGGTCGTGCCGATGTTGTCGTAGGGGTTCATCGAGGCGACGACCCGGAACGACGCCAGCGCCTCCACGGTGCCGACCCGCGGGATGGAGATGCGCCGCTCGGCCATCGCGGTGAGCAGCGTGTTGAGGGTGTCCTCCGGGGCCCGGTTGAACTCCTCCACGTAGAGGAAGCCGCCCGAGCGCATCGCCTCGACCAGCGGGCCGGCGACGAAGTTGTCGGCCGTGTAGTCCTCCCGCAGCACGCGGGCGGGGGAGTGGTGGCCGACGAGCCGGGTCGGCGTCAGGTCGGCGTTGCCCTCGACGAACAGCAGCGGGATGCCCCACTCGGTGGTGATGGAGCGCAGCAGCGTGGACTTCGACGTGCCGGGCGGGCCCTCGAGCAGCACGTCGCGGCCGGCGGAGACGCTGGCCAGCAGCAGGTCCAGCTCGCGGTCGCGGCCGACCAGGTGGCGGGCGACGCGCCGGCGGATGTCACGGACGGAGGCGCCGTCGGCGGCCCCGACCCGGGAGCCGGTGACGACCGCGTCCGCGGACCGGGGGCCGGCCGGAGGACCGGGGTCGGCGTCGGCTCCGGACGTCGGGTCGGGGCGCTGGCCGGCTGTTCCCACGTGTCCTCCTCGCCGCGGCGCGCCCGGAGGTCCGGCCGCCGTCCTTCGACCATGTTATGACTGCCGTACCGAACGGCCCGCGCGGAGGCACGACCGCGCCCGCTCCGCCCGACCCGCCCTGCGAGGGACCATGACCGGCGAGACCCGCGGCGCCGTCGCGACGGCGCCACCGGCGCCGCTGCGGCCGACGGCGCTGCTGCGGATCCGGCCGTTCGCCGTCCTCTACCTGAACGCCACGGTGATCTTCCTCGGCGTCATGGCGCAGACCATCGCCCGCGGCTGGCTGGCCTTCGAGCTCACCGGGTCCAACGCCGCCCTGGGCGGCGTGCTGCTCGCCTTCGGCGTCGCGATGCTCGTCGCCACGCCCTGGGGAGGGGTGGCGGCCGACAGGCTGCCCAAGCGGCTGGTCCTGCAGGTCTCCGCCGGGCTGCTCGCCGCCTCCAGCGCCTGGATCGGGCTGGCGGTGGCCTTCGACGTCATCGCCTACTGGATGCTGCTCGTCTCCTCGATGATGCAGGCCGCGGCGTTCGCGCTGTTCGGCCCGGCGCGGATGGCCTACCTGGCGGAGGTCCTGCCCGACGGGGCGCTGCCGGGCGCGGTCTCGATGCTGCTGGTGAACGCCGAGGTGAGCCGCGTGGTCGGCCCCGCGGTCGCCGGGGTGCTCGTGGGGTCGGTGTCCTTCGGGCTGGAGGCGGTGTTCCTGGCCAGCGCCGGGCTGGCGGCCGCGGGCCTGCTGCTCACCGGTGCCCTGCCCCGGGCACGCACCCGGGGGGACGACGTGGCGCTGGGCACGCCGCTGCGCGAGCTGGCCGACGGCGTCCGCTACGTGACCGGCCGGCCGGAGCTGTCCGCGCTGCTGTGGTGCGGCTTCGGCGTGACGATGGCCGGCCTGCCGTACCTCGCCTTCCTCCCCACGGTGGCCAGCGACCTGTTCGGCCTCGGCTCGGCCGGCTACGGCGTCCTCTCCGCGACCTCGGCGGTGGGAGCGGTCGCCACGGGGCTGGTGCTCGGCCGCCGCGCGCACCGGGGCTCGCAGACGCGGGCCTTCCTGGTGGCGGGCTTGGCCTTCGGCGCGGGGGTCGCGGCGCTCGCGGTCGCGCCGACGTTCTGGGTCGCCGCCGCCGTCCTGCTCGTCGTCGGCGGCTCCAACCTGGCGTTCCAGACGGCGAACCAGTCGCTGCTGCTGGGGCTGTCCGACATGGCCTTCCACGGGCGCATCCAGGGGCTGGTGATGCTCAGCTTCGGCGCCTTCGGCATCGCCGCGCTGCCGCTGGGCGCCCTGGCCGACGCCGTGGGCCTGCGCTGGGTCCTCGGCGGGATGGGCCTGCTCACCCTGCTGGTGATGGCGCTGTTCGCGCTCGCCACGCGGGGCCGGCTGGCCCGTGCGGACCGCCTGCGCGACCTGGGGTGAACGAGGGTCCGCGCTAGCGCCAGTCGACGCCGGGCAGCGTCGCCGTCCAGGACTCCACGATGCGCCCGCCGTCGAGGCGGTGGACGGTCAGCCAGGTGACCACCGACATCCCGCCGGTGTCCAGGTTGATCCCGGTCGTGGTGGCGCGGGTCCAGACCCGGTCGCCCTCGGCCACCTGGTCCTCCACGGTGGTGGTCGAGTCGTGCAGCAGCCGCCAGGCGCCGGCGAGCTCCTTCTTGAACTCCGCGCGCGTCAGCGCGCGGGTGCCGGCCGAGGAGTGCCGCACGTAGGTCTCGCCGATCAGCTCGTCGACCACCGAGAGGTCCTGCCGGTGCCAGAGGCCGTCCCAGTAGCGGGCGACGACGGCCCGCGGATCCGACTGCACGGCGCGGATGCTAGAGGCCGGGCGTGCGACCGGTGGTGACGCGGACGACGGGGGCCCGGCACGCAGCCGCGCGCCGGGCCCCCGTCGGGTGCGTCAGGCGGCGAAGGGGTCGCCCTCGATCTCCTCGGTGCCCAGGAAGATCGGCGCGTTGAACGAGTCCTCGGGGTCCGTCATCAGCAGGCCCTCGCGGATCCGGGTCGACCGCACGCCCTGCTTGGTCAGCCACGCCTCGGCCGAGTCCAGGTCGAGCACCTTGAACCGCAGGCTGTAGATCATGTTGCCCCACTGGGCGACGTGCCGGCCCAGGTCGGAGTCGGCTGCCAGCGGCTGCGCGAGCTCGAGCAGGCAGTCGCCCAGCTGCAGGGTCGCATACCGCGCCTGCAGGTCGGGGTCGTCGCCGTGCTTGACCGGGACGGCCTGGAACTCGTCGACGTAGGTCTCGACGGCCTTGTCCAGGTCCTTCACGCCCAGCGTCACGTAGGAGAACCGCTCGATGGTCAGCGGGTGGGTCAGCCACATCTTCTGCAGCGACGACCAGGTCTCCAGGTCGCGGGGGTCGTTGGGCATGTCGTGCTTGCTGAGCTCGACCATCAGCCCGTAGGTGTCGCGGGGGCTGGGGAAGCAGTACATGAGGTCGGGCTCGGCGGTCTCCACCTGGCCGCCGCCGGGGCGGCCGATGTAGATGCCCTTGTCGATGAGCCGGCCCACCAGGCCCGGCAGGTCCTCGACCTTGTAGCCGACCGAGTGCAGGTGGGTGCCGAACTTGTCGTAGAACTTGCCCACCGGCAGCGACGTGTTCACCGGCATCGCCGGCGCCATCGTCTCGATGCACAGGTCGGACACCATCAGCAGCGTCGCGTAGCGGTCCTCGACGGGCAGGTAGTTCGGCTCGTCGACGCCCATGTACACGAACCCGCCGAAGACCCGCTCGTAGAACTCGCGGAGCTTCTGCGCGTCGTCGGCCATGTGGACGACGTGCACCATCTGGCCGAGACCGTGGTCGCCGGTGACCTGGACCTGCTTCTTCACTGGTGGTTCCTCTCCCGTGCGGAGATCGGGCCGCTCACCGCTGCGCCTGCGGGGCAGCGGGGGAGCCGGCGGGGGTGTGCTCGGTGCCGAAGAACATCGTCGCGCCGTGGGTGTCCTCGGGGTCGGTGACGAGCAGCTCGTCGCGCAGCCGCTTCGTGCGGACGCCGTTCCCCTCCAGCCAGCGCTGGGCGGCGTCGAGGTCCCGGACGACGAAGCGGAGGCCGTAGACCATGTTGCCCCACCGGGCGACGTGCCGGCCGAGGTCGGAGTCGGCGTCACCGGGCTGGGTGATCTCCAGCAGGCAGTCGCCGAGCTGCAGGACCTGGACGTCGGCGCGCAGGTCCGGGTCGCTGGTGGTGGCCAGCGGGACGGCCTGGAACGCGTCGACGTACGTCCGCACCGCTGCGTCGAGGTCGGCGACGGCGAGGACGACGGCGGAGAACCGCTCGAGGGTCAGCGGGTGGGTGCGCCACATCCGCTCCAGCGACGACCAGGTGTCCAGCAGCCGGGGGTCGCCGTGCATGTCGTGCGTGGTCAGCTCGACCAGCAGGCCGGCGGTGTGCCGCGGGCTGGGGAACAGGTAGGCGGCGTCGGGGTCGACCGCGGTCAGCTTCCCGCCCCCGGGGCTGCTGAGGGAGATGCCCCGGTCGAGCAGGCGCTGCTGCAGCCCGTCGAGGTCGTCGACCTTGTAGCCGACCGAGTGCAGGTGGCGGCCGTACTTGGTGTGGAAGCGGGCGATGGAGAACCGCGGGTCCGGGGGCATCCGGGGCGCCATGGTCTCGACGCACAGGTCGCCGACCATCAGCAGGGTCGCGTAGCGGTCCTCCCAGTCGAGGTAGTCCGGCCCGTCGACCCCGCTGTAGACGAAGCCGCCGAGCACCCGCTCGTAGAACTCGCGCAGCGCCTGCGCGTCCTCGGTGACGTGGATGACGTGGACCATCTGGCCGATGCCGTGGTCCCCGGTCCGCCGGGCCGTCTGCCTCATCGCCGGCCGGTCAGTCGCCGAGGCCGCCGGTGCCCACGAACCACTGCAGGTCCGGCGGGTCGCCGGTCATGTCGATGGCGTCGGTCATGCGCAGGCGGCCCTCGGCCCCGGCGGCACCCAGCTGCGCCGCGGCCGTGGCCACGTCGGGGTCCCCGAGCTCGTAGACCGCGATGTAGCGCGGCGCGGCCTCCCCGCCCGTCAGGTCGACCCGCTTGTAGCGGTGCACCGCCGTGACCGAGGGGATCGCGGCGCGCACGTCGGGCACGTGCACCTGCTCGTACCACTCCTCGTACTCGGCCTCCCTGCCGGGCACGGCGCTGCTGTAGGCGATGAACAGTCCCTCGGCCACGCTGGGCTCCCTCGCTGCTGGGTCGTGCGGGTCGATCGGCGGACCGGGAGGGACCCCGGCCGGTCGCTGGGAGGAGGGAGCTCCGGGCGGCGCAGGGCGGCCGGGGGCGCGGACCGGCAGGCCGGAGGTGGCTCCGCCCGCGTCGGCCCCCGCTGCCGGCACCGCCCACCTCGCTGTCGCCTCCGGCGCCCACCTGCTCCGGAGGCGTGCGCGTCGAACCGACGGTAGACGAGGGCCGAAAGGTCGTAAATACTTCGAATCAACGACGTAGGTCACACTGCGTCCGGATGCGACCGGCCCCGCCCGGGGTCGGCCGCGGCCGGGCTGCCGCCGCGCGCGGCCGGCCCCCGTCCGCCTGGAGTCGTCGTGGCCGTCGAGTCGGATCCCCTGGCGGTGCTGCCCGCACCGCGGCCCATGGGGGCGACCAGCGTGGACGTCGCCCGGCTGGCCGGGGTCTCGCGCTCGACCGTCAGCCACATCCTCAACGGCCAGGTGGCGCGCTTCTCGGCCGAGACCGTGGAGCGCGTCCGCGACGCCGCCGCGCACCTGGGGTACGTGCCCTCGGCGGCCGGCCGGTCGCTGGTGCTGGGGCGCAGCGACCTCGTCGTCCTGGCGGTGCCGAACACGACCCTGACCAACGTCCAGGACATCATCGAGGCGATCGCCTCCGACCTCGACGACCTCGGCTACAGCATGGTCGTCCACTTCGACCGCGGTGGCGCCCCGACCGACAACCTGACCCGGCTGCAGCACGTGGTGGAGACGCTGCGCCCGGCCGGCGTCGTCGACCTGGGCAGCCTCCGGCCGGCCGACCTGGACGCCCTCGAGCGCCAGGGCTGCCCGGTGCTCTCCCGGCGCGAGGAGTACGTCGAAGGGGTCGACGAGGGCAACGGCGCGATTGCCCGCCAGCAGGCCGAGCACCTCATCGAGCGGGGCTACGCGTCGCTGGCCTTCGCGCTGCTCGTCGACCGGCGCGACGACCCCTTCGGGCGGATGCGCGCCGCCGTCCTCGCCGACGTCTGCGCGGAGAACGGCCTCGCCCCGCCGTCGGTCATCAGCGTCCCGCTCGACCCGGCCGGGGCCCAGACGGCGGTCTGCGAGCTGCTGCGCACCCGCGGCCGCCCCGTCGGGGTGGCGTGCTCGAACGACGAGGTGGGCCTGGCCGTGACCTTCGCGGCGCTCGCGCTGCGGGCGACCGTGCCCGGCGACGTGGGGGTGGTGGGGGTCGGGGGCAGCAGCGTCGGGCAGCTGGTCACCCCGCGGCTGAGCACCGTGGGCTTCGACGTCCGGACCACCGTGAGCTCGATCCGGCAGGGCATCGCCCACCGGCTCGGCGGGGCCGTGCAGGTCCCGGGCCCGATCCCCGAGGGCACCTTCACGATCCTGCGCGGCGACACGACCTGAGCATTGCGCGGCCCGTTACCGACACCCATCCGATAGATGTGGCAGGAAGTGTCACGGGGCCGTTGACACGTGTCACCGGGCTCCGTACCTTCGGTCGCGGCCGGGTGATCCGGCCCACATCCGAGGGGCTCCACGGATGCGCGCGCTGGCGAGGAGGCTGGCCGATGTCGGGTGCTGACAGCTACGACGTGGTGGTCGTCGGTTTCGGGGTGGCCGGTGCCGCCGCCGCCCTCGAGGCCGCCCGGGCCGGTGCCCGCGTCCTCGTGCTCGACCGCCGCGGCGTCCTCGTCCGGCCCGGCGCGCTCACCTCCGGTGCGGACCTCGCGCCGGGCGCCCCGGTGCGGGTCCGGCGCCGGTTCCGCTCCCGGCCCCGGACCGCCGTCCCGCCGCTGTCGACGCTGCGGGCCGAGGCCGTGGCGGCCGGCGTGGAGGTGCGCCGCCAGGCCGCCGTGCACGAGCTGATCGTCGAGGACGGCCGGGTGACCGGCGTCGGGTACGCCGCCATGGACCTGCTCACGCCGGCGGGCGCCCGCTACTGGTGGCTGGACCGGCTGAGCGGGTGGACGCCGCGGCTGTCGGCGGGCCTGGCCCGCATGCTGCGGCGGGCGGCCGAGGCGCTGTGGCACGACGCCTCGTCGGTCGGCACGGTCTCGGCCTCCGCCGTCGTGCTGGGCGCGGGCCGGGAGCACTGGGACTTCGTCGGACCGGCCGTCTGGGCCGCCCAGGCCGACTGCCGGCCCGTCGGCACCGCCCGCCGCCGCCGGCTCAGCGTGGTCGCCGACGACGCGGTGGCGCCCACGCCGGAGCTGGAGGTCCGCGCCTGGTGCGCCCGCGAGTCCGGCGGTGCCGTCGACGCCCTGGCCGAGGTCCGGGTCGACCGCGCGACCGGGCAGGTGTGCGCGGGCGAGGCGTCGGCCGTCGCCGGGCTCTACGCGGCGGTCGACGAGCCGGCGGGGCGCGACGAGGTCCCGCCGGGTGACAGCGCCCTGCTCATCGCGGCGGGCCGGCGGGCCGGCCGTGCGGCCGCCGCCGCCCGCCCCCGGCGGGGCCACCTGCGCTCGGTCGGCTGAGCCCCGGCGCCGGGACGACGACGCGCCGGGGGAGGGGCGTCAGCGCCCGAGGAAGCGCGGCGGCCGGTTCTGCCGGAAGGCCGCGATGCCCTCGTGCAGGTCCTCCGTCGTCATGGTGACCGGCTGGGCCATGGCCTCCCACTGCAGCGACGCCTCCAGGCCGGCGGCCGACTGCTCGAGCCCCGTCTTGGTCAGCCGGGCCGCGATCGGCGCGGCCTCGGCCAGCCGGCCGGCGACGGCGAGCGTGTGCGCCAGGACGTCGTCGGCGGTCTCGGTGACCAGCCCCCACCCGAGCGCCTCGGCCGCGGGGACGACCCGGCCAGTGAAGAGCATCTCGCGGGCCCGCGAGACGCCGATCGCCTCGGGCAGCAGCCAGGTGGCGCCCATGCCGCCGTGCGTTCCCCGGAAGATGAACGGGGTGCTGAACTGCGCGCCGGTCGCGGCGAAGCGCAGGTCGCAGGCGAGCGCCAGGCAGACGCCGGCGCCGACCGTCGCGCCGTTGACGGCCGCGAGCACGGGGAACGGCAGCTGCCGGGGCCGCAGCCAGCTCCGGTAGAAGGGCAGCATGCGGTCGCGGAGGCGGTCGATGGTGACGTCGTCCTCCGACCCCTGGTCCAGCCAGGAGAGGTCGGCGCCGGAGCAGAAGGAGTTGCCCTCGCCGGTGACGACGACGACGCGGGTGTCGCGGTCGGCCGACACCCGGTCGAGGGCACGGTTCCACGCGTCGGTCATCTCGGCGGTCATCGCGTTGCGGACGCCGGGGCGGTTGAGCGTCAGCAGGCGGACGCCCGCCGCCGGTTCGGACACCAGCACCGCGTCGCCGGGATCGGCCGCCATCCGTCGTTCCCCTTCCTCCGAGAGAGCGGGTGGACCCTACGTCAGCTCCCACCCCGCCAGACGCCGACGGGGCCCGTGCCAGCGGCACGGGCCCCGTCCGGAGCGGTCTGCGGGACTACCAGGTGAGCAGCGCCGAGGAGCGGGCGGTGTCGTCACCGACGGCGGCCTTGAGCGCGGGGCGCTCGGCGGCGGCCGGCCCGGGCTCGGTGCTGACCAGCCGGGGCCCCGGGGCGAGGGTCCACATCTCGTCCATCAGCGACCGGAGCACCTCGCGGCGCAGCGAGTAGAAGTAGTTGCGGCCCCGCTTGCGCACCTCGATCAGCCCGGCCTGGGTGAGGATCTTGGTGTGGTAGGAGATGGTCGGCTTCGAGACGGGCAGCGTGTCCTCGAGGACGCTGCAGGCCAGCTCCTCCTGCTGCGCCATCTGTTGCACGATGCTCCACCGGATGGGGTCTCCCAGTGCCTTGAAGACCTCCGTCGCGGCGACGGGCTCACGGGTCATGACGGGGTCCCCTCCGGATTCCGCTCACACTCAGTAGTTCAACGAACGTCAATCTAACGCGTCGGCGTCCCTCATGCCCAGCGGTTCGCGCGGTGAACCGTCCCACATCGTTCGAACCGCGGGAACCCGCCGCTGTAGCAGGTCGCACGTCCGGGCCCCGGCGGTGCGCCTGCCCCGGGGTCGCGGGTCCGCGGGCGGCGTCGCCACGGCGCCGGTCACCGGGTGCGTCCCCTCCCGGTCCGGCAGCCGGGACCGGGCGGGCGGGCGGGTCCGGTGGACCGGTGCGCCGGCCGACGGCACCGCCGTCGGCACCTAGCGGCCGGAGCGGGTCGCCGGCCTCCTCCGACGGGCCGGGCGCCTGCGGCGCGTGACCGGGGACGGGGCGCTCGCCGGCGCGCCCGGGTCCGGCGTCGTCCACCGGCCCGCCGCTCGTGAGGCCGGCGGCCCACCGCACGGGCGTCCCCGCCGAGGGCGCACCGGCCCGGAGGAGGGCGCGTGGCCGGACACGTTTCGATTGATTGACAAGCGTCTCGGGCGCGTGGTCTGCTCGCCGTGGTCTGCCCGGCGCGCCCGGGAGGCAGGCCACCCCGCGGTCGACGCCCGCGTCCCGGCGGGCCCGACCCGCGACGGAGAACAGGAGAAGCGGTGGAGCTCGAGCTCACGGCGGACCAGAAGCTCTTCCGGTCCTCGGCCCGGTCGCTGGTGGAGAAGGACCACTCGCTCGACCGCCTCCGTCGGCTGGAGCCCGGGGAGTCCCCGTGGGACCGGGAGTCCTGGCAGCGCGGGGCCGAGCTCGGTTGGGCGGCCACGCTGGTGCCCGAGGAGCTCGGCGGGGGCAGCGTGTCCGGCGAGGGCGTGCGCGACCTGGCGCTGCTGGCCGAGGAGCTCGGCGCCGTCGTGGCGCCGGGTCCGCTGCTGCCGGTCAACGTCGTCCTGGCCGGGCTGGTCGCCGCGCACGGCACCGGCCCCGACCACTCCGCCACCATCGAGGCCCTCGTCGCCGGTGAGCAGATCGCCACCTGGGCGGTGTACGAGCCGGGCGGGCAGTGGGCCCCCGGGTCCGCCCGGGTGTCGGCCACCCCGACCGGCGAGGGCTGGCGGCTCGACGGCACCAAGGACCGCGTCGAGTCCGGGGTCGAGGCCGACCTGCTGCTGGTCACCGCGACCACGCCGGAGGGCCTGGCGCAGTTCCTGGTCCCGACGTCCGCCGAGGGCGTGGACGTCTCGCCGCAGTGGGCCCTGGACCTGTCCCGGTCGCTGAGCGAGGTCCGCCTGGACGGCGTCGTCGTCGGCCCCGACGCCGTGGTGGGCTCGCCGGCCACCACCGCCGAGGTGCTCGAGCGGCAGCTGCAGATCGCGCTGCTCATCCAGTGCGCCGAGCTGTGCGGCGGGCTGGACCGGATGTTCGCCGTCACGCTGCAGTGGGGCTTCGACCGCTACTCCTTCGGCCGCCCGCTGGCCTCCTACCAGGCGCTCAAGCACCGCTACGCCGACATGCGCACGTGGCTGGAGGCCTGCCACGCCACGACCCAGGCCGCCGCCGAGGCGGTCCAGGCCGGGTCGCCGGAGGCGGCCCAGCTGGTCAGCGTCGCGAAGTCGTTCGTCGCCGAGCGGGCCCAGTGGATCCTCCAGGACTGCGTGCAGCTGCACGGCGGTCTCGGCGTCACCTGGGAGCACGACCTGCACCTGTACCTGCGCCGGGCGACGACCGACCGCGCCCTCTACGGCACGCCGGAGGACCACCGCCGCCGGCTCGCCGACCTCTCCTCCCTGTGACCGCGCCGGCTGCGAAGGACTGATCTGCGAGATGACGACCGCCGAGACGGAGAGCGTCGAGTCCTTCCGCGCGCGGGCCCGCGCGTGGCTGGCCGACAACATGCCGCGGCTGGACCCCGACGCACCGCTGCCCGCCCTGGGCGACGACGACGAGGAGTGGGTGCGCGCCCGGGAGCTGCAGAAGATGCTCTACGCCGGCGGCTTCGCCGGCATCTGCTTCCCGCGCGAGTACGGCGG
Source organism: Blastococcus sp. SYSU D00813 (assembly GCF_054050735.1). Lineage (NCBI taxonomy): Bacteria > Bacillati > Actinomycetota > Actinomycetes > Geodermatophilales > Geodermatophilaceae > Blastococcus > Blastococcus sp. SYSU D00813. The sequence goes on from NZ_JBJGZX010000020.1 coordinate 18,631, forward strand.
GCTGGGCCTGAGCCCGGCCCACCAGAAGGCCTTCACCGAGGAGACCGCCGGCTACGAGATGCCGGTCCAGCTGAACATCCCGACGTTCAGCATCGTCTGCGCGACGCTGCTCGACATGGGCACGGAGGAGCAGAAGACCGAGCGGATCAGCGCGGCCATCCGCGGTGACGAGGTCTTCTGCCAGTTCCTCTCCGAGCCCAGCGGCGGGTCGGACCTGGCCGGCCTGCTCACCCGCGGCGAGCTGGACGGCGACACCTGGATCCTCAACGGCCAGAAGACCTGGAGCACCTCGGCCTACGCCGCCGACTGGGGCCTGGGGCTGGCCCGCACCAACTGGGACGTCCCGAAGCACCGCGGGCTGACGATGTTCCTGATCCCGACCAAGGCCCCGGGCCTGCAGATGAACCGGGTCAAGATGGTCAACGGCTCCCGCGAGTTCTGCGAGGAGTTCCTCACCGACGTCGCCCTGCCGGCCGCCAACGTCGTCGGCGAGGTGAACAACGGTTGGGCGGTCGCCTCGCGCCAGCTGTTCCACGAGCGCAACGCCGTCGGCGGCGGGTCGCCCTACGTCAGCGGCCTGGCCGGCCGGCCACGCGCCCTCGGCGGGCAGTCGCCCTTCACGGTCGCGCGGGTGACCGGCCGGACGGCCGAGCCGGGGGTGCGCGAGAAGGTCGGCGAGTGGCTGGCCAACGAGACGGTGCAGAACCAGATGGTGTCGCGGGTCAGCCGCGCCATCGGCTCCGGCGCGCTGCCGGCCCCGGGGGCCGCGCTGCTGCGCCTGTTCCACGCCGAGACCTCCCAGCGCTCCACGGACCTGTCGATGGAGATCGCCGGTGCGCAGATCGCCGCGGGCGTCGGCACCGAGGAGGGCGTCACCGGCCGGGTCGGCGTCTCGTACCTGAGCCGGCAGGGCGCGAGCCTCGGCGGCGGCAGCACCGAGATGGGGCGCAACCAGGTGAGCGAGCGCCTGCTCGGCATGCCGCGCGAGTACGCAGCCGACCGCGACGTCCCGTTCAACCAGGTCAAGCGCGGCCGGGCCTGACCCGCCGCCCCCGATCCCCGCCCGCACACCAGCACCCGGAGCTCCCTGATGAACCTCGCGATGATCCTCGACATGGTCGCCGACGGCATGCCCGACCGTGTCCTGATCGGCAACCGGGAGGACGGCCTGACCGGGACGACGCTGCGGGCCAAGGCCGCCGCGGGCGCCGCGCACGTCGCCTCCTCCGGCGCCGACCGGCTGGTCTACCTCGGGCCCAACGGCGCCGGGTTCCCGGTGGCGCTGTTCGCCGCCACGCTGGCCGGCGTGCCGTTCCTCCCGCTGAACTACCGGCTCGGCGAGGAGCAGCTCACCGAGATCATGGGCCGGCAGGAGAACCCGCTGGTGGTGACCGACAGCCCCGAGCGCGTGCCCGGCGCCCGCACCATCGGCATCGACGAGTTCGCCGGGCTGCCCGCCGTCGACGCCGCGCCGCTGCAGGCCTACGAGATCGACTCCGAGTCGGTCGCGGTGCTGCTCATGACCAGCGGCACCACCGCCGCGCCCAAGAGCGCGGTGCTGCGGCACAGCAACCTCACCGCCTACCTGTTCGGCTCGGTGGAGTTCGCCTCGGTCGACGAGAGCGACGCGACGCTGGTCAGCGTCCCGCCGTACCACATCGCCGCGGTCGCGAACTGCCTGTCGAACCTCTACGCCGGCCGGCGCGTGGTCTACCTCGACGTGTTCACCCCGCGCGACTGGCTCGACGTCGTCGAGCAGCAGGGCATCACCCACGCGATGGTCGTGCCGACCATGCTGGCGCGGATCGTGGCCGAGCTCGAGGTCCGCGGCGAGCAGGGGCCGAAGTCGTTGCGCTCGGTCTCCTACGGCGGGGCGAAGATCGCCGCCGAGGTCATCGAGAAGGCGCTCGGCCTGTTCCCGGAGACCGGCTTCGTCAACGCCTACGGGCTGACCGAGACGGCGTCCTCGATCGCCGTCCTGGGCCCGGAGGACCACCGCGAGGCCGTCGCCTCCGGCGACCCCGCCGTCCGCGCGCGGCTCGGCTCGGTCGGCCGCGCGCTGCCGTCGGTGGAGATCGAGGTCCACGACGACGAGGGCAACGTGTGCGCCCCGGGCGTGGTGGGCGACATCGTCGTCCGCGGGCCGCAGGTGGCGGGGGAGTACCTCGAGCAGGGCAGCAAGGTGCAGTCCGACGGCTGGTTCCCCACCCGCGACCGCGGCTACGTCGACGAGGGCGGCTTCATCTTCGTGCGCGGCCGGTCCGACGACACGATCATCCGCGGCGGCGAGAACATCGCCCCGGCCGAGATCGAGGACGTCCTCGGCCGGCACCCCGCCGTCCTCGAGGCCGTCGTCGCCGGCGTGCCCGACGTCGAGTGGGGCCAGGTCATCGGCGCCTTCGTGGTGCTGCGCCCGGGGGCGGAGGCGACCGAGGACGAGGTCCGCCAGTGGGTGCGCGAGCGCCTGCGCGGCTCCAAGACCCCCGACCGGGTGGTCTTCGTCGACGAGTTCCCCACCACGCCCACCGGCAAGGTGGTCCGCCGCGAGCTGGTGGCCCTGGTCGGCCAGCCCGCCTGAGCCCAGCCCTCGAGCCGGCCCGTCTCGGGCCGACCGCTCCGCACCATCCGCACGACCCGCCCGGCCGGCCGGCCGACGGCGCCGACCGACGTCGGCGCCCGCACCGGCCGGCCGGTTCGTCGTCGATCGTCGCGGAGCGGTCGAACGCGCTGGTCAGCGCGCTCTCGGGGCGTCGAGCGCGCACTGTGAGCCACGACGCAACTGGGCCTTGAGTTCGACACTTCGATGGATATACTCCGTATCGACTCAGGTGCGAGGGAGGTCCCGCTGACCTGCACGTCGAGCGCGGTCCGCGGGGCCGCGCCGGCGTCCCGAACCGCCTGACCACCCGGCGGGATCCTGCCGGACGGGTCCCCCTGTCGAGAAGCTGAGGTTGCATCGCGTGTTGAGACCGATGGAAGGCGTCCGGGTCCTCGAGGTCGCCCAGTTCACCTTCGTCCCCTCCGCCGGCGCCGTGCTGGCCGACTGGGGTGCCGACGTCATCAAGATCGAGCACGCGGAGAAGGGCGACGCGCAGCGCGGCCTGGTCAAGGCCCTGGGCCACGACGTCACCGGCAAGAACAGCTTCGCGCCGATCATGGACGGCCCCAACCGCGGCAAGCGCAGCCTGGGCCTGTCGCTGGAGAAGCCCGAGGCCCGGCGGGTGCTCGAGGAGCTCATCACGAGCAGCGACGTCTTCCTCACCAACTTCCTGCCCGAGGCGCGGCGCAAGCTGGGCATCGACGTGGACGACGTCCGCGCGATCAACCCGAAGATCATCTACGCGGTGGGCTCGGCCTTCGGCTACGCCGGTCCCGAGGCGGAGAAGGGCGGCTACGACGGGACGGCGTTCTGGTCCCGCGCCGGCGGCGCCGACACGGCGACCCCGCCCAACTACGACGGCCTCATCCAGCAGCCCGGCGGCGCCTACGGCGACAACATCGGCGGCATGACGATCGCCGGCGGCATCTCCGCCGCGCTGTTCGCCCGCGAGCGCACCGGCGAGGCGGCCACCGTCGACATCTCGCTGCTCGGCGTCGGCGCCTGGGCCGGCCAGATGAACATCGGCCTCGCGCTCATGGCCGGCGGCCCGCTGCCGAAGTTCGACCCCAAGGCCGGCAACATCTCCAACCCGCTGACCGGCACCTACCGGACCAAGGACGACCGCTACCTGTCACTGGTCATGCTGCAGCCGGGCCGCTACTGGCCGGACTTCGTCGAGAAGGTCGGCCACCCCGAGCTGGCCACCGACGAGCGCTTCGACTCGGCCGAGAAGCTGATGCAGAACTCCAAGGCCGCGGCGGAGATCGTCGCCGAGATCATCGCGTCGAAGACCAAGGACGAGTGGCTGCCCGCCTTCCAGCAGATGGAGGGCCAGTGGGCGGTCGTGCAGAACACCTACGAGGTCGGCAACGACCCGCAGCTGCTGGCGACCGGCAACGTCGCCGACGTCACCGACGCCGAGGGCAACCCGCGCAAGCTGATCACCAACCCGGTGCACTTCAACCGGACGGCGCCGACGCTGACCCGCGGCCCGCTGTTCGCCGAGCACACCGACGAGATCCTCGCCGAGCTCGGGCTCTCCGACGAGGAGGCCATCCAGCTGAAGATCGCGGGCGCGGTCACGTGAGCGAGGCGCTGACCACGGACCGGGTCGGCTTCATCGGCCTGGGCAGCCAGGGCGGCCCGATGGCCCGGCGGATCGTCGAGGACGGCGTCCCGACGGTCCTGTGGGCCCGCCGGCAGGAGACGCTCGACGCCTACGCCGACACGAAGGCCGAGTACGCCTCGTCCGTGGCGGACCTGGCGGCGCGGGTCGACGTCGCCTGCGTCTGCGTGGTCGACGACGCCGGGGTCGACGAGGTCGTCTCCGGCCCCGGGGGGCTGCTGTCGGCGATGGCGCCCGGGGGCGTGATCGTCGTGCACAGCACGGTGCACCCCGACACCGTGGCGCGGGTGGCCGAGCAGGCGGCGGCGAAGGGCATCGCGGTGCTCGACGCCCCGGTCAGCGGCGGCGGCCCCGGCGCCGAGGCGCGCACGCTGCTCGTGATGGTCGGCGGCGACGCCGAGGTGCTCGAGCGGGTCCGCCCGGTCTTCGCGACCTACGCCGACCCGGTCGTCCACCTGGGCCCGGTCGGTGCCGGCCAGCGCGCGAAACTGATCAACAACCTGATGCTCACGGCCAACCTCGGCGTCCTGGAGAGCGCGTACGCGCTGGCCAAGTCGCTGCAGGTCGACCCCCAGCAGCTCAGCACGGTGCTCAGCCACGGCAGCGGCAACAGCTTCGCCGTCAACGTCCTGCGGACCCCGGACTTCGTCCTCGGCCCGCTGGGCGCCATGGCCGGCCCGCTGCTGCAGAAGGACGCCCGCCTGGTCATCGACCTGGCCCAGGCCGAGGGTGCCGAGCCCGGCACCGTCCTCGTGGCCGCGGACGCCGCCCTGGCCTCCATGGGCTGTCCCCGGTGACCTGCACCCACGCGCGGACGACGCCGGCCGGGTCCGCCCGGCCGGCGTCGCCGCCCCCCGCCCGCACGGAGCGCTGACGTGCTCCCCGACGACGCGAGGGTCGTGTCCGTCGACGACCACGTCGTCGAGCACCCGCGGGTGTGGCTGGACCGGCTGCCCCTGCGCCACCGCGAGGTGGCCCCGCAGGTCGAGCGCGGCCCCGGCGGCCGCGACACGTGGCTGTTCGAGGGCGAGCCGGTGGCGGACTTCGGCCTCGACGTGGTCGCCGGCAAGGACCCGCACGACATCGGCGTGGGCCCGCTGGGCTACGCCGACATGCGGCCCGGCTGCCACGACGTGGCCGAGCGCGTCCGCGACATGGACGCCGACGGCGTGTGGGCGCAGATGTGCTTCCCCACCTTCGCCGGCGCCGCGGGCACCCGGTTCCTCCGCGCCCGCGACCGGGAGCTGGCCACCGCCTGCGTCCGGGCCTACAACGACTTCGTCCTCGACGAGTGGTGCGACTACGCGCCGGACCGGCAGATCCCGCTGGTGCTCGTCCCGTTCTGGGACGTCCCGGCCGCCGTGGCCGAGGTCGAGCGGACGGCGGCCCTGGGCGCCCGCTCGGTCAGCCTGCCCGAGGCGCCGCACCGGCTGGGCCTGGCCTCCTACCACTCCGACCACTGGGACCCGCTGCTGCGCGCCTGCGAGGAGACGGGCCTGCCCGTCTCGATGAACCTGGCGTCGGGCGGGGCGCCGCAGGGCGTGGCGCCGGACGCCGACGCCTTCGTCACCATCGCGCTGTTCGGCATCGGCTCGGTCATGGCCTGCGTCGACCTGCTGATGTCGCCGGTGTTCCACCGCTTCCCGCAGCTGCGGGTGGTGCTGTCCGAGGCCGGCATCGGCTGGATCCCCTACGTCCTCGAGCGCACCGACTACTCGTGGGAGCGGCACCGCTTCTGGTGCGACGTCGACGCCGACCGCCGCCCGTCGGAGCTGTTCCGCGACCACGTGTACGGCTGCTTCACCTCCGACCAGGCCGGCATCGACCAGCGGTACGCGATCGGCGTCGACCAGATCCTGTTCGCCAGCGACTACCCGCACGCCGACTCGAACTGGCCGCACACCCGCAAGGTGCTGGGCGAGCAGCTCGTCGGCGTCCCCGACGACGAGGCCCGGCTGATCGCCGAGGGCAACGCCCGCCGCCTCCTGCGCTTCCCCGCCTGACCCCGACCGACCCCTGACCGTCCCCCGACACCCGAGGAGCACCGTGGAGCTGGGATTCATCGGCGCCGGCCGCATCGGCCGGCCCATGATCGGTCGGCTGGTGGCCGCCGGTCACCAGGTGCGCGTGCTCGACCGGTCCGAGGCCGCGCGCGAGGCCGTGGCCGCGCTCGGCGCCACCCCCGTGGACGACGTCGCGGCGGTGGCGCGCGGCGCGCAGGCGGTCCTGCTGTGCCCCTACAGCGACGCCCAGGTCCGGGAGATCGCGCTCGACGGCGGCCTGGTCGACGCCATGGAGCCGGGCACGGTGCTGGTGATCCACACGACCGGCAGCCCGCTGACCGCCACCGGCATCGCCGAGCGCGCGGCGGCGAAGGACGTCGAGGTCGTCGACGCCCCGATCAGCGGCGGCCCGCCGAACATCGAGGCCGGCGCCGTCACCCTCTACACCGGCGCCAGCGAGGCCGGGCTCGAGCGGGCCCGGCCGGTGCTGTCGGCCTACGGCGACCCGATCGTGCACCTGGGCCCGACGGGTGCCGGGCAGCAGGTGAAGCTCATCAACAACGCCGTCTTCGCGGCCAACATCGGGATCATCGCCGAGGCCGTGCGGCTGGCCGGCGAGCTCGGGCTCGACGAGGGCGCGGTGCTGCGCGGCATCACCAACGGCAGCGGCAACAGCATGGCGCTGGGCGGCGCCGCGCACGCCGGCTCCATCGCCACCTTCGGCCGGGCCGTGGGCGAGTTCGTCGGCAAGGACGTCGCGGTCGTCAAGCAGGTCGCCGCGCAGCTCGGCGTCGACCTGGGCGAGATGACCGGCCCGCACCGCGTGCTCGCCGACCTGCTGCTGCCCGAGCACCGCGCGCTCCTGCTCGCCGACGCGAGCGCCTGACCCGTCCACCCGTCGCGGCAGTGGGGCCGCGACGACCCCCTGAGGAGGAGACCGACATGGCCTACCCCGTGGACCGCATGCTCATCGACGGCGAGCTCGTGCCCGCCGGCACGGGCCGGACCTTCGACAACGTCAACCCGGCCACCGAGGAGGTCATCGGCGCGGTCCCCGACGCCGACGCCACCGACCTCGAGCGGGCCATCGGCGCCGCCCGGCGCGCCTTCGACACCACCGACTGGTCGACCAACACCGAACTGCGCCGCCGTTGCCTGATCCAGCTCCGCGACGCCCTGCGCGCCGAGGTGGAGACGCTGCGCGAGCAGGTGGTCGCCGAGACCGGCTCCCCGGTCATGCTCACCCAGGGCATCCAGCTCGAGGCGCCGATCGGCTTCTTCGACCACTACATCGACCTGCTCGAGAGCTACGAGTTCGAGAAGCCGGTGCCCACCAAGGAGCTCATGGGCCAGCGGGTCGACCGGGTCATCCGGCGGGAGGCGGCCGGCGTGGTCGCGGCCATCACGCCGTGGAACTACCCCTTCTACCTCAACGTCTGCAAGATCGCGGGCGCCCTGGCCGCCGGCTGCACCGTGGTGCTGAAGCCGGCTCCCGACACCCCGTGGAGCGCGCTGGCCATCGGCGCCATCGCCGCCGAGCACACCGACATCCCCGCCGGCGTCCTCAACGTGGTCACCACCAGCGACAACTCGGTCGCCGAGATCCTGGCCACCCACCCCGACGTCGACCAGGTGACCCTCACCGGCTCCACGGCCACCGGCCGCAAGGTGATGGCCGCCGCGGCCGGCACCGTCAAGCGGGTCACCCTCGAGCTGGGCGGCAAGTCCGCGGCGATCCTGCTCGACGACGCCGACCTGCAGGCGGTCATCCCGATGCTCGCCGGCGGGGTCTGCGCGCACGCCGGCCAGGGCTGCGCCCAGCTGACCCGCCTCCTGGTGCCGCGCTCGCGCTACGAGGAGGCCATCGCCATCGCCGCCGCGGTCATGCCGCACGTGCCGTGGGGCGACCCGACCGAGCCCGGCACCGTCATGGGCCCGGTCGTGAACGCCCGCCAGCGGGACAGCATCCTGCGCTACATCCAGTCGGCCCGGGACGAGGGCGGCCGCATCGCCTTCGGCGGCGAGCCGGTGGACCGCGAGAAGGGCTACTTCGTCCCGCCGACCCTCATCGCCGACGTGGACCCCAAGTCCACCGTCGCGCAGGAGGAGATCTTCGGGCCGGTCCTCGTCGTGCTGCCCTACGACGACGAGGAGGACGCGATCCGGATCGCCGACAGCACGATCTTCGGCCTGTCCGGCGCCGTCTACAGCGCCGACCCCCAGCGTGCCCTGCGGGTGGCCCGCCGGCTGCGCACCGGGACCGTCGGCGTCAACGGCGCCCAGTGGTTCGACGTGCAGTCCCCCTTCGGCGGCTACAAGCAGAGCGGCCTCGGCCGCGAGTGGGGGAACGAGGGCCTCGAGGACTTCCTCGAGGTCAAGACCATCGCCTTCCCCGCGGTCGACTGACCGCGGGCTCGAGAGGAACGGAGAGGACATCCAGTGGGACGTGTTGAGGGCAAGGTCGCGTTCGTCAGCGGTGCCGCTCGCGGGCAGGGGCGCAGCCACGCCCTGCGCCTGGCCGAGGAGGGCGCCGACATCATCGCGGTCGACATCTGCAAGGACATCGCGACCAACGAGTACCCGCTGGCCACGCCGGACGACCTGAAGGAGACCGTCCGGCTGGTCGAGGCGCAGGACCGGCGGATCATCGCCGTCGAGGCCGACGTCCGGGACCGCGCGCAGATCGCCGCCGCCATGGAGCAGGGCATCGCCGAGCTGGGCAAGCTCGACGTCGTCGTGGCCAACGCCGGCATCATGCCGCTGGGCGGCCAGCCCAAGCTGCAGGCCTGGACCGACGTGGTCGACACCAACTTCCTCGGTGTCGTCAACGCCGTCCACGCGGCCCTGCCGCACCTGGGCCAGGGCGCCTCGGTCATCTGCACCGGCTCGGCCGCGGCGTTCATGACCGGTCAGGGCATCGCCCAGCCCGGCGTCGACCCGGGCGGCTCGGGCTACAGCTACGCCAAGCGGATGGTCGCCGAGTTCGTGCACGAGATGGCCCGCCAGTGCGCCCCGCAGCTGATCCGCGTCAACGCGGTGCACCCGACCAACTGCAACACCGACATGCTCAACAGCGCGCCGATGTACCGCGCCTTCCGGCCGGACCTGGAGAACCCCACCCGCGAGGACGCCGTCCTCGCCTTCCCGGCCCAGAACGCGCTGCCCATCCCGTACGTGGAGCCGGTCGACATCAGCAACGCCGTCGTCTACCTGGCCTCGGAGGAGTCCCGGTACGTGACCGGCCTGCAGCTGAAGGTCGACGCCGGCTCGTACCTGAAGTTCCACGACTGGCACGCCTGAGCCCGCCGTGTCCGAGACCATGCCGGCAACGCAGAGGAGCACCCGCATGAAGATCCGAGTCGACGGCGACATCTGCCAGGGCCACACCCTGTGCGCCATGACCGCCCCCGACCTCTTCGCGCTCAGCGACGAGGACGGCCACGCCTGGGCGATCAACGAGGACGTCCCCGAGGGCCAGGAGGAGCTCGCCCGCGAGGCGGCCCGCTCCTGTCCCGAGCAGGCCATCGTCATCACCGAGTGACGGCGGCACCGCAGGAGGGACGCGCATGAGCATCGACGAGACGACCGCCCCCCGGGTGGACGACGAGTCGCGCAAGGAGGGGCGCCGCATCGTCCTCGACCGGCACGGCCCGGAGTACCGGACCGAGTTCGTCGAGTGGGCGCAGCGGCTGCACGCCGGTCCGCGCATCGCGTGGAACGACACCCACGGCGGCTACTGGTTCGTCAACGGCAACCAGGAGCTGTTCGACGTGGCGCGCCGGTCCGACGTGCTCTCCAACGACCACGACATCCACAACCGGCGGCGCGGGTACAAGGGGATCAACATCCCCCCGCCCGAGGGCAACAGCGGCACCATCGGCGGCTTCCTGGAGATGGACCCGCCGCGGCAGCGGTACTACCGCAACGCGCTGAACCCCTACCTGTCGCCGGCGGCGGTGGCGCGGTGGCAACCGGTGCTCGACGAGATCACCCGGGCCGCGATCGACGAGCGGATCGAGACCGGCTCCATCGACTTCGTCGAGGACCTGGCCAACATCGTCCCGGCGGTGCTGACCATGGCGCTGCTGGGCCTGCCGCTGGAGGACTGGGTCGTCTACAACGAGCCGTCGCACGCCAGCGTGTACACGCCCATCCACTCGCCGGACTACCCGCGGGTGCGCGAGCTGTCCATGCAGATGGGCATGCGGCTGTTCGGCAGCATCCAGGAGGCGCGGAGCAACCCGCGTCCCGGCCTGCTGAACGCGATCATGAACGCCGACCTCGGGGGCGAGCGACCCGAGGACGACCTCGAGATCGTCGGTGTGGTCATGCTGCTGATCGGTGGTGGCTTCGACACCACCACCGCGCTCACCGCGCACGCCCTCGAGTGGCTGGGGGAGCACCCCGACCAGCGGGAGCGGCTGCACCGGGAGTGGGACACGCTGCGCGACAGCGCGACCGAGGAGTTCCTGCGCTTCTACACCCCGGCGCAGGGCGACGGCCGCACGGTCTCCGACGACGTCGAGATCGACGGCGTGCAGTTCCGCGAGGGCGACCGGCTGTGGCTGTCGTGGGCCATGGCCAACCGGGACGAGCAGGTGTTCCCGGACCCGCACGAGATCAAGCTGGACCGCACGGGCAACCGGCACGCCAGCTTCGGCCTCGGGGTCCACCGGTGCATCGGCTCGAACGTCGCCCGCGCCGGGTTCAAGACGATGACCAAGGCCGTCCTCGACCGGATGCCGGACTACGTGTGCGACCCCGCCGGGACCGTGCACTACGAGACGACCCAGGTCATCAACGGCATGCGGCACCTGCCGGCCACCTTCACCCCCGGGCAGCGCCAGGGCCCGGGGCTGGAGGAGACCATCGCGAAGCTGCAGCGGGTCGTCGACGAGCAGCGGCTCGCCGAGCCGATCACCGTCCGCAAGGAGCGCGCGCAGCTGGGCTGAGCGCCGGACGCGCGACCGGGTCCGGGGGGTGCCCCCGGACCCGGTCGCCGTGTCGTCGGCCCGCCCGGCGGGCCGCCCCCCGTCCCACCCCCACCACCTGCCTCGTCCCGAGGCCCGCCCCCGAGTCCGCGGGCGGGCCGCACGAGGTCCCGCACCGTTGGAGCACCCCATGACCTACGTGATCGCCGAGCCCTGCGTCGACGTCCTCGACCGGTCCTGCGTGGACGCCTGCCCGGTCGACTGCATCTACGAGGGCGGCCGGATGGCCTTCATCCAGCCCGAGGAGTGCGTCGACTGCGGAGCCTGCGTGCAGGTCTGCCCGGTGGAGGCCATCTACTACGAGGACGACCTCCCCGAGGAGTGGGCCGGCTTCACCGCGATCAACGCGTCCTTCTTCGCAGGCGTCGGCTCGCCCGGCGGCACCCCGAACCTGCCCAAGGGCACCGTGCCGGACCCGCCGGAGGTCACGGCGCTGCCCCCGCGGCCGGCCGAGGACTGACCCACCCGCGGCGGGCCGTGCCCGGCGCGTGCCCCACCCCACCGGAGCGGACCCGAGGAAGAGAGGACACCCGATGGCGCTGCTGCCGCTGGTGCTGCCGTGGACCGAGTTCTACTGGAAGGCCGGGGCCGACGGCCGGCTGCGGATCCAGGAGTGCTCCTCCTGCTCCAGCCTGGTCCACCCGCCCAAGCCGACCTGCCCCTCCTGCCGGGGCACCGACCTCTCCGTGCGGGAGGTGTCCGGCCGCGGCACGCTGTTCGGGTTCACGGTCAACCACCACTATCCCTATCCGGGGCTGACCAACCCCTACGTCGTCGCGCAGGTCGCGCTCGAGGAGGACCCCCGGGTCAAGCTCACGACCCGGGTCGTGGAGGCCGAGCCCGGCGACCTGCAGCTGGGCATGGCCATGGAGGTCGTCTTCGAGCAGGACGAGGACGTCTGGCTGCCGCTGTTCCGCCCGGCTGCCGAGCAGCCGGCACAGCCGGCCCCGCTGCCCGAGGACGAGGTGCCGGCCGAGGCGGTGCGCTCGCTGGTGCGCCCGCGGCTGGGCACCCGCAAGTTCGAGGACGACGCCGTCCTGTCCGGCATCGGGGCGTCGAAGATCGCCCGCCGCCAGATGGTCGACCCGCTCTCGCTCACCGTCGAGGCCTGCACCCAGGCCGTGGCCGACGCCGGGCTGACGATGGACGACATCGACGGCCTGTCGACCTACCCCGGCGGCGGCGTGGAGAGCGGCTTCAGCGAGGGCGGCGTGACCGCCCTGGAGGCGGCTCTGCGCATCCGCCCGTCCTGGTACAACGGCGGCGGCGAGACCTTCGGCCCCGGCGGCTCGGTCATCGCGGCCATGCTCGCCGTCTCTGCCGGCCTGGCCCGCCACGTGCTGTGCTTCCGCACCCTGTGGCAGTCCAGCCAGGAGACGCTGGTGCGGCAGGGCTACCTGCGCCCCGGGGGCGGCCGGATGAGCGGCGACATGGGTTGGGGGATGCCGTTCGGCGCGACCTCGGCCGCGCACCTGCTCGCCCAGACCGCCGGTCGCTACATGCACAGGTACGGCGCCACGCGGGAGACGCTGGGCTGGATCGCGCTCAACCAGCGGGCGAACGCCGCGCTGAACCCGGCGGCGGTGTACCGGGAGCCGCTGACCATGGACGACTACCTCGGCGCCCGGCTCACCACGACCCCGTTCGGGCTGTACGACAACGACGTCCCCATCGACGGCTCGATCGCGGTGGTCGTGTCGGCGGCCGACGCCGCCGGCGACCTGGCCAAGCCGCCCGTGCGGGTCGAGGCGGTGGGCACCCAGCTCGTCGAGCGCATGGAGTGGGACCAGAGCACCTCCACGCACGAGCCGCAGGTCTTCGGCCCGGCGGCGCACCTGTGGACGCGGACCGACCTGCGCCCCGACGACGTCGACGTCGCGCTCCTCTACGACGGCTTCACGTTCAACTGCCTGTCGTGGCTGGAGGGCCTGGGCTTCTGCGGCGTGGGGGAGGCCAAGGACTTCCTCGACGGCGGCAAGAACATCGCCCGGGACGGCGTCCTGCCGCTCAACACCCACGGCGGGCAGCTCAGCCACGGCCGCACGCACGGCATGGGGCTGGTGCACGAGGCCGTGACCCAACTGCGCCGGGAGGGCGGCGAGCGCCAGGTCGAGGGCGCCCGCGTCGCCGTCGTCAGCAGCGGCGGGCTGACCCCCAGCGGCGTCCTGCTGCTGCGCACGGACAGCTGAGACGGGCCCCGCTTCCCGGCCCCGGTGCAGGGGCCCGCGCCGAGCCCGCGAGGCGTGGGGGGCAGCGGGGTCCTTCCTCGGTGGGTGCGGGGCCCGTATGCTGCCGATGCTGTGATGCTTCTCGAAACGTGGACTGGTGCATGACGAACGACGGGGACACGCTCTTCATCGACGGCAAGTGGCTGCCGGCCGACGACGGTCGCACGTTCGACGTCACCGATCCCGCGACCGGCGCGGTGATCGGCCGGGCCGCCGACGCCGGCGCCGCCGAGACCGACCGCGCGATCGCCGCCGCCGAGGCCGCCTTCGGCCCCTGGAGCCGGACCACCGCCTACCAGCGGGCCGAGGTCCTCTGGGCCGCCCACCGGCTGATGACCGAGCGGTCGGAGGAGCTCGCGCGCCTCATGACCGCCGAGCAGGGCAAGCCGCTCAAGGCCGCCCGCAACGAGGTGCGCTACGCGGCCGACTTCCTCAGCTGGTTCGCCGAGGAGGCCAAGCGGGTATACGGCAGCACGATCCCCTCGTCGCGGCCCGAGCAGCGGCTGTCGGTGCTGCGCCAGCCGGTCGGGGTCGTCGCCGGCATCACGCCGTGGAACTACCCGATCTCCATGATCACCCGGAAGGTCGCGCCCGCCGTCGCGGCCGGCTGCACCAGCGTGCTCAAGCCGGCCGAGCAGACGCCGCTGTGCGCCGTCGCCGTCTTCGAGATCCTGGCCGAGGCCGGGCTGCCCGCCGGCGTCGCGAACCTGGTCACCACCAGCCGCCCGGAGGCGGTGGGCGACCGGCTGCTCGACTCCCCGGTCGTGCGGAAGCTGACGTTCACCGGCTCCACCGAGGTCGGCAAGGCGCTGGCCGCCCGGGCCGCCGCCACCATGAAGCGCGTGTCCATGGAGCTGGGCGGGCACGCGCCGATGATCGTGTTCGACGACGCCGACCCCGTGCACGCCGCCAAGGGCGCCGCGCTGGTGAAGTTCCTCAACACCGGCCAGGCCTGCATCAGCCCGAACCGCATCTACGTCCAGCGGGGCATCTTCGACACCTTCGCGCGGGCGCTGGTCGACCGCGTCGGGAAGATGAAGGTGGGGGCCGGCACCGTCGACGGCGTGGCGATCGGCCCGCTGGTCGACCAGGCGGCCGTGGACAAGGTCGCCCGCCAGGTCGAGGACGCGGTGGACAAGGGCGCCCGCCTGCTGTCGGGGGGCAGCCGCCTGGCCGAGGGCGACCTCGCCGGCGGCCAGTTCTTCGCCCCGACGGTGGTCGCCGACGTCGACGAGTCGATGGTCATCTACCGCGAGGAGACCTTCGGGCCGGTCGCGGCGCTCATCCCGTTCGACGACGAGGACGAGGCCGTGCAGCGGGCCAACGACACCGAGTACGGGCTGGCCTCGTACGTCTACACCAACGACCTGGGCCGGGCGGTGCGCGTCTCGGAGGCGCTGCGCTTCGGCATCGTCGGCGTCAACGACATCAACCCGACCGCCGCGGCTGCGCCGTTCGGCGGGGTCGGGGTCAGCGGCCTCGGCCGCGAGGGCGGCGCCCAGGGCATCGACGAGTACCTCGACGTCAAGCTCGTGGGGCTCGTCGTCCCCTGACGCGGCAGGGGTCACACTCTGCCCCGGGGGACGCCACCCGGCCGACCGCGGGGCAGCCGCAGCAACCGAACGTCGCACGGCCGCCGAGCCGTACGGGAGCGAGGAGTGGACAGATGGAGCTGAAGGTCGGACAGACGCTGACCAGCGCGGTGGACTCGACGTCGCTGGTCGTCGTCCGGGCGCCCGCGGGCGACGTGGACGTCACCTGTGGCGGCGCGCCGATGACCGGGCCGGGGGAGACCGCGGCCGCCGGCGCGACCGCGCAGGGCGAGGCCGGCAACGGCCTGCTCATGGGCAAGCGCTACGCCGACGAGGCCCTCGGCCTCGAGCTGCTGTGCGTGAAGCCGGGGGACTACGCCGTCGCCGTGAACGGCACCCCGCTGGCGCAGAAGAGCGCCCAGCCGCTGCCGGCCTCCGACTGAGCGGAGCGGCGGGGCCCCGGTCCCGCCGCCCCCGCCGGGGCGCCGCCCCACCCTGACCACGGTCGCCGTCCGAGGGACGTCGGCCCCTGTGAGAGAGGAGAGTCCGATGTCGCGCACGACTCGGACGGAGACGCCGGGGGTGGGTGTCGCCCGGTTCCTGCTGCGCACCGCGGTGGGCGGCACGATGATCGCCCACGGCGTGAAGCACGGGCGCACGCTCAAGGGCACCGCCGGCTGGTTCGGCAGCATCGGCTTCAAGCAGCCGATGCTGCAGGCCCGCACCAGCGCGGTCGTGGAGATCGGCTCGGGCGCCGCCCTGGTCGCCGGCGCCGCCACCCCGCTCGCGGCCTCCGCGGTCGTGGGCACCCTCGCCGTCGCCGCCCGCTCGGTGCACATCCCCAACGGCTTCTTCATCAACGCCGAGGGCTGGGAGTACGTCGCCAACCTCTCGGTCGCGTCGATCGCCCTCGCCGCCCTGGGCCCCGGCGGCTGGAGCGTGGACCGCGCCCTGGGCACCGACCGGTTCTCCGGCCCGCGCGCCGCGCTGTTCGTCGCCGGGCTGGGCCTCGGCGGCGCCGCGGCCCAGCTGGCCACCTTCTGGCGCAGGCCCGCGCCGAAGCCGGTCGCGGCCTGATCCCGGGAGGAGTCGACGCAGTGACCGAGACCCCGGAGCACGTCGTGGTCGTCGGTGCGGGGCTGGGCGGTCTGCGGACCGTCGAGCAGCTGCGCACCCGCGGCTTCACCGGGCGGATCACGCTGATCGGGGCGGAGGTGCACCCGCCCTACGACCGGCCGCCGCTGTCCAAGCAGATCCTCACCGGCGCCTGGGAGCCGGCCAAGGCCACGCTCCGGGACGTCGACGCCCTCGCCGAGCTCGACGCCACCACGGTGTTCGGCAAGCGGGCGGTCGGGCTCGAGGGCACCACGGTGCGGCTGGACGACGGCACCGCGGTTCGCGGCGACGCCGTCGTGCTGGCCACCGGCGTGACCGCGCGCCGGCTGCCCGACCAGCCCGACGGCGTCGTCACCCTGCGCACCCTCGACGACGCCGTCGCGCTGCGCAGCGCCTTCGACTCGCTGTCGTCGCTGCTCGTGGTGGGCGCCGGCTTCATCGGCGCCGAGGTCGCCTGCGCCGCGCACGGCAAGGGCGTGCGCGTGACGGTGCTCGAGGCGCTGCCGGTGCCGGTGGAGCGGGCGCTGGGCCGGGAGGTCGGGGCGCTGGCCGGCCGGCTGTTCACCGAGGCCGGGATCGACCTGCGCTGCGACACCCGGATCACCCGGTTCGTCGACGAGCGCACGGTCGAGCTCTCCGACGGGTCGACCGTCACCGCCGACCTGGTGCTCGTCGGCATCGGCTCGCAGCCCGACGTGGCCTGGCTCGACGGGTCCGGGCTCGACACCGCGAACGGCCTGGCCTGCGACGCCAGCGGCCGGGTGCTCGGCACCAGCGGCGTGTGGGCCCTGGGCGACCTCGCCGCCTGGTGGGACGAGTCCCGCGGGCGCCACCACCGCAACGAGCACTGGACCACCACGGTCGACCAGTCCGCGGTCGTGGCGTGCGACCTGCTGGGCGCCGAGCCCCCCGCGCCGGCTGTGCCCTACGTGTGGTCCGACCAGTTCGGCATGAAGATCCAGACCCTCGGCCGGACCGACCTGGCCGAGGAGGTCGCCCAGCTGCACGGCACCGGGATGGACGGCGGCCCGGTCAAGGGCACCGTGGTCGGCTACTTCGCCGGCGGGGTGCTCGTCGGCGTCGTGGGCTTCGGCGCCCCGGCCAAGCTGGTCCGCTACCGCGGCATGATCGCCGCGGGCGCGTCCCGCGACGACGTCCTCGCCCAGTCCGACGCGGCGACCGCCGTCGGCTAGTCCCCCTACAGCGCACGGACCACCGGTGCCCGCCCCCGCCCCGGGGGCGGGCACCGCGCCGTCTGCACACACCCACCGGCCGGACAGCCCGGCCGGACGACGACAGGAGGACCACATGACCGCGAACAGGCTGGCCGGCAAGGTCGCCCTCATCACCGGCGCCGCGCGCGGCCAGGGCCGGGCGCACGCCGTCCGGCTCGCCTCGGAGGGCGCCGACATCATCGCGCTGGACAACTGCGTCACGGCCGAGACGACCGACTACGCCGGGCCCACCGAGGAGGACCTGGCGGAGACCGTCCGGCTGGTCGAGGCCCAGGACCGCCGCATCCTGGCCCGCAAGGCCGACATCCGGGACCTGCCCGCGCTGCAGCAGCTGGTGGCCGACGGCGTCGCGGAGTTCGGCCACCTCGACGTGGTCGTGGCCAACGCCGGCATCTGCCCGGCCAACTGGTCGTGGGAGATCCCGGTCGAGCAGTGGCAGGAGACGATCGACGTCAACCTGACCGGCACCTTCTACACGATGAAGGCGACCGTGCCGACGCTCATCGAGCAGGGCACCGGCGGCTCGATCGTCATCACCAGCTCGGTCGCCGGGCTGCGCGGGCTGCCGTTCCTCGCCCACTACGCCGCGAGCAAGCACGGCGTGGTCGGGCTGGCCAAGTCGATGGCCAACGAGCTCGGGCAGCACAACATCCGGGTCAACACCGTGCACCCGCACGGCGTGCAGACCGGCATGCAGCCGGCGCGCATGGGCCAGCTGATCCAGGAGAACGCCGCCACCCTGGGCCCGATCTTCATGGGGACGCTGCCGGACTTCATCTCCCAGCCGGAGGACATCGCCGCCGCGGTGGCGTTCCTCGCCTCCGACGACGCCCGGCACGTGACCGGCGTCCAGCTGCCCGTGGACCTGGGCACGCTGATCCGCTGAGCGACGACGGCCGGGGCCCCCGGGCGCACCCGCCCGGGGCCCCCGGCCGTCGGGGGGTCAGGCGAAGAGCCGGACGCGGGCCGAGCCGGGAGCGGTCCGCGTGCCGGTCTGGTTCTCGCTCCACAGCTCCAGCTCGAGCACGGTGCTGCCGTCGTCGGCGGTGCTGCGGCCGGTGACCGTGCCGTTGACCGTGATGGTGTCCTGCTTCAGCGCCGGCTGCTTGAACCGGCACTCGAGGTGCTCGAGGCGGCCGCGGTCGCCGATCCACCGCTCGACGGCGCAGTGCATCCACGCCCAGATCAGGTTGCCCATGCCGATGGCCCCGGGCATGCCGGCGGCCCGGCCCGCCTCGTCGTCCATGTGGATGTCGACGAACTCGTGGTTCACGGCGGCGTAGCGGTTCCAGGCGTGGAAGCCGGCGGCGCGGGTGAACGGCGGGACGGCGGCCCCGACCTCGAACTCCCCGGGCGCCTGCGTGGTGGCGTCGGTCATCGGTGCTCCTCGGCGGTCGGCGGCGTCAGTAGCGGATGAGGGCCATGCGGGCGGTCTTGATCTCCTCGCCGGCCTGGTTGGTCCACGTGGTGGCGTTGTGGGTGACGAGCATGGCGCCGAGGCGGCTCTCCTTCTCCTCGTACCGCTCGATCAGGGTCTGCGAGCGGACGACGTCGCCCGGGCGGATGCGGACGCCGGTGTAGTCGACCGACAGCCCGCCGTTGAGCGCGCGGAACAGCTCCGGCGGCTGCACGCCCAGGTTGTGCTCCATCGCGCCGACCGCCGTGTACCCCGGGTCCACGTCGATCTGCCTCGGGTTCGGCTCGCGGTGCGAAACCGCCCAGGCGAAGACGTTGATGTCCAGCGGCGCCACCAGCCGGCCCTCGGCCTCGGCGGCGGGGTCGAGGTAGTGCGCCGGCGGCGGCTCCGGGTGGTGGACGGCGATCGCCCAGCGCCGGATGTCGGAGGCGGTCACCGGATAGGACTCCATGACGCCGAACGGCCGGCCGACGATCGCCGCCATGTCCGGCCGGACCAGTCCCAGGTCACCCACGTGCCGCTCCCTCCGCTCGGAACGCCGGCGCTCCCGGCCCGATCGGACGATACATGCGCAAGTGTTGTCACCGAGGCGCTTCCATCCGGCCTGCGGTCAGGGGCGCCGGGCGAGCCGGCCGGCGATCGCCACCGCCCGGACGCGCTCGGCGGACGGCGTGGCGAGGACCTCGGCGGGCGGTCCCTGGAGGAGCACCAGGTCGGCCGCGGCCCCGGCGGCCACCCGCCGCGGCGGCCCGCCGGGGTCGTCGGGCCGGCCCAGGTACGCCGCCAGCGCCGCGGCCGGTGCCAGCCGCTCGCCGGCCCCCACGACGGCGCCCGAGCGGGTGCGGCGGTCGACCGCGGCGGCCACGACCCGCCACGGGTCGAGCGGACCGTGCGGGGCGTCGCTGGACAGCGCGACCGGCACGCCGGCCGCGACGAGGCTGCCGGCGCGGTAGAGGTCGTCGTGGTCGGCGGCCGGCACGTCGCGCAGGTAGTCGTCCCCGCGGTCGGCGAGGAAGCCCGGCTGGGTCACGACGCGCAACCCGCGGCGGGCGAGGTCGGCGAGCACGTCACGGGGCAGCAGGGCGCCGTGCTCGATCCGGTCGCCGGGGCGGGTGCCGGTCGTCCCCAGCGCGGCCAGCAGCAGGGCGAGCGCCTCCCGGGTCACCACGTGCACGGCGACGGGGCGTCCCGCCGCGTGCGCGGACCGGATGCGACCGGTGAGCGCGTCGAGGTCCGGCAGCCCCGAGTCGGCCAGGACCAGCTTGACCGGGCCGGCGGTGAGCCCGGCCGGCAGCGGGCCGCCGAGCGGGGCGCCGAGGAGGTGCACCGACTGGGGGAGCGCGCCGTCGCGCCGGGCGGCGGCCAGCGCGGCCACCGCCGCCGGGGCGAGGTCCGGGGTCGCGTCGGTGACGGCCGTGATGCCGAGCCGGGCGAGCCGCTGACCGACGGAGGTGAGGTCGGGCAGCCGGTCCCCGCCCAGCCGCGACCGGAGCCAGTCGTCGGCGCGCCACAGCCGGCCGGTGGGACGCCCGGCGGCGTCCCGCTCCACCCCCGGGTGGGCCGCGCCGGCCAGGTCCAGGACCGCGGCGCCGGCGGAGTTGACGACCCACAGGGCGCCGCTGCGGTGCTGGACCCGCACCGGACGGCCGCCGTGCAGCCGGTCGAGCGCCCCGGCGTCGAGGTCGCCGGCCACCGACGCGTCGTACCCGGTGCCGCGGACCCAGCCGTCCTCCCCGGCCGGGGCCGCGCCCAGCACCGCGGCAAGGGCCTCGCGCGAGGTCACGGCGGGCGGGCCGCACGGCACCGAGCGCGCGGCGGCGGCCAGGGCGTGCAGGTGCAGGTGGTGGTCGGTGAGCCCCGGGAGCAGCGTGCCGCCGCCGCACGCGACGACCTCCTCGCCGTCGCGGTCGAGGCCGGCGCCGACCTCGGCGACCCGGTCGCCGCGCACCCGGACGTCGGCCCGCCGGCCGTCGAGCAGCGTGGCGTCGCGGAACAGCAGGCCGCTCACGGCGCCGCGATGCCCAGCTCGGCGAGGACGGCGGCGGTGTCGGCGCCGGCCTCGGGCGCGGTCCCGGCCGGGGTCCCACCGGCAGGCCGCGGCCGCGGCGGCTCGACCGGGACGGCGCCCCCGGGGGTGTCGACGACCCAGCGGCCGCGGTCGCGGCGGGCGGCGGGGGAGGGGCGGCCGGTGTCCGCGCCGGTCAGCGTGGCCGCCACGACGTCGGCCATCGCGACGTCCCACAGCACGCCCGAGCCGTCGGCCGGCGCGGTCATCGCCAGGGCGGCGGCGGTGAGGCCGGTCAGGGGGTCGGCGATGGCGTCGCCGACGAAGACCGGGTCGCCGTCGGCGTCCCGCGCGACCAGGCCGGCGGCGGCCGCGACGTCGTCGCCGAACCCGACCCGCTGGGAGGCCCGGCCGGCGGCGGTCAGCGAGATCCAGGTGGTGCCGGCCGCGACGGCGGCCTCCGCGTCGAGCCCGAAGCCGGCCAGCGCCCGGGGCCGGGACGCCTCGATCACCACGTCGGCGGCGTCGACCAGCGCGCGCAGGGCCGCCCGGCCCCCCGGCGTCGCGGGGTCGAGCAGCACCGACCGGTGCCCGGCGTGCAGCAGCCGGTAGAAGGCGGGGTCGCCGCGGCGGGCGCCGTCGGGCCGCTCGGGCACCTCGACCTTGACCACGCGGGCGCCGGCCAGGCCGAGCAGCGAGGCGGCCAGGGGCCCGGCCCACAGCGCGCTGAAGTCGACGACGAGCAGGCCCTCGACCGGCCGCGCCGGCAGGGAGGGGAGGGGTGGCGGCGCGGCCTCCGGCGGCCGGACCGGACCGGCCGCGACGCCGAGGAGCTCCGCGCGGGCGGCGAGCTCCTCGCCGGGGTGCGCGCGGACCCACGCCGCGACCGCGGGCCACGGGTCGGCGGGGAGCTCCTGCCCGACCAGCGCCCCGAGCAGCAGCGGGTCGCCGGGGCGCGCGCAGGAGACGGCGGCCCAGCCGTCGCGGGTCGGCAGCAGCCGGCAGCTCCCCCCGGCGGAGACCCGCCCGCGCCGGCGGTGCCCGGTCAGCGCCGCCCGCTCGGCGAGCAGGCGCGCCCCGTCGAGCCGGACCGGGTGCGCGGTGCCCGCGGTGGCCGCCGCGATCCGCCCGGTCAGCTCCCGGGCGACCGTCGCGGCCCGGCCCGGGGGGACCAGCGGCGGGCCGTCGGGAGAGCCGGTCAGCGCGACGACGCCGCCGGCCGCCCAGTCGGTCGGCGGGGGCACGGCGTCCTCGGCGGTCGGGAGCGGGGGTCTGTGCGGTGGAGCAGGGCGACGCTAACGACACCCCTGCGGACGGACAAGGCCCCGTGGGGGGAGTCCGCCGGCCGGCGACGTCTGGACGGGGCGGGCCCGCGTCTCTACCGTGACACTCAGTGCCATGCGGGCCGACGAGGGCCCCGGCCGACCGACGAGGGGTGTGCAGTGGGCAAGTGGTTCGAGACCGTGGCGGAGGCCCAGCGCAGGGCGAAGCGCCGGCTGCCCAAGGGGGTCTACGGCGCGCTGGTCGCCGGGTCGGAGAAGGGCCTGACCGCCGCCGACAACCTGGCGGCGTTCGACGAGATCGGGTTCGCGCCGCACACCGCCGGCCTGGCCAACGCCAAGCAGATGGCCACCACGGTCATGGGCCAGGAGCTCTCCCTCCCGGTGATGATCAGCCCCACCGGCGTGCAGGCGGTCCACCCCGACGGCGAGGTCGCCGTCGCGCGCGCGGCCGCCGCCCGCGGCACCGCCATGGGCCTGTCCTCGATGGCCAGCAAGCCGATGGAGGAGGTCGTCGCCGCCAACCCGAAGACCTTCTTCCAGCTCTACTGGGTCGGCGACCGGGACACGATGGCCGCCAAGGTCGAGCGTGCCAAGCGCGCCGGCGCGGCCGGGCTGATCGCCACCCTCGACTGGTCGTTCTCCTACGGCCGCGACTGGGGCAGCCCCTACATCCCGGAGAAGATCAACTTCGAGGCGATGCGCCGGTACGCGCCGCAGGTCGCGCTGAAGCCGGCCTGGCTGTGGGACTTCGCCAAGACCGGTCGCATCCCGGACCTGACGGTCCCGAACATGGTCGCCACCCCGGGCGACCCGGCGCCCACGTTCTTCGGCGCGTACGGCCAGTGGATGCAGTCGCCGATGCCGACCTGGGAGGACGTCGCCTGGCTGCGGGGCCTGTGGCCCGAGGCGCCGTTCATGCTCAAGGGCGTCATGCGGGTCGACGACGCCAGGCGCGCGATCGACGCCGGCGCCACCGCCATCTCGGTGTCCAACCACGGCGGCAACAACCTCGACGGGACGCCGGCCTCCATCCGCGCGCTGCCCGCGATCGCCGAGGCCGTCGGCGACCAGGTGGAGGTACTGCTCGACGGCGGCATCCGCCGCGGCTCCGACGTTGCCAAGGCCCTCGCGCTCGGGGCGAAGGCGGTCATGATCGGCCGCGCCTACCTGTGGGGCCTGGCGGCCAACGGCCAGGCCGGTGTCGAGAACGTGCTGGACCTGCTGCGCGACGGGCTCGGGTCGGCGCTGATCGGTCTCGGGCACCCCTCGATCAGCGAGCTGTCCCGCGACGACCTGGTGGTCCCGGCCGGCTTCGAGCGGCACCTCGGCTCCGAGGGCGCGCTCGCGGCGGCCACGGAGAGCACCTCCGGCCGGCGGACGCAGCGGGAGAAGGCCAGCCCGCGCTGACGCAGCGCCCCGCCCGCCCCGACGACGGCGGCGGCACCCGGACCCCCGGGTGCCGCCGCCGTCGTCGTCCGCGCGGGAGAGAACCGGTCAGCGCGCCGGCTGCCGCACGCTGTCGGCGGGCACCGGGGCGGCGTCGAGGACCTCGTCGACCAGCCCCCAGGCCAGCGCGGTCGCGGCGTCGACCCGGGTGCCGGTGAGGCCCAGCCACGCCGTCCGCCACCGGCCGGCCCGCCGCACGACGCTGACGGTGCCCCCGGCGCCGGGGATCAGCCCCATCGCCAGCTCCGGCAGGCCCAGCCGCGTGTCCGGGGCGGCGAGCACCCGGCCGGCGAAGCAGGGCAGCTCGAAGCCCGCGCCCAGGCAGGTGCCGTGCACGCGCACGGTCACCCGGTCGCGCAGGCGGTGCACCGCCTCGGCGACGCTGGCACCCAGCCGGACGACGTGCGCGCGGGCGGGGTCGGGCGCGGACCCGAACTCGTCCAGGTCACCGCCGGCGGAGAACGAGGGTCCGGCGCCGGTGACCTCGACCAGCAGGTGCGGGTCCCACTCGGCCGGGGCGAGCGCGGCCAGCAGCGCGTCGCGCATGGCGGCGTCGACGGCGTTGCGGCGGGCCGGCCGGTCCAGCCGCACGTGCAGCACGTCCCCGACCCGGGTCGAGACGACCCGGTGCGTGCGGTCGTCGGGCTCGCGGGCCGGCCCTCGTGCGGCCAGCCAGCGGGCGAACTCCGGGCCGGCCAGCAGGGTGGAGTAGGCGGCCGACTCCGCGCTCAGCGCCGCCGGCACCGGCAGGCCGGCGCTCTGCCGGAGCAGCCAGACGTAGGTCAGCGCGGCGAGCGGCGTCGCGGCGAAGCGCCCGGCGAGCGCGGTGACGGCCGCGGCCAGGTCCGGGACGGCGACCGTCCGGGCGTCGCCGGGGCCGTCGGCGGTCAGGCAGAGGTCGACGGCCTGGGCCAGCTCCCCGGGCACCCGCTCGGGACCGCCGGCGAGCGCGACCGTGCACCGCCGGCTGCCGCGCAGGGCGGTGACCGCGCGGCGGCGGGCGTCGGCGGGCAGGGCGGTGAACTCGCCTGCGTCGACCAGCAGCAGCGGGTCGACCGGGCGGCCGGCGCCGTCGAGGGCCAGCGGCGGGGGAGGGGCGCCGGCGAGGTCGGCGGCCCGGACGGCAGCCGCGCGGAGGACGCCGTCGCCGTCGGCGTCGCCGTCCGCTGCGGGGGCGCTGGCGTGCATGTCGTCGCTCCTCGTCGGATCGGCGCGGCGGTCGGTCGTCCCCGGCGGCGTGCGAGCCGCCGGAGGAGGTTGCTTGTTGCGTACCGTAAGCCGTTCTACATTGCGAGACGGGCCCCGGGACGTCGCCGGCTCCCGCGCACCCGTCCAGCAGACCCGTTCGTCTCCCTGAGCACATCGAGGTACCGATGCCCGAGGCCGTCATCGTCAGCGCAGTCCGAACCGCGATCGGCACCGCCCGCAAGGGCACCCTCGCCGACACCACGTCCGAGGAGATGACCCAGACGGTCCTCACCGCGGCGATCGAGCGCTCCGGTCTCGACCCGCAGCTCGTCGACGATCTCGTCTGGGCCGAGTCGCTGTACGGCGGCGCCGCCGTCGGCCGGTACGCCGCCATCGCCACCGGGCTCGAGCACGTGCCCGGCGTCGCGGTGAACCGGCACTGCGCGGGCAGCCTGACCGCCGTCGGCATCGCCGCGGCCCAGATCCGCTCCGGCATGGACCGCGCGATCGTGGCCGGCGGCGTGCAGTCCTCGTCGCTGTCGCCGATGTTCTCCCGCCGGGTGCCGGGCACCGTCGACCAGGTCGAGTCGTGGTTCCCGCCGATCCACCCCGACGCCCCCGACGCGCCGAGCCGGGACATGTCGATCACCGTCGGCTGGAACACCGCCCAGGAGGCGGGCCTGACCCGGCAGGACATGGACGCCTGGGCATACCGCTCCCACCAGCGGGCCGTCGAGGCGATCGACGCCGGCCTGCTCGCCGACGAGATCGTCTCCGTCAAGGCGCTGCAGAAGGACGGCAGCTACGTCGACTTCGCCGTCGACGAGCACCCCCGCCGCGACACCACGATGGAGAAGCTCGCCTCGCTGAAGGTGCTGCACCCGGAGATCGAGGGCTTCTCCATCACCGCCGGCAACGCCAGCGGCGTCAACGACGCGGCCGCGGCGCTGACGCTCGTCAGCGACGACCTGGCCGCCGCCGAGGGCCTCACCCCGCTGGCCACGGTCAAGGCCTGGTCCTCGACCGGCACCAACCCCCGCCGCACCGGCATGGCCCCGCTCGACGGCATCCCGAAGGTGCTGGAGAAGGCCGGCCTGTCGGTGGCCGACATCGCGCTGTGGGAGATCAACGAGGCCTTCGCCTCGGTCCCGGTGGCCGCGTGCAAGCTGCTCGGCATCGACGAGGACAGGGTGAACGTCCACGGCAGCGGCTGCAGCCTCGGGCACCCGATCTCGGCCTCCGGGGCGCGCATGCTCACCACGCTGGTCAACGACCTGCGCCGGCTGGGCGGCGGCTACGGCGTCGCCACCATGTGCGCCGGCGGCGGCATGTCCGGCGCCGTGCTCGTCGAGGTGTAGGACCCCCTCGCCCCCCGGCGCTCGCGAGCTCGCGCCGGGCCCCTGCGAGGGGGCCGTTCCAGGTGCCGGGGGGCACCTCGTCTCAGGTCCGGGTCCGGGGGCGGCGCATCAGGCCCTCCTGCACGACGGTCGCCACCAGCCGGCCGCGCAGGTCGGTCATCCGGCCCTGGTTGTAGGTGCGCCCGGAGCCGGCCGACGGCGCCACCTGGTCGTAGAGCAGCCACTCGTCGGCGCGGAACGGCCGCAGGAACCACAGCGCGTGGTCGAGGGTCGCGAACTGCAGGCCCGGCTCGGAGCCGTGCAGGCTCCTCGAGGTCCCGATGAGGAACATGTCGCTCAGGTAGGTCAGCGCCCCGACGTGCACGGCCGGGTCGTCGGGCAGCCGGTCGCGGTAGCGCACCCAGAACAGCTGGCGCGGCCGCCCGGGCACGCGCTCGGCCTCGGGCTCGGGCACCGGGACGGCGTCCCAGTTGGGCCACTCCGCGGCGAAGGCCCCGCCCAGGGTGTCGACCCGCGGCAGCTCCTCCGGGCGCGGCACGACGGGCGCGGCCTCCTGGTGCTCGGGCCCGGCGTCCCCGGCGTGGAAGGACGCCGACATCGAGAAGATCGTCTCCCCGTCCTGGACGGCGGTCACCTGCCGCGCGCTGAACCCGCGGCCGGTGCGCAGCCGGTCGACCAGCAGGAGGATCGGCTGCTGCGGCCGGCCCGGGCGCAGGAAGTAGCCGTGCAGCGAGTGGACCGGCTGGGCGGGGTCCACGGTGCGGACGGCGGCCGTCATCGCCTGCCCGGCCACCTGCCCGCCGAAGGTCCGGGCCATGTTCGTGGGCACCGGGTGGCCCCGGAACACGTCGGTGTCGAGCCGTTCGACGGTGAGCACGTCGAGGATGTCGGTCACCCCGACAGGCCTACCAGGCGCCCGGCGGCCGGCGTCCGGTGCCTGGGGACCGGCGGCCGGGGCCGGCGGTCAGCGCCCGGCGGCCGGCTCGGGCTGGTGCTCCGCCGGCGGCCGCTCGCGGGAGGCGTCCAGGCACGGCTCGCCGGCCAGCAGCTCCGCCAGGCGCGCCCGCAGCCCCCGCAGCGTGTTCTCCAGCCCGAACTCGAACTCCTCGTCGCCGGTCATGGCCAGCAGGTGCGGCCGCTCCAGCCGGGGGAGCACCCGTAGCCGCGGCGGCTCCTCGAACGGCCCGGCGGGGACCTCGGCGGCGGGGGTGCCCTCCCCGGCGACGCGGGCCAGCGCCGCCGAACCGCGGGTGAAGACCGACAGCGCGGCGTAGGCGTTCATCGCCTCGTCCGGGGCGAACCCGGCGCCGACCAGCACCTGAAGCACCCGGTCGATCCGCTCGGCCGACAGCCGGTCGCCCTCCGGCGTGCTGGAGTCGCGCAGCACGACCAGGTCGCACAGGAGCGGGTGCTCGCGGAACATCCGCCGCTGCCGGCGGAAGTAGGTGCGCAGGTACTCGTCCCACGGCAGGTCGTCGGGGATGTCGATGCGCCGGTCGAACTCGGCCATCGCCCGCTCGGCCAGGGTGTCGAGCAGTTCGTCCTTGCTGCGGAAGTACCAGTAGATGCTGGTGACGCCGACGTCGAGCCGCTGGGCCAGCCGCGGCATGCTCAGCGCCTCGAGCGACTCCTCGGAGGCGAGGTCGTAGGCGCCCTGCAGGATCTCCCCGGCGCTGATCGAGCCCCGCGCGCGGCGCTTGCGCGGCGGGGGCTGGGGAGCAGGGGTGGACGACACGCCGGTTTTCCCTTCCGAGGACTACCGCTCAGCCTAGTCCGGCCCGCCCCCGCCCCCGGCCTCGACAGCGGCCGCCCCACCTGCGGTCGAGCGCGTGACGCTTCCCCTCCGGCACTTCCGTGTGATAGTTGTCGAAACGTCTACGGTAAGCACGTGCAGGCGGGTGCCGTCCGCCGTCCGGGACGTCGTCCCCTCCCCGAGAGCGAGGTCAGCCGTGACCGCCTCCCCCTGGGCGCCTCCGCAGCCCGTCGTGCCGGTGTCGGCCGCCCCGACCCTCGCGGCCCACGTCCGGGACTGGCGCGCGGCGCACGGCCTGACCCACGGCGACCTCGCCCGCCGGCTGGGCGTCGCCCGCACGACCGTCCGCAACTGGGAGCTCGGCCGGCGCCCGCAGCCGCTGCAGCTCGGGGCGCTCGCCCGGCTGTTCGGCTGGGACGACCTGACCGCGCGGGCGATCGCCGGCGAGGACCGGGTGCGCACCGAGCGGACCTCCGGCGGCCGGCACGCCTCGCCGCTGTGCCGGGCGCGGCTGGCCGCCGGGCTGACCATGACCCAGGTGGCCAACCGGGTCGGCGTGACCCCGGCCAGCGTCTCGCGCTGGGAGAACGGCTGCCGCCGGCCCAGCCCCGGTCACCGGCCCGCGCTGGCGCGGGTGCTGCGGGTCGCGCCCGAGCGGCTGGACGCGCTGCTCGAGGACACCCCGGCGGGCCGCTGGGACGGCGCGGCCCTGCCCGGCCTCGGCGCCCTGCGCCGGGCCTCCGGGTGGACCCAGCGGGAGTTCGCCGCGGCCGTGGGCATCGGCTCGACCACCGCGCACCGCTGGGAGAACGGGCGCACCCGGGTGCCGGAGGACCGGGTGGAGCGGGTCGCCGAGGTCCTCGGCCTCTCCGCGCCGGAGCTGCTCGAGCGGGGAGCGACCCCGGTGGCGCGCGCCGACACCATCCCGGCGCTGGCCCGCCTGCGCACCGCCGCCGGGATGAGCCAGCAGGAGGCGGCACACCACGTGGGCATCAGCGTCCGCACGTTGCGCCGCTACGAGCACGGCCGCCGCCGGCCGGGGCTGGCCGCCGCGCGGTCGCTGGCCCGCTGCTACCGCCGTCCGCTGGCCGAGGTGCTGCGGGCCGGTGAGGTGCCGGTGCCGCCGATCCTCGTCCGCCGTGCCTGGGTGCCCGCGGACCTGCCCGCCGTCCTGGAGGCGCTGCGGGCGACGTCCGGGCTCTCCGCCGCCGAGCTCGGCCGCCGCCTGGGGACGACGGGCCGCCGCGTCCGGTCCTGGGAGCGCGGCGTCGCCGTCCCCGGGCGCGCGGCGTGCCAGCGCCTGGAGCTGCTGCACCAGCTGCCGCCGGACCGGCTGGCCCGGCTGGCCCGCGGGTTCGTGCCGGCGGTCTGACCCGGCGGCCGGTCCGCTCAGCCGGGCAGGGCGGCCGTCAGCGCGGCCACGTCCTCCAGCCCGCGCAGCGCGTCGGTGAGGTGGGTGCAGGTGCTGGTCCCGCCGAACTCCGCCCGCACCCGCGTGCGCAGGTCGGCGACCGGCGTGCCGGCCAGCCGGCCGGCGCTCGCCGCGGCGGCCGGGCACTCCTCCCAGGGCAGCACCCGGGGGAGCGCCGTGGCCTCCAGCACCGTGCCGGTGCGCCGGTCGACGCGGGCGCGCACGTCGTACTCGTGCAGCACGGTCTCGGTGCCGGCGAGCGTGGTGTAGGAGTCGCGGAACATCGCGTCGACGAGCACGACGGCGGGGTCGGCGGGGTCGGGGGCGACGTCCAGCCGGCGGTGCCGGCGCATGTGGCCGGGGGCGAGCGGGGCGAAGGCGTGCCAGCCGTGCGCGTCCGCCGTCCGCAGGTCCGGGGCGGCGGGGCCGCGCATCGGCGGGATCGACCCGCGGCTGCGGATGTGCACCATCATCGTGCCGTCCTCGCGCCAGCCGGAGCAGATGCCGGCCGAGGCGCCCAGGCCCGACGAGGCGCGCGGTCCGGCCGGGCCGGCGGGGGAGGAGCCCTCCACGAGCAGCGCGTAGCCGGAGATCAGCGAGGTCACGGGCACGTCGTCGAGGAGGAGGAAGAGCGGCGAGCGGTCGGCGCGCTCGCGCGGCAGGGCCGCGTCGAGCGCCGTCCGGAACCCCGACCCGGCGCGCACGCCGACCAGCTCCGCCGTCCCCTCGACCGGGGGCGTGGTGCGGACCCCGGCCACCCGGCCCTCGCGCACCACCGTCGTCGCCGCGGCCTCGCCGAGCACCCGTGGCGTGCCGTCGGCGGCCGTGGCGAGGTCCCGGGCGGCGCCGTGCAGGAGCAGCGGACCGGCGGGGCCCTCGGGCCGGACGATCTCCGTGGTCGCCGTCCGGCGGACCGACCCCGGCGCCCGCGGCGGGGTGCCGCGCGCGGGGTCGGGCAGGCCGGTCGGGAGGTCCGGGACGGGGGTCGTCGGGCTGCTCATGCGGCTCCTCCGCCGGCGCCGGGCAGGGTCGCGGCCGACCGTACAGTGACCCCCACGACATCTCGAAGAGGAGAGAACATGCGCGACGCGGTGATCGTCGAGGCCGTCCGGACCCCGGTCGGAAGGCGCAAGGGCGGGCTCTCGGGGGTGCACCCGGCCGACCTGTCGGCGCACGTGCTGCGGTCGCTGGTGGAGCGGGCCGGGGTGGACCCCGCCGAGGTCGAGGACGTGATCTGGGGCTGCGTCGGCCAGGTCGGCGAGCAGACGTTCGACATCGGCCGCACCGCCGCGCTGGCCGCGGGCTGGCCGGAGTCGGTGACCGGCGTGACGATCGACCGCCAGTGCGGGTCGTCCCAGCAGTCGATCCACTTCGCCGCCGCGGGCCTGGTCGCCGGGCAGTACGACGTGGTGGTGGCCGGCGGGGTGGAGTCGATGTCGCGGGTCCCGATGGGCTCCTCGCTGATCGACATGGACCCCTTCGGCGAGGCCTTCACGGCCCGCTACGGCGTCTTCCCCAACCAGGGCGTCGGTGCGGAGATGATCGCGGAGAAGTGGGGCCTCACCCGCGAGCAGTGCGACGAGTTCTCCGTGACCTCGCACGAGAAGGCCGCCGCGGCGCGGGCCGAGGGCCGCTTCGCCGGGCAGATCGCCGCGGTGACGCTGCCCGACGGCACGGTGGTCAGCGAGGACGAGGGCATCCGCCCGGGGACGACGACCGAGGTGCTGGCCGGGTTGAAGACGGTGTTCAAGCCCGAGGGCGGCGTGATCACCGCCGGCAACTCCTCGCAGATCTCCGACGGGTCGGCGGCGCTGCTGATGACCACGAGCGAGAAGGCCCGCGAGCTGGGGCTGACCCCGATCGCGCGGGTGCACACCGCGGTGCTGGCCGGCGCCGACCCGGTGATGATGCTGACCGCGCCGATCCCGGCGACGGAGAAGGCGCTGCGGAAGTCGGGGCTGTCGCTGGACGAGATCGGCGCCTTCGAGGTGAACGAGGCGTTCGCGCCGGTGCCGCTGGCCTGGCTGGCCGACGTCGGCGCCGACGCCAAGGGGCTCAACCCGAACGGCGGCGCGATCGCGCTGGGCCACCCGCTGGGCGGCTCCGGCGCCCGCATCGCCACCACGCTCGTGCACCACATGCGCGACAACGGCATCCGCTACGGCCTGCAGACGATGTGCGAGGGCGGCGGCCAGGCCAACGCCACGATCTTCGAGCTCCTCTGAGAGCACTTCGCGCGCGAAAGGCTCCCGGCGACGGGGGCCTTCCGCGCGCGGAGTGCTGTCGGGGCCTCAGCGCCAGGCGAAGACCGGCGCCTCCAGGTGGGCCACGCGGGTGTCGAGGCCACGGCAGGCGACCTGGCAGAACTGGTACAGCACGGCCGCGGTCGGCGCGTGCACGAACCCGCCCTCCAGCGGCAGCTGGATGACCGGCTGGTCGGACTCGGGGATGCGGATGAGCCGCGGCTCCACGTCGAGGTCGGCGACGGGCACCCGGTGGATGCTGGCCACCTCCGCCTCGTGCGGGGTCAGCTCGCCGACGGGGCCCGCCCAGCAGACGACCGGCGTCATCACGTAGCCCGAGCGCGTCACGTAGTCGTCGAGCAGGCCGAGCACCGCCGCCGGCGGCAGGGCGAGACCGACCTCCTCCTCGAGCTCGCGCAGCGCGCCCTGCACCGGTGTCTCCCCGGCGTCCAGCCGGCCGCCCGGCAGCGCCCACTGGCCGGCGTGGTTGCGCATCCGCGCGGCGCGGCGGGTCACGAGCAGGGCCGGGACCCCGTCGTCCTCCAGCACGCAGACGGCCACCGCGGCGTGCTTCAGGTCGGGCCGGTCCGCCGCGCGGCGGGGGAAGGCCGCGACGCGGGCGGCGACGGCGTCCCGGTCGAGGGTCGGGCTCATGGGTGCACCTCCGTCCGGACCGTACGGCAGCGTTTGCTGGTTTGACATCCGTACCGACTCCGGTACGGTCGGCGGCAGTCAGTTGGAGAACCGAACCGATGGAGCCGCCGCCGTGGACCCGACCACCAGCACCGCCCTCGTCACCGGGGCCAACCGCGGCTTCGGCCGTGCCCTGGCCGCCGAGCTGCTCGCCCGCGGTGCCACCGTGTACGCCGCCGCCCGCGACCCCCGGTCGGTCGACCTGCCGGGCGCCGTCCCGGTCGCCCTCGACGTCACCGACCCGGCCTCGGTGGCGGCCGCCTCCGCCGCCCTGCCGGACGTGACCCTGCTGGTCAACAACGCCGGCATCGACACCCGTACCGACCTGCTCACCGGGGACTGGGCCGCGATCGAGGCCGAGCTGGGGGTGCACTACCTGGGGTCGCTCGCGGTGACCCGAGCCTTCCTGCCGCAGCTCGAGACCGCGCACGGCACGGTCCTCAACGTGCTCTCCGCGCTGTCCTGGCTCAGCTTCCCGGGCACGGGTGCCTACTGCGCCGCGAAGTCCGCGGCGTGGTCGATGACCAACAGCCTCCGGGCCTCGCTCGCGCCGCGGGGGGTCCGGGTGTCCGCGCTGCACGTCGGCTACATGGACACCGACATGACCGCCGGCGTGGAGGCGCCCAAGTCCGACCCGGCCGACGTCGCGCGCACCGCCGTCGACGGCCTGGTCGCGGGCGACCCGGAGATCGTCGCCGACGAGGTGAGCCGCCGTGTGCAGGCGGGCCTCTCCGGCGGTGTCGCTGCGCTGTACCCGGCGCTGTCGTGACCGCCGTGGAGGCGGGCGCGCCGCCGCTGACCTTCGACGCCGACTGGCGCTCCTTCGCCGGGGTGCAGGGCGGCCTGCTGGTGGGGGAGCTGCTCGACGCGGCCGGTGCGCCGCCGCGCGCGGTCACCGCCCACCTGCTGCGCCCGGTCGCCCCCGACGTCCCCGTGCACGTCGCCGCGGCGCCCGACCGGGCCGGCCGCACCGGCAGCGTGCGGACGACGCTCGAGCAGGGCGGGCGGACGGCCGCCGTCGCCCAGGTGCTCACCTCGGCGACGCCGCACGGGCCGGGGCCGCGGGCCGCGGTCGGGGAGCCGGCCGACGGCGTGCCCTTCGCCCTGCCGCGGGAGCTCGTGCCGGTCGCCGACCACCTCGAGATCCGGGCCCTGGGCCGGTCCCGGCCGCTGGCCGGCGGGGACGAGCCGCGGCTGACGGCGTGGGTGCGGGTGGTCGGTGCGCCGACCCCGCTCACCGCCCTGGGCGTCCTGGTCGACGCGCTGCCCCCGTCGCTGTTCGCCGTGTGGACCGCCCCGCGCCCCCTGCCGACCGTCGAGCTGACCGCCCACCTCGCGGGGCCCGCGCCGGAGCCGGGGGCATGGGTCCGGGTCGACCAGTGGACCAGCTGGGCCGACGACGCCTACTGCGTCGACGACGCCGAGCTGCACGCGACCGACGGGACGCTGCTGGTGCGCGCCCGGCAGACCCGCCGGATGGTCTGAGCGGTCAGGAGGACCGGCGCCGCCGGATCGCCTCGAGGACGGTCGTGCGCGCCTTCCCCAGCTCCCGCTCGGCCCGCTCGGCGCGTTCCAGCGTCCCGGCGTCCATCGACGCGATCCGCTCCCGCGCCTCGGGGGCGGTGAGGTCGAGCAGCTCGGCGGCGGCGCGGGCCTCGCGGGCGGCGTCGGTGTTCGGCACGTGCTGGCCGTCGCCGCGCTGCTTGGCCCGGTCGGTGGCGCGGCGCTCGGCGTCGGTCAGCAGCTGCCAGGCGGCGTCGGGCAGGTAGCGGTGGGTGGTGTCGCCGTCGCGGGCGTCGGCGCCGCCGTCGGCGGTGTGCCAGTCCTGGGCCGACCACTGCTGCAGGTGCCGCTGCGACCCGGTGCGCTCGCCCTCGTGCCGGTAGCCGCCGCCGGCCGCCTCGTACTCGTGCGCCAGCAGCTGGCTCTTGCGCGCGCTCCACTGCCCGGGGCGGCCGCCGCGGTCGCCGGCCTCGATCTCCTCCTTGAGCCGCGCGCGCAGCTCCGGGTCGGTGTAGTCCTCGGCGTAGTCCTCCGCCGTCTTCCCGCTCATCCCCGCCCGGTACCCCGCGCGGGCTGGGCGCGCACGTGGATGCGCTCCCCCTGCGGGCCGTAGAGGTTGAGGATCTCGGCGGGCACGTCGCCGGGGTTGCCGACCCAGTGCGGCGTGCGGGTGTCGAACTCGGCCACCTCCCCGGCGCGCAGCTCGAGGTCGTGCTCGCCGAGCAGCAGCCGCACGCGGCCCGACAGCACGTACATCCACTCGTGGCCCTCGTGCGTCTTCTGCTCCGGCTCGCCCGACGGCGACCGGGGCGGGATGACCTGCTTGTAGGCCTGCACGCCGCCGGGCCGCCGGGTCAGCGGCCAGAAGACGTGGCCGCCCTTCTCGAACGGCCGGGCGACGACCCGCGGGTCGGGGGTGCCCGGCGCCCCGACCAGCTCGTCGACGGTCACCGAGTGCGCGCGGGCCAGGGGGAGCAGCAGCTCGAGGGTGGGCCGCCGCTGCCCGGACTCCAGCCGGGACAGGGTGCTCACCGAGATGCCCGTGGTCTCCGACAGCTGGGTGAGGGTCACGTCGCGCTTGGTCCGCAGCTCGCGCAGGCGCGGGCCCACGGCCGCCAGGACGTCGTCGTCGGTCACCGCACCAGTTTGCCGTTCCAGCAAGGAAGTTTGTCAAGGTGGCGACGCTGCGCGCACCCTCGGCGGCATGAGCGAACGAGTGGACGTCCTGGTCATCGGTGGGGGAGCGGCGGGGCTGTCGGGGGCGCTGGCCCTCGCCCGCGCTCGGCGCAGCGTGCTGGTGGTGGACGGGGGGAGGCCGCGCAACGCGCCCGCGGCCGGCGTGCACAACTTCCTGACGCGCGACGGCACGCCTCCGGCGGAGCTGGTCGCCGCCGGGCGCGCCGAAGTCGTCGGCTACGGCGGGGAGGTTCGGGACGGCTGGGTCACCGGCGCGGTGCGCGTGGACGGCGGCTTCGAGGTCTCGCTCGCCGACGGCGCCACGGTCAGGGCCCGCCGGCTGCTGGTGGCCACCGGCGCGAGCGACGAGCTGCCCGACGTCCCGGGGCTGGCGGAGCTCTGGGGCACCGACGTGCTGCACTGCCCCTACTGCCACGGCTGGGAGGTCCGCGACCAGCCCGTCGGCATCCTGTCGTCCAGCGCCATGAGCACGCACGGCGCGCTGCTGTGGCGGCAGTGGACCGACGACGTCACCCTCTTCCTGCACACCGGCCCGGAGCCGACCGAGGAGCAGTGGGAGCAGCTCGCCGCCCGCGGGGTCGAGGTGGTGTCCGGCGAGGTGGTCGGCCTGGAGACCGAGGACGGCCGGCTCAGCGGCGTCCGTCTCGCCGGCGGCGCCGTCGTCCCGCTGCGGGCGCTGGTCGCCCAGACCCGGGTCCGGGCGCCCGGGGACCTGCTCGCCGACCTCGGGCTCGTCCCGGAGGAGGTCGGCATGAACGGCGTCGTCTTCGGGGAGGTGCTGCCCACCGGCGCCGACGGCGCGAGCCCGGTCCCGGGTGTCTGGGTCGCCGGGAACGCGGGCGACGTCCGCGCGCAGGTGGTCGTGGCCGCGGCGCAGGGGCTGGCCGCCGCCGGCCAGATCAACATGGACCTCGTCATGGAGGAGACCCGCGCGGCCGTCGCCGCCCGGACGACGGCGGGTGCGGCGTGACCGTCTACGACGAGCAGTGGTGGGAGGAGCGCTACGCCTCGGGGGAGGCGCACTGGAG
The DNA here is from genome assembly GCF_054050735.1 of Blastococcus sp. SYSU D00813. Taxonomy (NCBI): domain Bacteria; kingdom Bacillati; phylum Actinomycetota; class Actinomycetes; order Geodermatophilales; family Geodermatophilaceae; genus Blastococcus; species Blastococcus sp. SYSU D00813. Next base: position 54,487 of record NZ_JBJGZX010000020.1, read on the forward strand.
CGGCCGCCCCAACGACGTCCTCGTGGCCGAGACCGCCGGCCTGGCACCGGGCAGCGCGCTCGACGTCGGCTGCGGCACCGGCGGCGACGCGATCTGGCTGGCCGAGCAGGGGTGGCGGGTCACCGCGGTCGACCTCTCGCGGACCGCGCTGGCCCGGGCCGCCGCGGCGGCGGCGGAGCGGGGGGTCGCCGGGCGGACGACGTGGCAGTACGCCGACGTCACCACGTGGGCGCCGCCCGAGCGCGCCTTCGACCTGGTGACGACGGCGTTCCTGCACGTCCCCGGCGGCGTGCGGGACGCGGTGGTGGCCCGGCTGGCCGCGGCCGTGGCCCCCGGCGGCACGCTCCTGGTCGCGCAGCACGACCCGAGCGACCTGCACACCGTGCGGCACGGGCAGGACCCGGACCTCTTCGCCACCGGCGAGCAGCTGGCCGCGGCGCTGCCGACGGGGGAGTTCGAGGTGCTGGTCGCCGGGGCGAGGCCGCGGCTGGGCCGCTCGCACGAGGGCGAGGACCTGCCGATGGCCGACGCCGTCCTGCGGGCCCGCCGCCGCTAGCCCTCCTGGGGGCCGCCCGGGAACAGCCGGGCGAGCCCGGGCGGCGGCCGGAAGGGCCGCCAGTCGCCGGCCGGCTGGGCCAGCCGGTCGGCGACGACCCACAGCACCGCCGGGTCGTGGCCCATGGCGAGGTGTCCGGCGTGCACGCCGACGTTCTCGCTGCGCGGGCCGGGCCGCTGCAGGCAGGCCCGCCAGTCGACGACGCCGTCCCACCGCGAGTACACCGAGGTGCTCGGCACGGGCAGCGGGCGCGCCGGATCGGCGGTCGACAGCCGCCGGCTGGTGTGCAGCGGGGCGAACCGGCGGTAGGCCCGCGCGCCGGGGGAGTCGTCGTCCGGGCGCCCCACGAGCCGGAACGGCGAACCCAGCGTGACCACCGAGCGCACCAGCGCCGGAGTCCGCTGGGCCAGCCGCCGGGCGAAGACCCCGCCGAGGCTCTGCCCGACGATGCTCACCGCGCCGCCGTGCCGGTCGGCCAGCCGCTGCACCAGCCCCGGCAGCGCCTCCACCACCGCGGGGGTGGGTCCGCGGTTGCGGCCCAGCTCCCAGCCCACGACCGGGTACCCGAGCGCACGCACCCACCCCCGCAGCGCGGTGGTGGACACGTCGGAGGCCAGCAGCCCGGGCAGGACCAGCACCGGGTGCCGGTCGCCCCGCGGTGCCACGGCGAGCAGCGGGGACGTCGCGGCGAGGACGCCGGCACTGGCGAGCGCGCGGATCGGTTCGGTGGCCGCCAGCAGCGAGCGGCGCCGAGTGCTGTCCATCGGTCCCCGTCCGGTCAGCCGGACTGCTTCCCGCGTCCGGTCACCGCGTCGCGGAGGTGGTCCAGCAGGCTGGCGACGGGGCCCAGCGCGGTGCGGACGCCGGCCTCGTTGGGCGTCATCGGGTGCGGACGCGTCGGCGCGATCGCCTTGACCCGCTCGACGTCGCGGGCCATCTCGACCAGCCGGTCCGCCGGGAGGGCCTGCCGCAGCTCGGTGAACATGCGGCCCTCCTCGTGGACGACGTGCTCCCGGATCTCCCGCGCGAGGGTCGCGACCTCGGCGTCGAAACCGGGGTCGCCCGGGTCCATCCGCTCGAGGCGCTTCATCGTCTCCTCGGCCTCGCCGTGCTCGTGCTTGGAGCGCTCGGCCTCGTCGCGATCGAGCTCGGCCTCGACGCGGGGGTAGACCTGGGTCTCCTCGGCGACGGAGTGCTTGACGATGCCGATCGTCACCTCGTCGACCAGCGCGCGCTTGCGGCGCAGGTCCTCCTCGCCGGAGCGGCCGGCGAGGCCCTCCAGCTCGCGGAAGAGGCGGTCGAACTCGCGGTGGTCGGCGCTGAGCAGGTCGACGACGTCCTGTTCGGGCGCGGTGGTCATGGCGTCTCCCTCGGGAAGCGCGGCCCCCTGGGCTCGGGGCCCACGGGGTTCCCCCGCCGCCCTCCGGCCACACCCGCCCGGTCCTGCGTCCGCGCGTGTTTGACCGCCGGCGGCCCCGGATACCAGGGGAGCGTGGAGTCACTGGCGGTCGGTTTCGCGCGTCCCGACCGCTGGTCGTGGCACGGCACCTCCGCGCAGACCCCGTGGCACGCGGTGGTCGCCGACCGCCCGGCACGGGACCTCGACGGCGTGGTGGACCTGGCGCTGTGCGGCGCCATCGTGCAGATCTGGGGCTCGCAGCGGTGGGAGCGCATGGGCACCGGCCGCACCGCCTGCCCGGAGTGCGTGCGGCTGACCGCCGCCGTGCCCGCCCCGCTGGTGCCGGCCCCCGCGCCGACCGCCGCGGTACCCACCGCCCCGCTGCTGCGCGCGGTCTGATCCCGGCCCCGCTGCAGGGGCCCGCGGCGAGCGTGCGAGCGGTGGGTCAGCGGGGTCCTCACACGTTGCGCCGGCCGCTGATCGCCGACAGGCCGGTGATCTCCCGGCCGACGATGAGGGCCTGCACGGAGTCGGTGCCCTCGAAGGTGAAGACCGCCTCCATGTCGGCGTGGTGCCGCGCCACGTGGTGCTGCAGGAGGATCCCGTCGCCGCCCAGGACGTCGCGCGCGTCGGCGACGATCGCCCGCGCCTTCGCCGCGTGGTTCATCTTCGCCAGCGACGCCATCGCCGGGGTCATCCGGCCGGCGTCGGCCAGCTTCGACAGCCGCCAGCACATCAGCTGCATCGAGGTGATCTCGGCCAGCATGCGGGCGAGCTTGTCCTGCACCAGCTGGTAGCCGGCGATCGGCTGGCCGAACTGCTCCCGTTGCCGGGCGTGCGCCAGCGCCAGCTCGTAGGACGCCGTCGCCAGCCCCAGGGCCCGCCACGCGACGGTGTAGCGGGTGCGGTCCAGCACCTGCGAGACGTCCTTGAACGAGCGGCAGCCCGCCAACCGGTTCTCCGCCGGGACCCGGACGCCGGTCAGCGTGATCTCCGCCTGCCAGACCGCCCGCAGGGCCGTCTTGCCGGTCATGACCGTCGCCTCGAAGCCGGGCGTGCCCTTCTCCACGACGTAGCCGCCGACGTCGCCGTCCTCGTCGCGGGCCCAGATCAGCACGAGGTCGGCGATCGACCCGTTGCCGATCCACTTCTTCTGCCCGTCCAGCACGAAGGCGTCGCCGTCGCGGCGGGCGGAGGTCTCCAGGGCCACGGCGTCGGAGCCGTGCCGCGGCTCGGTCAGCCCGAAGGCGCCGATCTTCTCCATGCGGGCCATCTCCGGCAGCCACCGCTGCCGCTGCTCCTCCGAGCCGAGCATCGCGATGGACTGCATGGCCAGGAAGCTGTGCACCCCGTTGAACGTGCCGATGCTGCCGTCGGCGCGGGCCAGCTCGGCGGCCACCAGCCCGGCGGAGACCGCGCTCATCCCCGGGCAGCCGTAGCCGGAGATCGTGCCGCCGGCGATGCCCAGTTCCGCCAGCCGCGGCACGAGCGCGAACGGGAACTCGGCGCGCTCCCAGTGGTCGTTGACGACCGGCAGGACCTCCCGCTCGCCGAAGGCGCGGACCCGGTCGCGGATCTCGATCTCCTCGGGCTCGAGGAGCTCCTCCAGGGCGTAGAAGTCGGGGCTGGCCACGGCCGCAGACGCTACGGCCGTGGCCGGCAGCCGGCCACCGTTCCGGGGACCGCGCCGGGCGAGGGAGGCGTGGGGGGAACGGTGGTCCTCACTCAGGCGCCGAGCAACCCGCGGACGTAGCCGATCTGCCCCAGGTGCTGGAGGTCGTCGGAGAGCACGCTGACCAGCCGCACGCCGAGGGTCACCGGCGGGTCCCAGCGGGTGTCGACGACGCGGTCGAGGTCGGCGTCGGAGAGCCCGGCGAGGAACTCCGCGGTGCGGGCGTGCACGGCGGCGGAGTACTCGACGAGGAGCCCGGGATCGCCGACCCGGACCGCGGCGACCTCCGCCGACGACATCCCGTAGCCGATCGCGGCGTCGTCCACCGGGAGGTCGAAGCGGCGGGCGAAGCCCTGCGCGGTGTACACCTGCTCGCCGCCGGCGACGTCGGCGACGTGGTCGTCCTGGACCCGCAGCAGGTGCCAGGCCAGCCAGCCGACCGGGTTGGCGTCCGGGCCGACCCGGGCGCCGAGCTGCTCGGCGGTCAGCCCCTCGACGCCGCGCTGCAGCGTCTCGTGCACCTGGGAGTACGCGTAGGCGAGGACGTCGCGGCTGTTCACGCGGCCGGGGGTACCCGCGCCGGGGCCGCCCACCCGTGCCGCCGGGCCGGGATAGGTTCCCCCGGACCCGACGTCGACCCGGGGGGGCCGGTGCCGTTCCTGCTGTTCGCCCGTCTCGCGCGGGTCCTCCGCCTGCGGCTGCGCAGCTGGCGGCTGCCGCTCGCGGTGACCGTGCTCGTCTTCCTGACCAGCTGGGCCCTGATGGCGCTCGTCGAGCCGCCCGACAGCGGCATCGCCGACCCGGAGACCTACTGGTGGTACTTCGTCGTCACCTCCGCCACGGTCGGCTACGGCGACCAGTTCCCCGTGACGGCGGCCGGCCGGGCGGTCGGCGCGTACGTGATCGTCGGCGGCATCGTCACCCTGACCCTGCTGTTCACCCAGCTCACCACGGCCCTGCAGACCGCGCGGGGCCGCCGGACGCGAGGAGTGGTCCCCCTGGACCTCGAGGGACACGTGGTCCTGCTCGGCTACACCCCCGGGCGGACCGAGCGGATCGTCGACGAGCTGACCGCCGAGGCCGGTGCGCGGGTCGTGCTGTGCGCGGGGGACGACGTGACCGAGGACCCGCTGCCGCACCTGCCGGACGTCGACTTCGTGCGCGGTGACCTCACCCGCGCCGACGTCATGGAGCGGGCCTGCGTGCACCGGGCGCGCACCGCGGTGGTCGACGGCCACGACGACAACGAGACGCTGGCCATCGCGGTCGCCGTCGACCACGCCAACCCGCGCATCCACCTGGTCGCCGCGGTGCGCGACCTGAGCCGGCGGGAGACCCTGCGCTACGTCAACCCCGGCGTGCAGGTGGTGCAGTGGCACATGCCGTTCCTGCTCTCCGAGGAGGCGGCCGACCCCGGTCTGACGCAGGTCTACAACGACCTGATGACTGCGGGCGGGCACGGCAACACGTACTCGACGCGGGTGCCGGCGGCGTCCCGGCTGGCCACCGCGGGCGACGTGCAGACGCACCTGGGCAGCCGGTTCGGGGCCACGCTCCTGGCTCTCCGCACGCCGGACGGCGACCTCGTGGTCAGCCCGCCGTGGGACGTGCCGGTGGCGGCCGGGACGACGCTGTACTACGTCGCCCGCGAGCGGCTGGGCGCCGACCGGCTCTTCGCCGGGGCCTGACCCGGAGCCCCCAGCCCTGAGCCCGGAGCCCTGAGCCCGGCGCCCGGAGCGGGCGGCAGCGGTCTCAGTCGCCGGCCGGCTCCTCCGGCTCGCTGGCGGCCTCGAGCTGCTCGACCTGCTCGGGGGTCGCCTGCTCCAGGGCGATGTCGCGCGGCTGGGGCTGCTCCGGCTCGGGCGTCGTCATGCCGCGAGCCTGCCGCAGCGGGCGGGGGGACGCGCGCTCAGAGCAGGCCGGTGGCGAACCCGACGAGGGCGAGGACCGCGGCCGTCAGCGCCACGAGCGCCAGCACCAGGACGACGACGGGGACCACCACCCAGCGCCGGCGGAACCGGAGCCGGCGCCCGCGGGCGGGGGCCGGGTGGGACGGCGGCCCCGGGTCGGGGCGGTCGGCACGCCGGGCGCGGCGCCGGTCGGCGAGGTGGCGGGCCTGGTCGGCCGCGTCGCGGGCCACGTCGCGGGCCACGTCGCGGGCCATGGAGCCCAGCAGCGCGGCCGAGCGCGCGGCCAGGGCCTTGAGGTCCTCGGCGCCGATGCGCTCGACCCGGTCGCCGCGGACCGCCGCGGCGGCGTCGGGCGAGGGCGGCGCCGGCGGGCCGACCGGGGGTGCCGGCGGCGGCCAGGCCGCCCGGGCGCCGGCGCCGGCCGCGGCCCCGGACAGGCTGGCCCGCAGCTGCGCCCGCGCCTGCGCGGACGTCGTCCGGACGGCCGGGTCCTTGGTGAGCAGGCCGCGGAGGACGGGCTCCAGCGGCCCGGCGTGCGGCATCGGCGGCGGGTGCTCCGAGACCACCGCCAGCAGGGTGGCCATCGGCTCGCCCCGCGCGAACGCCGGGCGGCCCTCCACCGCCGTGTAGAGGGTCGCTCCGAGGGACCACAGGTCCGTGGGCGGTCCCGGCTGCTCCCCGTGGGCCCGCTCCGGCGACATGTAGGACGGCGACCCGATCAGCGTCCCGGCGGTGGTGAGCGACGAGTCGCCGGTCGCCGTGGCGATGCCGAAGTCGGTCAGGTACGCCCGGCCGGCGCTGTCGACCAGCACGTTGCCGGGCTTGACGTCGCGGTGCACGATCCCCGCCCGGTGGGCGGCGTCCAGGGCGTCCAGGACGTCGAGCCCGATGCGGGCCACCGCCTGCCACGGCAGCGGCCCGTGCTCCTCGGCCAGCTGCTGGAGGCTGCGCGAGGGGACGTGCTCCATGACCAGCCACGGCCGGCCGTCCTCCTCCACGACGTCGAACACCGTGGTGACCCGGGGGTGGTCGAGGCCCGCGGCGGAGCGCGCCTCGCGGAGGGTGCGCTCGCGCAGGACCTCGCGCTCGTGCGCGGTGACGTGCTGGGGGTAGGTGACCTCCTTGACCGCGACCGGGCGGTCGAGCAGCCGGTCGCAGCCCAGCCAGACCACGCCCATGCCGCCGCGCGCGATCACCTCGGTGAGCGTGTAACGGCCGCCCAGCAGGCGGTCCCCGGGTCCGGCGCCGGCCGACATGCGCCGGACGCTACGCCCGGCGGCGGGGGTCCGGCGCGCCGTCGGCTGCCGCCGGCGGGCTCCGCGGCCCGACGCGGCACACGGGGAGTCGCTGGCTTTCGTCGTCCGGGGGTGCTGCGATGCTGCCTGGGCGCGTCCGGCCGACACCGGTCGGACGCCCGGGCCGCCGTCGACACAGCAGACGGCGCGCCGCACCACCGACCGGGAGGAACCGCATGACCACGCCGGGCTCGAACGGCCCCGACCAGCAGCCCGGGGGCGGTGCCCCCGGGTGGGGCCAGCCGCCGGCCGGCCCGCCGGGCGGGTACTCGCCGCCGCCCCCGCCGCCGCCCGGGGGCTCGACCCCGCCGCCCCCGCCGCCGCCGGGCGGGTACGCGCAGGGGCAGCACCAGCCGCAGCCGGGCGCGAGCCCGTACCCGCCCCAGGGCGGTGCGCCGTACCCGCCGCAGGGCGGCGCCCCCTACCAGCCGCAGCCGGGCGGGTTCGGCGGGCCGCCGAAGAAGTCGGGGCCGCCCAAGTGGCTGATCCCGGTGATCGCCGGCGTCGTGCTGGTGGCCGGTGCGCTGGCGCTCTTCGCGTTCCTCGGCGGCAGCGGGTCCGAGGTCGACGACTGCGTCTCGGCCAACGCCGCCGGCGAGGTCGAGACCGTCGACTGCGACGACGACTCGGCGGTCGCCCGGGTGGTCGGCTTCGACGACGACGACATCACCTACGACGACTACCTCGCCAGCGACGACGACTTCTGCAGCGGCGTCGACGGCGCCGTCACGCACTTCTGGGAGGGCGAGGAGGGCGAGGAGGGCCGCGTCGTCTGCGTCGGCGAGATCTGACCTCCGCACCACCCCCACCGGGCCCGGTCGGCGTCCTGCCGGCCGGGCCCGGTGCCGTCTCAGCCGCCGGCCAGCCGCGCGTCCAGCGCCTCGGCCTCGCGGCGGAGCACGACCTCCACGAGCTGCCGCACCGCCCCCTCGGCCTGCCGGCCGACCAGCGGGGCGTCGACGCGGGCCTCGGCGGTGACCGTCGAGCGGGTGCCGTCGCCGTCGGGGGCCAGCCGCCGCTCGCCGCGGACCTCGACGGTGCGGCCGAACACCTCCGCGCGGACGTCGACGTCGCAGCGCCAGCCCTCGCCGTCGCGGCGCCACCGGCGGGTGTCGGTCACCGCCACCTCGCGGGCCACGAAGCGGGCGAACACCGCCGGGACGCCCGCCGTCGGGGCGAGCATCCGCACCCGCGTCGTCGTGCCGTCGCTGGTCGCCTCCTGCAGCCGGGCACCCAGCGCGTCGGTGGTCGCGCGCAGGAACGCCTCGTCGGTGAGCACGGCGTGCACGCGGTCGGGCGGGGCGGCGTGGACGGTGGAGACGTCGATGGGCACGCCCCATCCTCGGGCGAGGACGGGGCGTGCGCCCGACGGGGCCGGCCGGGTCAGCCGCGCAGCGCGGCCCGGGCGACCGGGACCAGCGCGGCCAGCACGAGGACCTCGCCGAGCACGGTGACGGCCACCGGGAACTCGCCGCTGGCCAGGACGAACCCGGCCAGGTAGGCGGGGGCGGCCCAGACGGTGACGTCGGCGCGGGCGCGGACCAGCGCGGCCGTGGTCACCAGCGTGCCCAGCACCGCCATGCCGACCAGCGGCCCGAGGACGAGGAACGGCGCGCCCTCCTGCACCGACGTCCACACCTGCGCCGCCTCCGGCCCGCCCCGCTCGGCGAGCACCTGGGCGATCAGCCGCATGCCGGCGAACCCGCCGCCGCCGATGCACCCCGCAGCGGTCAGCGCGGCCGCGACGCCCGACAGCCACGGGGCCCGGCGGCGCCCGGCCAGCGCGACCGTGGCCGCCATGGCCAGGGTGGCGACCATGCCGACCAGGTAGACGACGATCGAGGCGACCTGGCTCGTGGGGGCCTCGGCGAGGCCGGCCAGCCAGGGGCCGGCGTCGTCGCGGGGGAGGCCGCTGGAGGAGAGCAGCGCCTGCACGGCCAGGGCGACCGGGCCGGCGAACGCGGCGCCGACCAGCAGCCGCCGGCGGGGGTGGACCGGCGCCGGGACCGCGGGCGCGGTCGGGGCGGCCGGGCCGACGGCGGGGGTCGAGGCTGCGGGCGCGGTGGCGGCGGGCGCGAGCAGGCCGGTGCCCAGGTGCGTGGTGCTGTCCATGTCGGTCTCCAGGTCCAGGGGGCCGGCTCCGTCGGCCGGACGGGGAGAACCGTCGCCGCGGCGCCGTCCCGGCGGCATCGGCCGGCGGTCCCGACCTGCCGGGGGAGCGGAGTCCCTGGGGGACGGGACACCCCCGCTGCCACCATGTCGCGGTGCCCCGGCTCCGGACCCTCCTCGTCGCGCTCGCCGCGGCCGCCGGTGTGGCCGCCGCAGGAGCGGCGCTGGTGCTCTCGCTGACGCGGGTGCCCGACCCGGACCCGGCGGTCGTGGCGTGGGGGCTGACCGGGGCGCTCGGCGCCGGGTGCCTCGGCGCGCTGGTCGCCGCCCAGCGGCCGCGGCTGCTCGCCGGGTGGTTGCTGCTGCTGGCCGGCGTCAGCAGCGGCGGGTCGACGCTGGCCGCGACCGTCGCGGCGGCGCAGCTGCCCGGGCACCCCGGCTCGGCGACGGGCGCGGCGGCGTTCTGGGTGTCGACGTGGCTGTGGGTGCCCTCGTACGTGCCGCTGCCGGCGCTGCTGCTGCAGGTGCTGCCCTCCGGGCGGCTGCCGGGGCGTCCCTGGGCGGCCGGGTTCGCCGCCGGTCTGGTCGCCACCGTCCTCACCCCCGTCGCCTGGGCGCTGACCCCCTACGACCAGCAGGACGAGCCGGTGCCGGCGGCCTACGGCGACCTCGTCAACCCGGTCGGCGTCGACGGCACGTGGAACGTCGTGAACGCCTGCTTCCTGGCGCTGCTGCTGGGCACCGCGACCGGTGTCGCCTCCCTCGTGGTCCGGCTGCGGCGCAGCACCGGCCGCGAGCGCGAGCAGGTGCTGTGGGTGCTGGCCGGGGCGCTGGGCACCGTGCTGCTGCTGGCGCTGGCCTGGGCCGTGCCGCCGGCGCAGACCGCCTTCATCGCCGCCGCGCTGCTGCCGCTGCCGACGGCGGTCGCCTGGGCGCTGGTCCGCACCCGGCTGTGGGACCTGGACCCGGTCCTCGGCCGCACGCTGGTCTACCTGTCGCTGAGCCTGCTCGCGCTGGCCGTCTACGGCGGCCTGCTGGTCCTGGCCGGCACCGTGTTCGGCGGCTGGGGGCGCGAGGCGGACCTGCTCGTGTTCGCGCTGGCCGCGGTCGCGGTGCAGCCGGCCCGCGACGCGCTGCAGCGGGGCGTCAACCGGCTGCTCTACGGCGACGCGGTCGAGCCCGCGGTCGTCGTCGGCGAGCTGGGGCGCCGGGTCGGCTCGGCGGTCACCCCCGCGGAGGTGCTGCCCGGCGTGGTCGACGTCCTCGCCCGCACCCTCCGGCTGCCCCACGTCGCGCTGCGGCTGCCCGGGCGGGCTCCGGTCACGACCGGCGCCGAGCCCGCCGCGGGCGTGCAGACCATCCCGCTGGAGCACCAGGGCCGCCGGGTCGGGGAGCTCGCCGTCGTCCTGCCGGCCGGGGGGCTGGGGCCGCGGCTGCGCTCCCTGCAGGAGGAGCTGGTCCGGCAGACGGCGCAGGCCGCGCACGCGGTCCTGCTGGCCGACGAGCTGCAGCACTCCCGGGAGTCGATCGTCAGCTCCCGGGAGGAGGAGCGCCGCCGCCTGCGGCACGACCTGCACGACGGCCTCGGGCCGGGACTCGCCGCGACCGCCATGCAGCTGGAGGCGGTGGCCGACCTGGTGCCCGCCGACCCCGACCGGGCACGCGCGGTGCTGGACCAGGCGGCGGAGTACCTGCGCGGCACGGTCGCCGAGGTGCGCCGCATCGTCGACGACCTGCAGCCGGCGGCGCTGGGCGACCTCGGTCTGGTGGGGGCTGTCCGGGCCCATGCCGCGCGGCTGGCCGACGGTGGCGTCGAGGTGACCGTCGACGCGCCCGACGACCTCGGGGAGCTGCCGGCCGCCGCCGAGGTGGCAGCCTTCCGCATCGTGGGGGAGGCCATGACCAACGTCGCCCGGCACGCCCGGGCCACCCGCGCGCGGGTGACGATCGCGCACGGGGCCGGGGTGCTGGAGGTGTGCGTCTCCGACGACGGGGTGGGCGTGCGGCCCGGCGCCCCGGCCGGGGTCGGGCTGGGCTCGATGCACCAGCGGGCCGCGGAGCTCGGCGGCAGCTGCGTGGTCACCGGCGGGCGGGGGACGACGGTGCGCGCCGTCCTGCCGACGGGGGCGGCGTGACCAGCGTCCTGGTCGTCGACGACCACCCGATGTTCCGCGACGGGCTCGTCGCGCTGGTCGACTCCCTGGACTGGGCGCAGGTGGTGGCCCAGGCCGAGGACGCCGAGACGGCGGTGGCCGCCGCGCTCGAGCACCGCCCCGACGTCGTCCTCATGGACCTGCACCTGCCGCGCGGCAACGGCCTGGAGGCGACGGCGCGGATCACGGAGGCGCTGCCGGGCACCGCGGTGCTCGTGCTGACGATGGTGGAGAACCAGGACGCCGTCGCGGCGGCGCTGCGGGCCGGGGCGCGCGGCTACCTGGTCAAGGGGTCCTCGCGGGCGCAGATCGCGCGGGCGATCGAGGCGGTCGCCGACGGGGAGACGATCCTGGGCCGCGGGGTGTCCGGGGCGCTGTCCCGGCTCAGCACCCGCGGCGACGCGCTGACCGCGTTCCCCGAGCTCACCGAGCGGGAGCGCGAGGTCCTCGAGCTGATGGCGACCGGCATGACCAACGGCGAGATCGCCGGCCGGCTGTACCTGTCGGACAAGACGGTGCGCAACGTGGTGTCGGCCGTGTTCGCCAAGCTGCAGGTGACCAGCCGGGCCGAGGCGGTGGCGCGCGCCCGTGACGCGGGCCTCGGCGGCGCCGCTCCCGGACTCGGGGTCGCCCCCGCGTGACCCCTCCCCGGGACGGGTCAGGCGGCGGGCACGGTCGCGTCGACCGGCTCCGCGACCGGCTCGGGCGGCAGCGGTGCGGCGGTGGGCTCCGGCGCCGGTGCGGGAGCGGAGGCCGTGGTCGCCGGGGCGGCGCTGGTCTCCGGAGCGGGCGCCGGCTCGGGCGCGGGCGCCGACGACGTCACGGGCGCCGGCGCCGGGGCGGAGGTCGGAGCCGCCGGCGGGGTGGGCGTGGGCGTCGGCGTGGGCGTCGGCGTCGGCGTGGGAGTCGGGCTCGGCGCGGCCGGCGGCGGCGCGGTGGTGGGCGCGGCCGGCGGCGGCGCGGTGGTGGGGACGGCCGGCGGCGGCGCGGTGGTGGGCGCGGGCGGCGGTGGCGCGGTGGTGGGGGCGGCCGGCGGCGGCGCCGTGGTGGGCGCGCCCGTGGGCGGGACCGCCGGGGCCGGCGTGGTCGCCGGAGCGGGCGTCGTGGCGGCCGCGGTCCCCGACGGGACGGGGCCGACCGGGACCGGGACCGGCTGCGGCTGCCCGGCGGCGACGGCCGTCTCGACGTCGACCGGGAGGCCCTGCACGGGGCTGGGGTCGATCGGGAGCGACTGCAGGTGGGTCGCCGTCGCCGTCGCCGCGGTCGAGGAGAACAGCGGCAGGGGCGACGCCGGGGCGCCGAGCGGGAGGTCGAGCCCGGCCAGCACGCCGATCGTCGGGACCAGGAGCGGACCGCCCCGGATCACCGCGCCGGGGCCCGAGTCCGGGGCGTCGGCCGTCAGGCCGGCCGCCGCGGTGAAGACGGTGTCGTCCTGGACGGCGGGGACGGAGCCGCTGGTGCTGCCCAGCGCGGCCAGCGCCGCCGCCATCCCCAGCGCCAGGGCGCTGCCGCCCAGCAACGGTGCGGCCCGGTCCCCCGTGGTGCCCATCGCGGATCCCCCTGCTCTGCCTGTCGGTCCACCCGAGCGTGACCGACGGGACGGTGCCCGAGCAGCCCCAATCTGGGGTGGGCCGGGAGGTGAACTCTGGGGGGTCGCCGGGGTCAGCCGGCGGCGAAGAGCACGACCTCGTCGGGCCGGGCGGAGAACGGGTTGGCCCACTCGGACGGCGCCCCGGTGATCGGCTGGGCGTCGGTGACGACGACGTGCGGCGTCCCGGGGTAGACGGCCAGGACGCGGGTCGCCGAGGTCAGCACCTCGGTGCGCTCGACGAGCTCGCCGCGGCGCAGCTGCTGCGTCGTGCGCTTGCCACGCAGCGCCTCGCCGACCTCCGCCGTCCACCGCACGCCGTCCTGGTCGAACCGGATCGACCGGACGCGCCGCCCGCGGGGGGCCGGCTCGCAGCCGGCGAACTCGGCGAGGGCCTCGTAGAGCCGTTCGGCCTGGTCGTCGTCGGCCGCCCGGGGCAGGAAGAACGCAGTCACACCCACATCCTCGCTGCGGGTACCGACACCCGGGGGATCCGCGGCCCGGAGCCGCGAGGGGTTGTCCGTCCCGGGGGCGGTGGGCACAGTTGTCGGCGTGTTCCCCGACCTCGGTGCCGGCGACGACGAGGAGCCGATCGGTTCCATCACGGTCGTCGCCGAGAACGGCCGGTGCGTCGCCCACCTCATCGGTGACGTCGACGCCGCGCTCATCGCCGCGTGCGGTGGGCCCTCGGTGCTCGACGAGCAGGACGTCGCGGCGGTCGACGTCAGCCAGCTGGGGTACATCGACTCCACCGGCCTGACCCTGCTGGTGCGCTGGGCGCAGAGCAGGACGCGGCGGGGCGAGCGCCCGGTCATCGAGGGCATGACGCCCCGCTTCGCGAAGGTGCTGTCGGTCTCGGGGCTCACGTCGACCTTCGACGTCGACCCCTGAGCGTCCGCCGGGGCCCCGCGCCCCGCCGTGACGTGCGGTCCTGCCCCCAGTAATGTGGCCGCCCGCCCCCCACGGTGGGGGTGGGCGGGACGCCGCCCGCGGGGCAGGGTCGGGCAGCGTCCACGGGCTCCGTGACGCGCGCCCGCTTCGCACGGGGGACCGGCGGGTAGAGCACCGGCAGGAGGACGGGCAGTGTCTGCGGAGCGGAGAGAGGCCATGCCGAGCGCCACGGTCCCCCTGCGGCGTGCCGGCCGGTCCGCCGTCCCGGGAGCGTCGCGGTGACGCTGGCCGCCTGTGCGTCCGGCCACGGCGAGCCGCCGCGCCCGGAGCCGATCCGGGTGCTGGTCGTCGACGACCACGCGTCCTTCCGCGAGATGCTCGTCGACTTCCTCTCCACCCAGGACGGCATCGACGTCGTGGGGGAGTGCGAGGACGGTTCGCAGGTCCAGCCGGCCGTCGCCCGGCTGCGCCCGGACGTCGTCCTGATGGACCTGTCCATGCCGGTGGTCGGCGGCGAGGAGGCGACGCGGATCCTGCGTGCGGCGCAGCCGGACGTCCGGGTCGTCGTGCTGACGGCGGAGGGCGCAGCGGCGGCGGAACGAGCCCGGGCGGCCGGGGCGCACGCGCTCGTCCCCAAGGACGCCGACCCGGAGGCGCTCGTGCAGTGCCTCCGGTCGCTGATCACCGACGGCGGGGACTGCCCCTTCGCGTTCTGAGCGGTCCCGCCGGTCAGCAGCCCTGCGACGGGAGACCGCCCGGGGAGGGCCAGACCCGGACCTGGACGACGCCCACGACGTCGTCCAGCGGCACCGGCCCGAACGAGCGGGAGTCCACCGAGTCCCCCCGGGCGTCACCGAGCAGGAAGACCGTGCCCTCGGGCACCGTGACCGGCCCGAAGTACACGCCGTCGACGACCTCGGGGTCGATCCCCGCCTCGCAGCGGGGCTCGCCGTTCACCACCAGGACGCCGTCCTCGAGCCCCACCACGTCACCGGGCAGGCCCACCGCGCGCTTGACCACGGAGGCACCGGTGTCCGGGTGCCGGGCGGCGACGACGTCCATCCGCTGCAGCCCCTCGACGCCCTGCCGGACGAGGAGGAGGTCGCCGGGCGCGAGCGTGGGGCGCATGCTGCCGGCGTCCACGCGCATGAGCTGCAGCGGCAGCAGGCCGGCGAGCGAGGCCGCGGTCAGCAGGGCGAGGACCAGGAGCAGCACGGTCGCGACGGACGCCGTCCGGCGCCGCGGGGGGACGGCGGCGTGCCGGCCGCGCTGGCGGACGGGCGACGTCGTCACAGTGGTTCCTCCTCGGGGTCGGGCGCGCCCCGAGCCTCTCCCGTCCGGGGGCGGGACCCCAGCCGCCCCGGGGGGTGCGGCGGCCCCCGCGAACTGGGGGTCGGCCCGGCCTACCCCTGCCCGGGGCGGGGGATCGGGAGCACGGCGGTGAGCACCGTGCCGCCGTCCGCCCCGGCCTCGACGCGGACGTCGCCGTCCAGGGCGACGAGCCGTTCCCGCACCAGCCGCAGGCCCAGGTGGCCGTTGCCGCTCGCGGCGGCGGCGGACCCGGTGTCCAGGCCGACGCCGTCGTCGGCGACGGTGAGCAGCAGCGTCGGCCCGTCCCCGCTGTCGGTCCGGGTCAGCGTCACCCACGCGTGTCCGGCCTCGGCGTGGCGGGACACGTTGACCAGCGCCTCCTTGGCGGTGCGGTAGAGCACCGCGACGTACTCCGGCGGCAGGTCGGGCAGGGGGTCGGCCGTGACGGTGACCTCGGTGCCGGACTCCCGCAGCCGCTGCGCCAGGTCGTCCAGGGCGGTCGCCAGGCCGGGCCCGCTGAGGTCGGGCGGGTAGATGTCGACCATGAGCCGGCGCAGGGACGCCACGGCGTGCCGCACCGTCGCGGTCAGCCGGTCGACCGTCGGCCGGCGTTCCTCGGGGACGGCCGACCGCAGCGCCGACAGCGCGTAGCTGACCCCGGCCAGGTCCTGCACGGGGCCGTCGTGGACGTCCCCGGCGATGGCCCGCCGCTCGCGGTCGGAGGCGGCGAGGGACCGGGCCATGGCCGCGATCCGCTCGGACTCCGCGCGGCGGGCCCGCCGCGCCATCGAGGCGGCGATCGGCAGCTGGATCAGCTGGAGGACGACCAGCGCGCCGATCGCCAGCGGCACGATCTCGCCGCGCAGCAGGGACGCCTGCCGGTCGATCGTGTCGGTGGCGAAGTACGCCTCCACCACCACGGGCGTGTCCCCGGCGTCGACGGGGACGTACACCTCCAGCAGCGGCCCGCCGACGTCGCCGTAGGCGGTCTCCGGTTCCTCGTCGACGTGCGCGACGACATCGCCGTCCAGGGCGGCCCGGAGGTCGTCGCTCACCTCCGGTCGCTGCCCGACCAGCTCGTCGACCGTCGCGTAGTAGATGCTGCCGTCCTCCCGCCAGACCAGCACCGAGACCAGGGACCCGTCGCTCATCCGGTTGCGCAGGTCCCGGTCGAGCTCCTGATAGGCGCCCGCGTCCCCGGCGAGCGCGTCCCGCACGAGGGGGGCGACCAGGAGGTTCGCCAGGCGCACGGCGACCCGCTCGGCCTCGGCCAGCGCGTTGGACCGGGCGATCCGGTCGCTGACCAGGTAGGTGGCGGCGGCGACGGCGACGAGGACGACGACGGCCCAGGCGACGAAGACGGTGAAGTGACGTCCCGGTGGGATGCCGCGGAGCCGGCCGGGGCGGTGGGGTGGCCCGGAGAGATCAGCGGCCACTCGAGCCCAGCAGCCCGAGGTCCTGCGCCTTGACGACTGCCTCCAGCTGCGAGCGGACGCCGAGCTTCGCGTGCAGGGCCTTCACGTAGCCGCGGCAGGTCTCCAGGGTGATGCCCAGGACGCGGGCGATCGCCTTGATCTGCATGCCGCGGCCGAGGCAGTCGAGCACCTCCTGCTCGCGGCGGGTGAGCTGCGGGACCGGCGCGGTCCGGGGCTTGGCGGCCACGGTGCCGGAGGCGAAGGTGGAGGGGGAGACCAGCATCTGGCCCGGCTGCACCCGGCTCAGGATGTCGATCATCTCGGCGAGCGAGCCGTCCTTCGGGATGAAGGCCGATGCCCCCGCCTGCGTCGCACGGACGACCCAGTCGGGGTCGCGGTGCGCGGTGACCACGGCGACGACGGCCTGCGGCGCCACCTCGCGGATGCGCCGGGTGGCCGCCAGCCCGTCCTGCTGCGGCATCTCGATGTCCATCACGACGATGTCGGGCTGCTCGCTGGCGGCCATGGCGATGGCCTGGGCGGCCGAGGACGCGATCCCCACCGGCCGCATCCCCGACGTGGCCAGCGCACCCGAGAGCAGCTCGGCGAACGTCACGTGGTCGTCGACCACGAGGACGGTCCGGGAGATCCGTACCGGAGGGGACGACGACGTGGCGACGGACAAGGTGAGCCTCCCGTGACTGTGCTGCGCAGCGCTCGCGGGGCACTTATGACACGCGCCGGGCTCGCTGCGCCACGGCCGTAGGTCACATGCAGGACTTAGGTCCTCGGTGCGGGGGACGGTGTGCGGCGCGTCACAACGCTGAGTTGCCGCGTCGTTCTCGATGGTCACGCCCGGCGAGCGCGGAGCCCGGTCCTGAGTCAACGGGAGGCCGGGTCGGCCGATGCGCCCGAGCCGCTGAACTGCGGGTTCGCGCCGGAGGGGTGGTTGCGGGCGGGAGCGTATCGGAGCGCATCCGTCCGGGCGCAGGGTGTCGTCACCGGCGAGGGCCGGGAGGGCGGGTGCCGGTTCGCCGGCCGGGGCCCGGCACCGGGAACGGGGCGCACGGCCGGCCCGGCCTCCCGGCGGGGAGGCGCACGAGCGCGACCGGGGATGCACCTCCGGGTCGCTGCGCCCCGCGGACGCGGTCGTGCTCCCCGTCCCGCGGTCGGCCCTGGGCGCCTCCGGCCGGGCCGCGGACTCGGCACCCGCTCCGCCCTCCCGGGCCGGCGCCGGGCTGCGGGCGGTGGCGCCTGTCAGTGGTCGAACGTATGTTCGATCCATGCCTCTCCTGCGACCTCCACACCACGGTCCCGCCGTAGGGGGCGTCGCGCCCGAGACGTCGGATGCCGTCAGCGAGGTCGTGACCCCCGTCCATCTCGCGCGCCCGCCGCTCCACCGGTCCGGGCGGCGTGCCGACCGGCCCGCCGGGGGTGCGTCGTGACGGCGCCGACGGTGCTGCGGCCCCCGGACGGCACCCGTTTCGTCCTCTACGACGCCGGGCGGCAGCACACCCCGCCCATCCCGGTGCCCCGCGAGGTCGACGACGAGCTACCGGCGGGCTGGTGGCGCGACCCGGTGAACCCCCGCCGCGTCCACCTGCCGCGCCCGGGCCGGTGCCCGCACGGCTCGTTCCTGCGGTACGCGGCGCGGAACTGCTGTGCCCCGGACCACGGGACCGCGGCCACCGGACCGGCGGGCGCCCGCGCACCCCGGCGGGCCGCTCGTCGGGCGGTCGTCGAGGCCTCTGACGCGTGGGGCGGGTGGGGCTCGAACCCACGACCCAGGGATTATGAGTCCCATGCTCTGACCGGCTGAGCTACCGCCCCGGACGGCCGCACGGAGCCGGCCGCCCCGACAGCCTGCCACGACCGCCGGCCCGGGCCGCGTGGGGTGGCAAGCACCTCACAAGGGGCCGACAAGCCGGCGGCGGCACGGTCCCCGGCATGACAGCCACCGCCGCCCTGCCCTTCCCCGTCACCCCCCGCCGCACCGCGGACGAGCCGGAGGCCGACCTCTTCGGCTTCGCTCTCGTGCACCGGGCCCTGCGCACCGGCTGCCGGCTGCTGGCCGACGCCGTGACGTCGGTCGCCGCGGGCTCGCCGTGCGGTCCGGAGCGGCAGCGGGCGATCGTCGCCTTCGCCGGCCACATGCTGCACGAGGTGCACGTGCACCACTCGCGGGAGGACGACGTCCTGTGGCCGGTGATCGCCGCCTCGGCCGGCGCCCACGTCGACCTCAGCCCGCTGACCGACGACCACGCCGCCCTCCAGGGCGTGCTCGACCGGGCGGAGGCGCTGCTGGCCACGTTCGCCGCACAGGGGCCCGCCGCCGCCGGCCCGCTCGCCGCCGTGCTCACCCAGGTCGCGGACTCCCTCGACGAGCACATCACGGAGGAGGAGCGCGACGTCTTCCCGGTCGTGCGCCGCTACGTCTCCGCCGGGGACTTCGCCCGCGTGGAGACGCGCTTCCGCAAGGGGACCAGCCTGCGCCACATGGTGTTCGTGCTGCCGTGGATCGTCGACTCCTGCGCGACGCCGGCGGACCGCGCGCAGCTGCTCGGGTCCGCGCCCCCGCCCTTCCGGCTCCTGCTGCGCGTCGTCGGCCCGCGGTGGGAGCGGCGGCGGGACCTGGTCCGCGGGTCGTGACCGCGCCGTCCCCGGCCCGCGCGGCTCAGTCCAGGGCCCCCCGGGCCGCGGCCGTCCAGCCGGGGTGGCCCAGGCGCTCGGCGAGGGCGACCGCCTGCCGCTGGTAGGCCGCGGCCGCGGCGTCGTCCCCGCGGGAGGCGGCGAGGCGGGCCAGCAGGGTGGCCGCCGGCCCGGTCGTCACCGACCCGCTCTCGATCCCGCACAGCGTGTCGGCGTAGGGCTCGAGGTCGGCCAGCGCCTCCGCGACCCGGTCGTCGTCGCCAATCCCCAGCCCGACCAGCCCGCGGTTGTAGGAGAACAGCGGACCGAACGGGTCGCGGCCGTAGCGCGGACGGGCCGGGCCCACCTGCCGCGCCTCCTCGACGCGGCCGGCGACCACCAGGGTGGCCGCCCACATCTCCCGCAGGTCGTCCGGTGCGGCCGAGAAGACCGCGGCCACCCGCTCGGGCAGCCCGGGGTCGGGGACGCCGGCGGCCAGCGAGAGGCAGAAGGCGCCGATCTCCCGGAAGGACTCGCCGACGTCGCGGTACCAGCCGGCGGCGACGAGCTCCTCGACGGCCTCGTCGTAGGCGGCCTGCGCCTCGACCCGCCGGTCGGCCAGCAGGTGCCGGAGCCCCCGGTAGGCGCGGGCGATGCCCAGCAGCAGCCGCAGGCCCTGGCTCCCGGCCAGCCGCTCGGCCTCGGCCGCCTGGAGGTCGGCGTCGGCGAAGTCCATCCGGCCGCAGGCGTCCTGGAGCAGGACCAGCCGGGCGACCGTCTCGAACGCGCCGAGCCCCTCCCGGCGGGCCAGCTCCAGCAGCTCCGCGCCGAGCGCGGCGCGCTCGTCGCCGTCGGAGTCGCGGTGGGTGTGGATCGCCCGCGCCGACAGGGCGTGCGCCAGGGTGGTGGGGTCACCGGCGGCACGGGCGATGCGCACGGCCTCGCGCGAGGCGGCCGGACCGCGCGGCTCCAGCCGCTCCTCGAACTCCGTGGCCAGCGCGGCCAGCAGCCGCGCCCGCAGCGGGTCGGCCGGCCCGAGGGCCGCGATCGTCGCCTCCAGCCGGTCGACGACGGCGTCGTCGGCAGGGTCCACCCGGGCGTTCCAGAAGGTCGGGACGTCGGAGGAGAGCAGCACGAGCGCGACGTCCCCGGGGCCGGCGCCGGCGGGGAGCTCGGTCAGGGCCTCCGCGCGCAGGGCGCGGGCCGGCCCGCTCGCGCCGGCGAGCGCGGTCGCCCGCGCCTGCGCGGCGAGCAGGCGGGCCACCGCGGCCCCCTCGGCCGGCGCCGCCGACCGGGCCGCCTCCACGGCCCGCCGCCACCACACCGCGGCGTCGGCATGGGCGAAGCGGCGCTCGGCCAGCCCGGCCGCCTCCTGGCACCAGCGCAGCGCCGCGGCCGCGGCGCCCGGCCCGGCGGCCGCGGTGTGGTGCGCCAGCCCGGTGACGTCGCCGGGGCGCAGCCGCTCGAGGACGGCGGCCAGCCGGCCGTGCAGCCGGGTCCGGCGCAGCGACGACAGGTCCTCGTAGAGCGTGTCGCGGACCAGCGCGTGCACGAAGCGCAGCCGGCCCGGGCCCGGCTCGACGAGCAGGCCGCTGACCACGGCGGTCTCCAGCGCGTCGACGGTGGCCTCCTCGTCCCCGGACCCGCCCTCGACCGCGGCGGCGAGGAGGACGTCGGCGTCGACGTCGCGGCCGCAGACCGCCGCCAGGCGCAGCAGGGAGGCCGTCGTCCCGGGCAGCGTGCCCACCCGGTGCCGGACGACGTCGCGGACGGAGCTGGGCACCTCGGCCACGTCCGCACCCGAGTCGACCAGGCGCAGCAGCTCCCGCACGTAGAAGGGGTTCCCGTCGGTGCGCGCGGCGATCGCGGCCCGGGTCGCCGCGTCGACCGGCGCCGCCGCCCAGCGGTCGACCAGCCGGTCGACCCCGACGGCGTCGAGCCCGCGCAGCCGAAGCGACAGCGGCGACCGGCGGGCCAGCGCCGCCAGCACCTCGGTCAGCCGGGAGGTCTCCTCGGCCCGGTGCCCGACGACGAGCAGGACCGGCGAGCCGGCCAGTGCCGCCGCCAGGTCCACCAGCAGCGCCGCTGTCTCCTGGTCGGCCCGGTGCAGGTCGTCGACGACCAGCAGCAGCGGGGCCCGGCCGGCCACCCCGGCCAGCCACCGGGCCACCGCCTGGTGCAGCCGGAAGCGGTTGCCCGCCGCGTCGCCCTGCCCGTCGGCGGCGGCGTCGGCGGCGAGCAGCGGGGCCAGCGCGGCGGGGTCCTCGGGCGGCGAGGCCATCGCGAGCGTCCCCAGCGCCTCGGTCCACGGCCAGGCCGGGGGAGCGCCGTCGCTCTCCGGGCAGCGCACCGAGCACGTCGTCCACCCCTGGCCGCCCAGGCGGTCGGTCAGGTCGTCGAGCAGCGTCGTCTTCCCGCTGCCGGCCTCCCCGGCGACGACGGCTACGCGCAGGCTCCCGGCGGCCGACTCCTCCGCGCTGCGGAGCAGCGCGGCCCGCTCCGCGTCACGGCCCACCACGAGGGGTCCCGGGGCGGCCGGCGCCGGCGGCTCCGCGGCGAGCGGCGGCGCCGGCCGGCCCACCGCCGGGCCCGGCAGCCGCACCGGGTCCAGGGACGGCGCCTGGGCCAGCACGTCGGCCTCCAGCGCGCGCAGCGCGGGCCCGGGATCGGTGCCGAGCTCCTCGGCCAGCCGCTCGCGTGCCTCCCGCAGGGCGGCCAGCGCGTCGCCCTGCCGCCCCGCGCGGTACAGGCCCAGGGCCAGGAGCCGCCAGCCCTCCTCGCGCAGCGGGTGCTCGGCGACGTGGGCGCGCAACTGCGGGAGGGGGTCGCGCCCGGCCGGCGCGGCCAGCGCCGCGGCCGCCCGCCGCTCGACCGCGATGAGGCGCAGCTCCTCCAGCCGCGCCGCCTCCGGCAGCGCCCACGGCTCGTCGGCGTAGTCGGCGTAGGGCGGCCCCTGCCACAGGTCGAGCGCGGCCGAGTACCGGTCGCGGGCCAGGACCGGGTCGGTGTCGACCACCCGGTCGCCCTCGTCGAGCAGCCGCACGGCCAGTGCGGCGTCGACCGCGTCGGGCGCAGGGCGCACGGTGTACCCGGGCGGTGAGGTCACCAGCACGCGGGCAGGGGTCCGGGGGGCGCGGTCGGGCTCGAGGGCCCGCCGCAGGTGGGAGACGTGTGCCTGCAGCGCGCTCATCGCGCTGGGCGGGGTCTCGGCGTGCCAGAGGTCGCCGACGAGGACCTCGACCGGGACCACCCGGCCCGCGGCCACCAGCAGCCGGGCCAGCACCGACCGCTGCCGCCAGCCGCCGAGGTCGAGGGGGACGCCGTCGAGGGTGGCACCCACCGACCCGAGGACGCGGAAGGCGAGCTGACCCATGGCCGCCCGAGCATAGGTGCCGTGCCGTTCGTCACCTTGCGCGAGCGGCGGTCCACCCACTCGTGCAGGTCGCCTCCCTCGAACTGGGCAAGGCGCCGCGCCGCGGGTGTTATCCGACCGTGACCGATGGGGCGGATGTGACGTAGCCTCGCTCGCGGCTCTGCCGGGCCACGCTCCCCGTACCCCGGGGACCTCGGCGGGCCCCGCCGATCCGTTCCCGGCTGCCTGCCGGGACGGCCGGGACCTGCCGTCCCGGGGTCGCGCGCGCACGGGGGCAGCAGTGCGCGGGCGGGACGACGTCCCGCGGACCCGGCGGACCGGAGAACGGAGTGCCGCCGTCTTGGCGACCCTGCACCGCCCGCACCACCGCGCCGCGCGCCATGCGTCCGCGTCCCGCAGGCTGCGCGCCGCCCTGGTGGCCGGCGCCGCGGCCGCGGTCCTGGTGGCGGCGCCGTCCGGACCGGCCGCCGCCGCGCCGGCCGACGAGCTCGACGACGCCCGCGCCGCGCAGCAGGCCGTGGCCGCCGAGGTGGAGGCCATCTCCACCGAGGTGCGCGCCGCCGAGGAACAGCTGCAGCGGATGACCGTGGAGGCCGAGGCGGCCGCGGACGCCGCCCTCGTCGCCCGCGCCGAGCTGGCCTCCGCGGAGGCCGCAGCCGAGCTGGCGGCCGCCCGGCTCGCGTTCGCGCAGGCCGCCGTCGCCGAGGCCGAGGACGAGGTGGCCGACGTCGGCCGCGAGGCCTACATGGGCAACGCCGACGTGTACGGCGGCGCCGCGGTGCTGCTCGGGTCCGACAGCCCCGAGGAGCTGCTGCAGCGTGCGGCGACCCTCGAGCTCCTCGGTGACCAGCGCGCCGACGTCCTCGAGGAGCACGAGGCGACCGAGCTCGAGGTGTCCCGGGCCGACGCCGAGGCGCGCGCCGCGGTCACGCAGCGCGACCAGGCCCGGCAGGCGGCCGACGAGGCCGCGGCGGCGGCCGAGCAGCACCTCGCCGACGCCCAGGCCGAGTTCGACGCGCTCAGCGCCCGCAAGGCCGAGCTCGACACCCGGCTGCGCGACGCCCAGATCGAGCTCCTCCGGCTGCAGGGCGCCGCCGACGCCGAGGCCGCGTACGCCGCGCAGGTCGCCGCCGCCTCGCGGGCCGGCACGCTGGCGGTCGCCGGCGGTGCGGTGCCGCCGACGACGGGCCGGGTGACCTCCTGCTACGGCGCCCGGTGGGGGACCATGCACCAGGGCGTCGACATCGCCGCGCCGATCGGCACCCCCGTCTACGCCCCCGAGGGCGGCGTCGTCCTGCAGGCCGGGCCCGCCAGCGGCTTCGGGCTGGCGGTCTACGTCCAGCACGGCGACGGCTCGATCACCCTCTACGGGCACGTGAACCGGTTCTTCGTCTCCGCCGGCCAGGTCGTGTCGGCGGGGCAGCAGATCGCCGAGGTCGGCAACCGCGGCCAGTCGACGGGCCCGCACCTGCACTTCGAGGTGCACGAGGGCGGGCTCTACGCCAGCCGGGTGAACCCGATGCCGTGGCTGTCGGCGCACGGCATCTCCCTCGGCGGCGCCTGCTAGCTAGCGGCCGCGCAGGCGCCCCAGCAGGCCGCCCGCCCCGCCGAGGGTGCGGGCGGCCAGCGCCAGGATCGGACCACCGGGGATCCCCGGCGCCGCCGAGACGATGGGCGCCAGCCGCAGCAGCCCGCCGACGTCGTGCACCCGCAGGCGCCGGCGGGCCAGCGCGGTCACCGGGTTGACCCGGCCGGAGGCAGCGTCGAGCAGCAGGTCGGCCGGCGCCTCCACCGCCGTCCCCGGGGTGTCGCCGGCGGCTGCGCGCCGCACGGTCCAGCCGGCGCCGTCCGCGGCGAGGCTCCAGCCGCCGTCCGGGGTGACCAGGCTGACGCCGCCGGTGATCCCGCAGGACGCCGCGAGGGCGCCGGTCACGTCGGCGAGTGCGGCGATCCCGGACTGCAGGACCTCCCCGGGCACCGGCGGGGTGCCCAGCGGCGCCAGGTCCAGGCCGTGGACCGCGAGCTCGTACGCCTGGCCCAGCACGACCGACAGCAGCGGCAGCGTGCCCACCGTGGCCACGGTCGGGGCGGTGTCGAGCTCGGCCGGCTCCTCGGCGAGGTAGCGGGCGGTGGCCTCCCGGTTGCGGTGCAGCGCCGCCAGCACCTCGTCCCGGGAGGCGTCGCGGTGCGCGGCGGTGACCCGGGCGTTGGTGCCGTCGACGTCCGGGGGCTGCCCGGTGCCGCCGGCGCGGGCCGAGGCGACCAGGCCGGCCAGGGCGGCGTGGTCGTCCCAGCAGCCCAGGTGCACGCACACCTCGTGGGCGCGCCAGCCGGGCAGCCGGGTGGGACGGTCCAGGTCGACGGCCTCGGCCTGCGCGATGAAGGCGTCCCAGGCGGGCAGCACCATGCCGCCGACCACGTCGCGGCCGGCGTCGGCCATGCCCTGCCTCGCCGGGGCGGAGTCGCGTCGCACCATGCCGGCCGGGTACCCGCCCCGCCGGCCGGGCAGGCGTGGCCTGCATCTCCCCCCGGTGGGGGAGGCACGGTCAAGGCCGCGCGTGCTGCCGCCGACGTCTGTGGGGTGACTCCACCCGCGCGGCGAGGACGCCGGGCCGCCGATGCGCCGCCCCGCGCCCTGGGGGGGGGGGGGGGGGGGGGGGGGGGGGGGGGGGGGGGGGGGGGGGGGGGGGGGGGGGGCCCGGTCGGCTACTCGGTCC
>NZ_JBJGZX010000021.1:0-74735 GCF_054050735.1 Blastococcus sp. SYSU D00813
GCGCGCCGGGGGGGGGGGGGGGGCCGCCCGCCCCCCCCCCCCCCCCCCCCCCCCCCCCCCCCCCCCCCCCCCCCCCCCCCCCCCCCCCCCCCCCCCCCCCCCCCCCCCCCCCCGACGACGGCTAGAGGATCGGGTTGCCGCCGGTCACCGCGACGCGGGCACCCGAGACGTAGGACGCCTCGTCGCTGGCCAGCAGCACGTACACCGGCGCGAGCTCGGCCGGCTGCCCGGCGCGGCCCATCGGCACCTGCTGGCCGAAGCTCTCCACCTTCTCCGGCGGCATCGTCGACGGGATCAGCGGCGTCCACACCGGGCCCGGCGCGACGCTGTTGGCCCGGATGCCCTTCTCCGCGTACATCTGCGCCAGGCTCGCCGTGAAGTTGGCGATCCCCGCCTTCGTCATCGCGTACGGGGCGAGGCTGGGGCTCGGCATGTCGGAGTTCACCGACGACGAGTTGATGATCGACCCGCCCGAGGGCATGTGCGGGATGACGTCCTTGCAGAGGACGAACATCGCGGTGAGGTTGGTCGCGAGGGTGTGGTCCCACTCCTCGTCCGGGACCTCCTCCAGGGTGTCGTGCGTCATCTGGAAGGCCGCGTTGTTGACCAGGACGTCGACCTTGCCGAACTCCTCGACGGCCCTGGGGATGATCGTCTTCGCGTGCGCCCGGTCGGAGATGTCCCCGGGGACCAGGACGCACTTGCGGCCGGCCTGCTCGACGTACTTCGCGGTGTCCTGCGCGTCCTCGTGCTCGGACAGGTAGGAGATGAGGACGTCGGCGCCCTCGCGTGCGAACGCGATGGCCACGGCGCGGCCGATGCCGCTGTCGCCGCCGGTGATGACCGCGGCCTTGCCGGTCAGCTTCCCGGAGCCGGTGTAGCTCTCCTCGCCGTGGTCGGGCTTGGGGTCCATCTCGCCGAGCGTCCCGGGCGGGGTCTGCTGCTGCTCGGGCTGCGACTCGGGGCGGGGTGACGACACGTGTTCCTCCTGCGGGCTGCGGCTCCGGCGCGGGGCGCTGCTCCCCCGCCGCCTCACCCCCGCGCCTACCCGGCCGCTGGCCCAGGAACCCCCCGGAACGCACGGAACCGGCCGGGCTGGCGCCCGGCCGGTTCCCGTGTGCGTGCGGTCAGGCCGCGCGCTGCACCTGCTGCTGCGCCACCGTCGCCGGCAGCTCCCAGCGCATCTCCATGTGCCGGTGTCCCGCCTTGTCGACGACGGGCACCCACCTGACCAGCGGTCGTTCCTCAACGCGCATCGCCGAGCCACCTCTCGTTCACCTGTTGTTCACCTTCTGACCTTAGTCGGTTCACCTCACACATCTCCGGAGATTTCGTGACCGTGTCGTTACGGAGGTCGTCCCCGAGGCGGGGAGCCGGGTGGCTGCACGGGAAGGGACGGCGGGTCGGGCACGCTGTTCCCCACGATGACCGCCACCACCGCCCCTCCCCTGCTCGACGACCCGGCCGACCTGTCGTCGCTGCGGGCCCGCGGCGCCGACCCCGACGAGCTGTTCACCGCCTTCGCGGCCTGGGCCGAGGCCGGGGGGACGACGCTCTACCCGGCGCAGGAGGAGGCGCTGATCGAGGTGCTGAGCGGCGCGAACGTCGTCCTCGCGACGCCGACCGGCTCCGGCAAGTCCCTGGTGGCCACGGGCGCCCAGTACGCCGCGCTGGCCGCCGGCCGGCAGAGCTACTACACGGCGCCGATCAAGGCGCTGGTCAGCGAGAAGTTCTTCGCCCTGTGCGGCGTGTTCGGCGCGGCCAACGTCGGCATGCTCACCGGCGACGCGGCCGTGAACCGGGACGCGCCGGTCATCGTGTGCACCGCCGAGATCCTGGCCAACATCGCGCTGCGCGAGGGCGGTGACGCCCCCGGCCTCGACGGCGCCCTCGTCGTCATGGACGAGTTCCACTTCTACGGCGACCCCGACCGCGGCTGGGCCTGGCAGGTGCCCCTGCTGGAGCTGACGAAGGCGCAGTTCCTGCTGATGAGCGCCACCCTCGGCGACACCACCGACCTGCGCGCGGACATCTCCCGCCGCACCGGCCGGCCGACCGCCCTGGTGGCCAGCGCACAGCGCCCGGTGCCGCTGCACCACTACTACGCGACCACGCCGATGCACGAGACGATCCAGGAGCTGCTGGACACCCGGCAGGCGCCGGTCTACGTCGTCCACTTCACCCAGGCCTCGGCGCTGGAGCGGGCGCAGGCGCTGATGAGCGTCAACGTCTCCACCAAGGAGGAGAAGGCCGCGATCGCCGAGATGATCGGCGGCTTCCGGTTCACCTCGGCCTTCGGGACGACGCTCTCGCGGCTGGTCCGCCACGGCATCGGCGTCCACCACGCCGGGATGCTGCCCAAGTACCGGCGGCTGGTGGAGCAGCTGGCCCAGGCCGGGCTGCTCAAGGTCATCTGCGGCACCGACACCCTCGGCGTCGGCATCAACGTGCCGATCCGCACGGTCGTCTTCTCCGCGCTCAGCAAGTACGACGGCACCCGCATGCGGCTGCTCAACGCCCGCGAGTTCCACCAGATCGCCGGCCGCGCCGGGCGGGCCGGGTACGACACCGCCGGCACCGTGGTCGTGCAGGCGCCCGAGCACGAGGTCGAGAACCTCAAGCAGTTCGCCAAGGTGTCCGACGACCCGAAGAAGCGCCGCAAGCTGGTGCGCAAGAAGGCGCCGGAGGGGATGGTCCCGTGGTCGCAGGCCACGATGGACCGGCTGGTCGCCGCCGACCCCGAGCCGCTGGCCAGCCACATGCGGGTGACGACGGCGATGGTGCTCGACGTCGTCGACCGCCCCGGCGACCCGTTCGCCGCGATGCGCCGGTTGCTCACCGACAACCACGAGCCGCGCAAGCGCCAGCTGCGGCTGATCCGCGAGGCGATCGGCATCGCCCGCTCGCTGCTGCAGGCCGGCGTGCTCGAGCGGCTCCCGGAGCCCGAGCCGGACGGACGGCGCTACGACCTCACCGTCGACCTGCCGCCGGACTTCGCGCTCAACTCACCGCTGTCGACCTTCGCGCTCGCGGCGATCGAGCTGCTGGACCCGGAGTCCGACACCTACGCCCTCGACGTCGTCAGCGTCCTCGAGGCCACCCTCGACGACCCGCGGCAGGTCCTGGCCGCGCAGCTGAACAAGGCCAAGGGCGAGGCCGTCGCGCAGATGAAGGCCGAGGGCATCGAGTACGAGGAGCGGATGGAGCTCCTCGAGGAGATCAGCTACCCCAAGCCGCTCGCGGAGCTCCTGGAGCACGCGTTCGAGGTCTACACCCGCACCAACCCGTGGGCGCGGGACGCGCACCCCTCGCCCAAGTCCGTCGTCCGCGACATGTGGGAGCGGGCGATGACCTTCCGGGAGCTGGTGAACACCTACGGGCTGACCCGGTCGGAGGGCGCGGTGCTGCGCTACCTCTCCGACGCCTTCAAGGCGCTGCGCTCCGGGGTGCCGGCGGCCGCGCGCACCGAGGAGGTCACCGACCTCGTCGAGTGGCTCGGCGAGCTGGTGCGCCAGGTCGACTCCTCGCTGCTGGACGAGTGGGAGGCCCTGACCGACCCCGACCAGCCGCTGGACCAGCCGGTCGCCGTGCCGGCGCGGCCGCGGCCGCTCACCGGCAACGAGCGGGCGTTCACCGCGATGGTCCGGAACGCGCTGTTCCACCGGGTGCAGCTGTGGGCCCGTCGGCGCTGGTACGACCTCGGCGAGCTCGACGGCGGCTCCGGCTGGGACGCCGAGCGGTGGGGCGAGGTCGTGCAGGCCTACTTCGCCGACCACGCCGAGGTGAACACCGGCGCCGACGCGCGGGGGCCGGCGCTGCTGGTCTGGGACAAGGAGACCCCGGGCCTGTGGCGGGTGCGGCAGATCGTCGACGACCCCGCCGGCGACCACGACTGGGGCATCGACGCCGAGGTCGACCTGGCCGCCTCCGACGAGGAGGGCTCCCTGGTGCTCCGGGTGGTGGAGGCCGGCCGTCGCGACTAGGCGGCGTGTGCGGGGTCACCCGGGACGCTGTGACACCGTGGCGGCGTGGGGCCCGGGGAGATGGTGGCGGTCGCCGCGGCCGGGCTCGCGGCCGGCGGCATCAACGCCGTCGTCGGCTCCGGCACGCTCGTGACCTTCCCCGTGCTGCTGGCCGTCGGCCTGCCGCCGGTGACCGCGACGGTCACCAACAGCCTGGGCCTGGTGCCGGGCAACGTGGCCGGCGCGATCGGCTACCGGCGCGAGCTGTCGGGGCAGCGCCGGCTGCTGCTCACCCTCGTCCCCGCCTCGGTGCTCGGCGCGCTGACCGGCGCCTTCCTGCTGCTGCACCTGCCGGCCGCGGCGTTCGAGGCGATCGTGCCGGTGCTGGTCGGGCTCGCCGTCGTCCTCGTGGCCGTGCAGCCGCTGCTGCAGCGCGCCCTGGCCCGCCGCCGCGCCGCGGCCGGCACGACCGCCCCGGCGCGGCTGGGCCCGGGCCGGCTGACCGGCCTGGTCGCCGGCGCGTACGCCACCGGCACGTACGGCGGCTACTTCTCGGCCAGCCAGGGCATCCTGCAGATCGGGGTCTTCGGCCTGCTGCTGCCGGACTCGCTGCAGCGGCTGAACGCGATCAAGAACGTGCTGACCTCGACGGTGAACGCGGTTGCCGCGCTCGCCTACATCGTCGTCGCGACCGACCGGGTCGACTGGGCCGCGGCCGGGCTCGTCGCCGCGGGCTCGGTCGTCGGTGGCTACCTGGGCGGGCGCTTCGGCCGGCGGCTGCCGGCCGGGGTGCTGCGGACGGCGATCGTCGTCCTCGGCTGCGTGGCGATCGGGGTGCTGCTGAGCCGATGAGCGTGCTGGAGATCGCCTTCCTCGTGGCCGCCGGCGTCGGCGGCGGGCTGAGCGGGAGCATCGCCGGACTGGCCTCGCTGGTCAGCTACCCGGCGCTGCTGGCCACCGGCATCCCGCCGGTCACGGCCAACGTGACGAACACGGTGGCCCTCGTGCTCAACAGCGTCGGCTCGGTGAGCGCCTCCCGGCCGGAGCTGCGCGGGCAGGGCCGCCGGCTGCTGCCCCTGCTCGGCGCGGCGGTGCTGGGCGGGGCGGCCGGCGCCGCGCTGCTGCTGTCGACCCCCTCGGACGCCTTCGAGAAGATCGTCCCGTTCCTCATCGCCCTGGCGGCGGTGGCGATCCTGGTGCAGCGGCCGCCGCGCGAGCTGGCCGCCGAGGGCGCCGCCGCGCACGCCGGGCACCCCGGCGACCCCCGCTGGCTGCCGGCCGCCGTCTTCGGCATCGGCATCTACGGCGGCTACTTCGGCGCCGCCGCGGGAGTGCTGCTGCTGGCCACGCTGCTGCTGGCCACCGGGGACGGCGTACCGCGCAGCAACGCGTTGAAGAACGCGATCCTCGGCGTTGCCAACGCCGTGGCGGCCGTGGGCTACGTCGTGCTCACCGACGTCGCCTGGTCGGCAGCCCTCCCGCTGGCCGCCGGCCTGTTCCTCGGCGGCCTGCTCGGGCCCCGGATCGTGCGCCGCAGCCCGCCGGCCGTGCTGCGCCGGGTCATCGCCCTGGCCGGGCTCGGCCTGGCCGTCTACCTGGGTGTCGAGGCCTTCGGCTGACTGGTGCGGCCGGGTCCGGAACGGCAGGCTGTCGTGCGGTCCGGCGGAAGGAGAGGCAGTGGACACGGCAGACCCCGAGAAGCGGTTCCTCGACGCCCTGCAGACGCAGGTGCCCGACGGCCTCGACGGACCCGAGCTGCTCCCCAGCCGCCTGGCCTGGGCCGCCGCCCGGGCACTGCCGGTCGACGGGGCCGGCCTGAGCATCCACGAGGGCGCCGGCCTGCGGACGCCGGTCGGGGCCAGCGACCCGCGGACCGCGCTGGCCGAGCGGCTGCAGTTCACCCACGGCGACGGGCCCTGCCTGCGCGCCCACGACACCGGCCGGGCCATCGCGTTCGACCTCGAGGACATCCGGCGCAACTGGCCCGAGCTGCACGCCTCCCTCGTCGGCGAGACCCCCTTCCAGGCCGTCCTGTCCCTCCCGCTGGCCCCGCCGCTGGGCCCGACGGTCGTCCTCGACCTCTACGCCGGCGACCCCGAGCGGATGACCCGGGTGCCGCGCGACGAGGTCGAGGCCGTGGTCGACTGCCTCACCGAGGAGCTGGTGCGCGCCAGCGAGAGCGAGGACGGCGGGCCGCGGTGGTGGGACTCGCCCGACGCCCGGCTGCGCGCCGGGGTGTGGCAGGCGACCGGGATGGTCAGCGTCGCGCTGCGCGTCGACGTGGTCGCCGCGCTGGCGGTGCTGCGGGCGCACGCCTTCGCGACCGGCCGGGTCGTCGACGACGTCGCCGCCGACCTGGTGGCCGGGCGCCTGGACCCCGCGACGCTGCGGGAGTGACGGCGTCCGGCCCGCCTCAGCGCCCGACGTAGGCGGCCAGGAACAGCACGAACGCGCTGGAAGCCAGCAGCAGCCGGGCCGGGGTGAGGCCGTTGAGCAGGTTCGCGGTCGCCTCCACCCACGCCGGGCGGACGGCGGCCTCCCGCGCACCGCGGCGGACCAGCCGCACCTCGTCGGCCAGCAGCGCACCGGCCGCGCCGAGCATCGTCAGGCCGACGACGAGGAAGACCAGCGCCAGGCCCTCGCTGAAGGCGTCGGCCCGCCCGGCGAGGAGCAGGACGACGACCAGGCCGGCGACCAGGCCGAGCAGCGCGCCGGCGGCCGGCGCCCAGGGGCCCATGCGGGTGAGCGGGTCGCGGCGGCGGGCGCGGACGGTCGGCCGGCTCGACACCGGTGTGGTCGGGAAGGTGCCCGGCGGGGGCGGCGGGGCGTCGGGCCCCGGCCCGCGGTCGTCGTCGGTCAGCGCCCACGCCGCCACGGGCCCGCCGGCCGGCTCGGCGCCGGGCCCCGGCACGGCCGGCCCCACGAGCGTCGGCGGCTCGTCGGCCGCCTGCCCGGCGGCGGTGGCACCGGCGGCGGTGGCAGCCGGGTCCGGCTCGGCCTGCGGCAGCCGGGCCTCGGCGGTGGGGGCCTCGGGACCGGCCGGCGCGCCGTCGGCCGGGCGCGGCTGCGGGGTCTCCTGCGCCGTGCGGCCCATGGGCCCGAAGTACGGCGGGATGGGGCCGGTCGGCTGGGACGGGGCGGGGGGTGCGGTCGGCTCGGACATCGACGGCGACGCTAGGCCCGGCCACCGACGACACCGGGAGCTGGGCCCCGTGTGTCGACATCTCGCCGTGTCGCCACCTCACCGTGTCGACGAGGTGACTCACCGACAAGGCGTCTCCGCAGCCGGTGCGCCACCGATCACGGGCGCAGCGTGACGACCCGAGCTGTTCCGGAAATGTTCCGGCCTTTCCGGGCGTCGGCCGTGAACCGCCTCCGCGGGGGATCCGTGGGGAGGGACATGGGAGCACGGCCGGGGGAGGCCGTCTCCCCCGGCAGACGGGATCGACCTCATGGCAGCGACGTCCACCTCCTCCCGCACCACCCGCGCCCGCTCGCGCGCCGATCAGGCGCGCAGCCGCACGCGGGAGGTCCCCGCGAGCGCACCGGGCGCACCCGAGCCGGCCCCGGACCGGGCTCGTGACTCCACCCCCGAGCCGGCCGCCGACCTGGCCTCCGCCCGGCCCCGCGTCACCGGGGACCTGCCCGGCCCGCGGTCCCGCGAGTACCTGGCCCGCCAGGAGCGGTGGGAGTCCAACGCCCGCACCTACCCGCGGCACCTGCCCGTCGCGATCGCCGAGGCCGCGGGCAGCTTCGTGCGGGACGTCGACGGCAACGTCTTCATCGACTTCCTCGCCGGCGCCGGGGTGCTCTCGCTCGGCCACAACCACCCTGAGCTGGTCCGCGTCGTGGCCGAGCAGCTGACCCGGCACACGCACGGCCTGGACTTCCCGACCCCGGCCAAGGACGCCTTCGTCCAGGCCCAGCTGTCGATGCTCCCGGCCGGGCTGCGGGACCGGATGCGGGTCCACTTCTGCGGTCCCACGGGGGCGAACGCGGTCGACGCGGCCCTCAAGCTGTGCAAGACGGCGACCGGCCGCGGCGAGGTCGTCTCGTTCTCCGGCGGCTTCCACGGCAGCAGCCACGCGGCGATGGCGGTGACCGGGCTGGTCGGCCAGAAGAGCCCGGTGCCCAACGGGGTGCCCGGCGTGCACTTCTTCCCCTTCTCCTACTGCGGCCGGTGTGCGCTGGGCCTGGAGTCGGACCGGTGCGCGACCAACTGCGCGACCTACCTGGAGCGCACGCTGACCGACAGCAACGGCGGGGTGACCCGCCCGGCCGCGGTGATCCTCGAGCTGGTGCAGGGCGAGGGCGGCGTCGTGCCCGCCACGCGGGACTTCGTCCGGCGGGTGCGGGCGCTGACCCGCGAGCTCGACGTCCCGCTGGTCGTCGACGAGGTGCAGACCGGCTGCGGCCGCACCGGGACCTGGTACGCGTTCGAGCAGTACGACATCGAGCCCGACGTGATCGTCGCGTCCAAGGCGCTCAGCGGCATCGGCCAGCCGGTCGCGGTCATCCTGTACGACGAGCGGCTCGACACCTGGGCCCCCGGCGCCCACACCGGCACCTTCCGCGGCAACCAGCTCGCCTTCGCCGCCGGCACCGAGGCGGTGCGGATCGTGCGGCGGGACGACGTCCTGGCCAACGTGCGGGCCCGCGGCGCCCAGATCGCCGAGCTGCTGGCCCCGCTGCTCGACCTGCCGGAGGTGCGCGAGGTCCGCGGCGCCGGGCTGATGTGGGGCGTCGAGCTCGCCGACCCGGTGACCGGTGCGCCGGCCGGGGGGCTCGCCCGCGCCGTGCAGGCCCGGGCGCTGCGCCGGGGGCTGATCCTCGAGTGCGGCGGCCGCGAGGACTGCGTGGTGCGGATGCTGCCGCCGCTGAACGTGACCGCCGACGTCGTCGCCACCGCCTGCGAGATCCTGGTCGGCGCCGTCACGGACACGGTGCCGAGCCGTGGCCGGAGGTCCCTGCCGCAGGCCCGCTGACCGCGGGACGGCGGCGTGGACACCCGCTCCCCCGGCACGGCGACCGGTCCCGCCGTGCTCGTCGGGGACCTCGGTCCGGCCGGGGTGCGCTGGGCGCCCCGGCAGCGGCTCGAGCAGGTCTTCGAGCAGCGCTGCGACGCGCTGGCCGCCGCGGGCCGGGCCGGCGCGCTCGCGGTCGACACCGGGGAGCTCACGCTGACCTACGGCGAGCTCGAGGCGCGCGCGAACCGGCTGGCGCACCACCTGCGGCGGCGCGGGATCGGGACGGGGGCGCGGGTCGCGCTGCTCGCCGACGACCCGGTGGCGGCCTACACGGCGCTGCTCGGCGCGCTCAAGGCCGGCGCGGCCTACGTGCCGCTCGACGTCGCGTTCCCCGCCGACCGGATCGCGTACGTCCTCGCCGACGCCGCGGTCGACCTCGTGGTGACGACGGCGGGGGCTCGGGCGCGGCTGGGCGACGCCTCTGTGCCGGTGCTGGACCTGGACGCCTCGGCCGCCGCCCTCGCCGCCGAGGACCCCGGCCGCCCCTCCCCCGACCCCGCCGCCCCGGACGACCCGCTCTGCTACGTCGTCTACACCTCCGGGACGACCGGCCGCCCCAAGGGCGTGGCGGTCGCGCACTCGTCGATCTGCCACTTCGTGCGGGTGGCGGCGGAGCTGTACGGCGTCCGTCCCGACGACCGCGTGTACCAGGGGCTCACGCTGGCCTTCGACTTCTCGGTGGAGGAGATCTGGGTGGCCTGGGCGACCGGCGCGACGCTGGTCCCCCGCCCGCCGGGCGGCCAGCTGCTCGGTGCGGAGCTGCACGATTTCCTCACCGAGCGCGGGGTGACCGCGCTGTGCTGCGTGCCGACACTGCTGGCCACGGTGCCCGCCGACCTGCCCGCCCTGCGGTTCCTGCTGGTCTCCGGCGAGGCGTGCCCGCAGGACCTGGTCACCCGCTGGCACCGGCCGGGGCGCCGGTTCCTCAACGTCTACGGGCCGACCGAGACGACCGTGACGGCCACGTGGACGACGGTCGCGCCGGACCGGCCCGTGACGCTGGGCCGGCCCCTGCCGGGTTACGCCGTCGCCGTGCTGGACCCGGAGGGCGACGCGCCGCTGCCGCCCGGCGTCCTCGGCGAGCTCGTGGTCGGCGGGACGGGGCTGGCCCGGGGCTACCTGGGCCGTCCCGACCTGACCGCGCGGGCGTTCGTGCCGGACCCCGTCGGCCTGCCGGGCAACCCGGGCGGGCTGGTGTACCGCACCGGCGACCTGGTCCGGGTCGTCGACGGCGAGGTCGAGTACCACGGCCGGATCGACCTGCAGGTGAAGATCCGCGGCTACCGGATCGAGCTGCCGGAGATCGAGTCGGTGCTGCTCCAGGTACCGGGGGTCGCGCAGGCGGTCGTGGCGCCGCACGAGGGTCCCGCGGGCACGGAGCTGGTCGCCTACGTGGCACGCCGCCCCGACACCGGCCCGCTGGACCGCGCCGCGGTGTACGCCCACCTGCGGGACCGGCTGCCGGCGTACATGGTCCCGGCCCACCTCGAGGAGCTGCCGGTCATCCCGATGACCAGCAGCGACAAGGCCGACCGGAAGGCGCTGCCGCCGCCGCGGGGCCCCCGGCTCCTGGCCGCCACGGCCCCCTACGACCCGCCGGCGACCGGCCTGGAGCGGGAGCTGGCCGACGTGGTCGGCGCCGTGCTGGGGACCGGCCTTGTGTCGGTGACCAGCCACCTGCTCGACGACCTCGGCGCCGACTCGCTGCTGCTGGCCACCGTCTGCGCGCGGGTGCGCGAGCGCCCGGACCTGCCCGCGGTGGCGGTCAAGGACGTCTACCAGCACCCCACGGTGCGCGACCTGGCCGCGGCCCTCGCCGGGCGGGCTCCCGCGCCCGCCGCCGGCAGCGCCCCGGTGCCGCCGGTCCCGGCCGCCCGCCACCGGCACGTCCTCTGCGGAGCGGCGCAGGCGCTGGTGTTCCTGGCCTACACCTACGCCGTGGCCGTCGTGGTCGTCGCCGGGCACGAGTGGATCAGCACCGCCGACGGCGTCCTGGACACCTATGCGCGGGCCGCGGTCTTCGGCGGCGCGACGTTCCTGGGCGCCTGCCTGCTGCCCGTCGCCGCCAAGTGGCTGCTGGTCGGCCGCTGGCGCGCCGGGGAGCGTTTCCCGGTGTGGGGCCTGCGCTACCTGCGGCTGTGGGTGGTCAAGACGCTGGTGCGCGGCAGCCCGCTGGCGCTGTTCGCCGGCTCGCCGCTGGCCGTGCTGCACCTGCGGGCGCTGGGCGCGCGGGTCGGGCGCGGGGCGCTGGTCCTCACCGCGCACGTGCCCGTGTGCACCGACCTGCTGACCGTCGGCGCGGGGGCGGTGGTGCGCAAGGACAGCTTCCTCAACGGCTACCGGATCGTCGGCGGCCTCGTGGAGACCGGTGCGGTGTCGATCGGTCGGGACGCCGTCGTCGGCGAGATGACCGTCCTCGACGTGGACACCGCCATCGGCGACGGCGCGGAGCTCGCGCACGCCTCGTCGCTGCACGCCGGGCAGGTGGTCCCGGCCGGGGAGCGCTGGCTGGGGTCGCCCGCCGAGCCGGCCGCGCCCGGGCCGGCCGTCCCGGAGCCGGCGCGCTGCGGACCGGCGCGCCGGCTGGTCTACGGGCTCCTCCAGCTGGCCGCCGTCGTCCTGGTGTGGGCGCCGCTGCTGCTCGCCGCCGCGGGCCTGGTGCTGCCGGAGTTCGACGAGCTGGGGCGGCACTCGCCCGCCGACCCGCTGTTCTGGGGCGAGCACGCGCTGCTGGCCTCCGTGCTGTTCTGGGGCGCGCTGCTGGTCGGGATGGCCGGCGCCGTCGCGGTGTCCCGGCTCGCCACCGTGGCCCTGCCCGAGGACCGGGTGTTTCGGCTGTACGGCTGGCGGTGGTCGGTGCAGCGCGCGGCCGCCCGCTTCGGCAACCTCCGCTCGCACACCTACCTGTTCGGCGACAGCTCGGCGATCCCGCACTGGCTGCGGGCGCTCGGCTGGGACCTCTCCCGGCTGGAGCAGACCGGGTCCAACTTCGGCATGGCCGTGCAGGCGGAGGTGCCTGGCTCGAGCACGGTCGGCACCGGGACGATGGTCTCCGACGGGCTGTCGATGCTGAACGCCGACTTCTCGGGCACGTCGTTCCGGGTCCGCCGGGCCGCCGTCGGCGCCCGCAACTTCCTCGGCAACAACGTGGCCTACCCCGCCGGCGGGCGCACCGGGGACGACGTCCTGCTGGCCACCAAGGTCCACGTGCCGGTCGAGGGGCCGGTGCACGGCGGCGTCGGCCTGCTGGGCTCGCCGCCGTTCGAGATCCCCCGGTCGGTGGCGCGCGACCGCGCCGACCCGCGGTTCGAGGACCCGGCGACGCGGCGGCAGGCCCTGCACGCGAAGAACCGGCACAACCTGGTCACGGCCCTGCTCTACCTGGCGGTCCGCTGGGTCCACGTCGTCGCCATGACGCTGGTCGCGGTGCTGACCATCGACTCCCACGGCCGGTGGGGGCCGCTCGTCGTCAGCGCCGGCCTGGTGGGGATGCTGGCGCTCACGACCGGCTGGTTCCTGCTGGTCGACCGCCTGGTCCCGCGCCTGCGGCCGCTGACCTGCTCCATCTACGACCGCGACTTCTGGCGGCACGAGCGGTACTGGAAGGTGCCGGCGGCCGTCTACGTCGAGGTGTTCGACGGGACGCCGGTGAAGAGCCTCCTCTGGCGGGCGCTGGGCGTCCGGATGGGCCGGCGGGTGCTCGACGACGGGTGCTGGATGACCGAGCGGATGTTCGTGACCGTCGGCGACGACTGCACGCTGGGTGAGGGCGTCACCGTGCAGGGGCACTCGCTGGAGGACGGCGTCTTCAAGTCCGGGCACGTCGTCCTCGGGGACCGGGCCACGCTCGGCACGGGGGCCTTCGTCCACTACGGCGTCACCGTGGGGGCGGACGCCGTCGTCGGCCCCGACTCGTTCCTGATGAAGGGCGAGTCGGTGGCCGCCGGCGAGCACTGGGCCGGCAACCCGGCGCGGCCGGTGCCGGCGGCGACCCCCGTGCGCGAGCTGCTCGACGCGGTGCGCGCCGAGGTCCCGCGACCGCCGTCCTCCGCCGACGGCGTGCGGCTGGAAGCGGCCGCGGTCGCCGCCTGCCGGCGGCGGTGGCCGGAGCTCGTGGCGCTGCTCAGCGCCGAGGAGCGGGCCGCCGCCGAGGCGATGACCGCCCCGGGGCGGCGCGACGCCTACGTCGCCGGCCGCGCCCTGCTGCGGCTGCTGCTGAGCGCCGAGGCCCCGGCACGGGCGCCGCACGAGTGGCGGATCGAGCGGACGGCCGCCGGCCGGCCGGTGGTGCCCGGCGGGCCGGAGGTCAGCCTCGCCCACGCCGACGGGCTGGTGGTCGCCGCGGTGGCGCACGCGCGCGCGGTCGGGGTGGACCTGGAGCAGCTCGACGGGCAGCGCGTGCTCGAGACGGCGCTCACCCCCGCCGAGCGGGAGCGGCTGCGCGCGGCCGCGCCCGCCGAGCGGACGGCGCTGTTCCTGCGCGCCTGGACGCTCAAGGAGGCGGCCCTGAAGTGCGCGGGCACCGGACTGGCCGGCGGACCGGAGCGCGTGCACACCAGCACCGACCCCGTGGCCGTCGCCGGTCCGGCGGTCGAGGAGGCGCTGGCCGGCACGCCCGCGTGCAGCCAGCAGATCTGGGCCCGGGACGGGCGCGTCTACGTCCTCAGCACGGTCAGCGGCCGGCGCCGGTCACGGCCGCCCGGTCAGAGCAGGCGCCGGCTCTCCTGGGCGACCACCCGCAGCCAGCGGTACCCGTAGCCGTCGAGGGTGAGCTCGACGGAGCCGTCGTCGGCGATCGCCGTCGACTGCGTCACCAGCAGGTCCTCCAGGCGGTGGGTGGAGTCGCAGCCGGAGAGCACCAGCGGCACCGTGCGCGGCTCGGCGCCGAGGTTGTGGAGGGCGACCAGCGTGCCGTCGTCCCACGTCGACATGCTCGCCAGCACCTCCGGGTGGGGCTGACCGAGCACCTCGTAGGTGCCCCAGCCCAGTTCCGGCGACTCCCGGTAGCGGCGGATCAGCAGCTTCATGAACGACAGCAGCGAGTCGGGGTCGCGCCGCTGGTCGGCCACGTTGACGAACTCCGGCGAGAACCCGCCGTCCACCACCGGCCCGGGCAGCTCGCCGGCCGCGGCGGTCGAGAAGCCCCCGTTGCGGCCCGCCGTCCACTGCATCGGGGTGCGCACGGCGAGGCGCCCCTCGGCGGCCAGGTTCTCCCCCATGCCGATCTCCTCGCCGTAGAACAGCACCGGCGTCCCGGGCAGGGTGAACATCAGGCTGTAGACCATGCGCACCCGGCGGGGGTCGCCGGACAGCATCGGGGGCAGCCGGCGGGTCAGCCCGCGGCCGTAGACCTGCATCCGCTCCTCGGGACCGAAGGCCGCGAAGACCTCCTGGCGCTCCTCCTCGCTCAGCTTGTCCAGGGTGAGCTCGTCGTGGTTGCGGACGAACATCCCCCACTGGTTGTCCGGGGAGACCTGCGGGCGGGAGGTGAGCGCGTCGACCAGCGGAGCGGCGTCGCAGCGGGCCAGGGACAGGTACATCGCCTGCATCGCGATGAAGTCGAACTGCATGGTCAGCTCGTCGCCGTCGACCCCGCCGAAGAACTGCTGCTGCTGCTCGTGCGGCAGGTTGACCTCGCCGAGCAGGACGGCGGCCTCGGCACGGCGGCTGATCAGGGAGCGGAGGGCGCGCAGGTACTGGTGCGGGTCCCGGAAGTCCTCGACCTCCTGCTCGTCGATGCCCGAGGTCTCCAGCAGGAACGGGACGGCGTCCACCCGGAAGCCGTCCAGGCCGAGCTGCAGCCAGAAGCCCATGACCTTGGCGATCTCGTCACGGACCAGCGGGTTCGCGACGTTGAGGTCGGGCTGCTCCTTGTAGAACTTGTGCAGGTACCACTCCCCCGTCGGCTCGTTGAACGTCCAGATGCTGTCCTCCTGGTCGGGGAAGACGACCTGGTCGGAGGTGTCCGGCGGTTCGTCGTCGCGCCAGACGTAGAAGTCGTGGAAGGGCGAGTCCTTGCTCCTGCGCGCCTGCTGGAACCACGGGTGCTCGGCCGAGGTGTGGTTGACGACCAGGTCGACGATCACCCGCATGCCGCGGTCGTTGGCCGTCCGGACGAACTCGACCAGGTCGCCGTGGGTGCCCAGCCGCGGGTCGACGCCGTAGAAGTCGGTGATGTCGTAGCCGTCGTCCCGCTCGGCCGTCGGGTAGAAGGGCATCAGCCACAGGCAGGTGACGCCGAGGTCGGCGAGGTGGTCGATGCGCTGGGCCAGGCCGGCGAAGTCGCCGCAGCCGTCGCCGTTCCAGTCCATGTACGTCTCGACGTCGAGGCAGTAGACGACGGCCGTCTTCCACCACAGGTCGGACGTGTCGGTGATGCGCATGCGGCTCCCTCGGCTCGGGTGTCGTCCGACCCTGGCCGGGAACCGCCGGGTCCGCCAGCCGGGTCAGCCGTGCCAGTCGATGTCGGTCCCGCCGTACTCGCACAGGGTGGCGGCGTACCGCAGGGCGTTCAGGTGCGGTCCCGGGTCGAGCTGCCCGGACACGATCGCCTGACGCGCCTCGCCGTCGAGGGTGACCAGGCGCTCCAGCGGCAGGACCAGGTCGGCGTGCTCGGCGACGTCGAGGTAGGGCTGCGCGCGGTCGGCCAGGGTGGCCAGGGGGGCCTGGCCGTCCGGGTCGTCGTAGATCGAGCCGGTCGCCTCCACCGTCGTCAGGAACTCGACGACCCGGTCCTCCCCCGCCACGAACTCCGTGCACGTCTCGACGTCGCCGTCCGAGAGCTCGTACCCGCCCTCGCCCGAGGACGACGCGCCGGAGGAGGCGACCTCGGCGCCGCCGGCGTCCCCTGCGCAGGCGGAGAGCCCGAGGATCGCGAACAGCAGGCTCGGGGCGAGGGACCGGGTGCGCACGGCGCCGGAGGGTGCCGGACGCGGCCCGGGACGTCCAGGGGGCGGCACGCGGGCCTCCCGGCGCGCCGCCCCGCCGTCGGCTCAGGCCATCGACGACTGCAGCGGCTCCTGCTCCGGCCGCCACGGGCCGTCCGGTCCGACGGGGTCGATCGCCCGGGCCGGTGCCGGGGCGGTGACGTCGAGCTGCGGGAGGACGTGCTGGCCGAACGCGTCCAGGAACGCCGTCTGCTCCTTGCCGACGTGGTGCACGTAGATCTCCTCGAACCCGAGGTCGACGTACTCCGACAGCCAGGCGGCGTGCTGGTCGAGGTCGGCCGACACCCGGACGGCGTCGGTGACCCCCTGCGGCGTCACGTGGGCGCTGGCCTGCTCGAAGGCCTCGGGGCTGTCGAGGTCCCAGCACAGCGGCGGCGGGAAGACGTTGCTGCGCCACTGGTCGTGGGCGATGCCGAGCGCCCGGTCCGGGTCGGGGTCCCAGGAGACGTGCACCTGCAGGACCAGCTTGCCGCGGCCGCCGGCGTCCCGGTACGCGGCGACCATCTCCCGCAGCTTGTCGTGCGGCTGGTTGATCGTGACGAGGCCGTCGGCCCAGTCGGCGCCGCGGCGGGCGGTCTCGACGCTGACCGCCGGGCAGATCAGGGCGGGCTGCGGGTCGGCCAGGGTGTGGACCTTGGCGCGGTCGACGCGGACGAGGCCGTCGTGGCTCACCTCCTCGCCGGCGAGCAGGGCGCGGATGACGTCGACGCACTCGCGCAGCCGGGCGTCGCGCAGCTCCTTGCGGGGCCACGGGTCGCCGGTGACGTGCTCGTTCATCGCCTCGCCGCTGCCCAGGGCGACCCAGAACCGGCCGGGGAACATCGCGCCGAGGGTGGCGATCGCCTGGGCGATGATCACGGGGTGGTAGCGCTGGCCGGGCGCGTTGACCGCGCCGAACGGCAGGCTCGTGGTCGCCATGGCGGCGCCGAGCCAGGACCAGGCGAAGCCGGACTCCCCCTGCCGCGGGTTCCACGGCGTCAGGTGGTCAGAACACATGGCCGCGGTGAAGCCCACCTCCTCCGCGTGCCGGACAGCGGTCAGCAGATCGCGCGGGTGCACCTGCTCGTGCGAGTTGTGGAACCCGATGACGGTCATGCCGGCTGCCTACCCCGGCGCCGGTGAGGCAGTCCTGCATCGGCGCGGCGACCGGGCCGGCGCAGGCGAGACTGGTCGCGTGCTGCCACCGCCGGGGACGCCCGGGACCGACCTGCCGGTCCGCTCCGCGCTGCCGGCCCTGGCGGACACGCTCGCGGCGCGGGGCACCGCCGTCCTGGTGGCTCCTCCCGGCACCGGGAAGACCACGCTCGTCCCCCTCGCGCTGGCCGGGGGCCCGTCCGGGCGGGTCCTGGTCGCCGAGCCGCGCCGGGTGGCCGCGCGGGCTGCCGCCCGGCGCATGGCCTCGTTGCTGGGCGAGCCCCTCGGGCAGCGGGTCGGCTACAGCGTCCGCGGCGACAGCCGGCGCGGCGCCGCCACCCGGGTGGAGGTCGTCACCACCGGCCTGCTCGTCCGCCGCCTGCAGGCCGACCCGGAACTGGCCGGGGTCGACGCCGTGGTCCTCGACGAGTGCCACGAGCGGCACCTGGACACCGACCTGGCCCTGGCCCTCGCGCTCGACGTCCGCGGCGCGCTGCGCCCGGACCTGCAGCTGCTCGCCATGTCGG
The DNA here is from genome assembly GCF_054050735.1 of Blastococcus sp. SYSU D00813. Lineage (NCBI taxonomy): Bacteria > Bacillati > Actinomycetota > Actinomycetes > Geodermatophilales > Geodermatophilaceae > Blastococcus > Blastococcus sp. SYSU D00813. Next base: position 17,598 of record NZ_JBJGZX010000021.1, read on the forward strand.
CCACCACCCAGGCCGGCCGGCTGGCCGCCCTCCTGGGCGGGGACGCCGGCCCCGCCCCGGTGGTGGAGGCGCACGGGGCCCTCCACGACGTGGACGTGGTCTGGGCGCCGCCGGAGGGCCCCGTCGACCCGCCGCACGGCCTGCGGGTCGATCCGCGGCTGCTCGCCCACGTGGCGACGACGGTCCGGCGGGCGCTGGCCGAGCGCAGCGGCGACGTGCTGGTGTTCCTGCCCGGCGCCGGCGAGATCGGCGCGGTGGCCGGGCAGCTTGGCGGGGTCGACGCCGACGTGCTCGCCCTGCACGGCCGGCTGCCGGCCGCCGCGCAGGACGCCGCCCTGCGGGCCAGGCCCCGGCGCCGTGTGGTGCTGGCCACCGCGCTGGCGGAGAGCAGCCTCACCGTGCCCGGTGTCCGCGTCGTCGTCGACGCCGGCCTGGCCCGCGGACCGCGGGCCGACCTGGCGCGTGGCCTCGGGTCCCTGGTCACCGTGCGGGCCTCCCGCGCGGCGGTCACCCAGCGCGGCGGCCGCGCCGGCCGGGAGGGGCCCGGGACGGTCTACCGCTGCTGGACCCCGGCCGAGCACGACCGGCTCCCCGCCCACGACGAGCCCGAGGTGGTCGTCGCCGACCTGACCGCCTTCCTGCTGGAGCTGGCGTGCTGGGGCGCGCCCGGCGGCGAGGGCCTCGCCCTGCTCGACCCCCCGCCGCCGGCCGCGCTGCTCGTCGCGGAGCGGACGCTGCAGACCCTCGGCGCCGTGGACGACGACGGCCGGGCGACTCCCCGGGGGCGGGCCCTGACAGCCGTCGGCGTGCACCCGCGGCTGGCCCGTGCGCTGCTCGACGGCGCGGCGCCGGTGGGCCGCCGCCGCGCGGCCGAGGTGGTCGCGCTGCTGTCGGCGGACCTGCCTTCCCGCGGCGACGACCTGGTCGCGACGTGGCGGGCGCTGCGGTCGGGCGCCGATCGGGGCGCCACCGCGCGCTGGCGGGACGAGGTCGCCCGCCTCGAGCGCTCGGTCGACGACGCCGGCCCTCCTCCCGGCGGGCGCCTCCCCGACGACACCGCGGCCGGCCTGGTCGTGGGCCTGGCCCATCCCGAGCGGCTGGCCCGCCGGCGCCCGGGCAGCACCTCGACCTACCTGATGGCCGCCGGGACGGGCGCCGAGCTGGCCCACGGCACGGCGCTGACCGGGGCGCCGTGGCTGGCGATCGCCGTCGCCGACCGGTCCCCCGGGCGGCGCGACGCGCGGGTGCGGGCGGCCGTCGCGATCGACGAGGCGACCGCCCTGGAGGCCGGCGGGCCGCTGCACGTCGAGCGCGACGAGGTGTCCTGGCGCGACGGGACGGTGCACGGCGCGCGCGTCGAGCGGCTGGGCGCCGTGGTGCTGGCCGAGCGCCCGCTGCGCGACGCCGATCCCGCCGCGGTGGCGGCCGCGGTGGCCGAGGGCCTGCGCACCGAGGGCCTCGGGCTGCTCAGCTGGACCCCGGCCGCCCGCCGGCTGCGCGAGCGCCTGGCCGCGGCGCACGCCGGCCTCGGGGCGCCGTGGCCGGCCGTGGGCGACCGGGACCTGCTCGCCGCCATCGACGTCTCCGGGGCCCGTAGCCGCGCCGACCTGGCCCGTGTCGACGTCGTCGCGGCGCTGCGGGCGCTGGTGCCCTGGCAGGTGTCCGGCGACCTCGACGCCGTCGTGCCCGACACCGTGACCGTCCCGACCGGCTCCCGGATCCGGGTCGACTACGACGACCCGGCGGTCCCCACGCTGTCGGTGCGGGTGCAGGAGGTCTTCGGGTGGGCGCGGACGCCGCTGGTCGCCGGACGGCCGCTGCGGCTGCAGTTGCTCTCCCCCGCGCAGCGGGTCGTCGCCACCACGACCGACCTCGCCGGCTTCTGGGTCACCGGCTACCCCGCCGTCCGCAGCGAGCTCCGCGGCCGCTATCCCCGCCACCCCTGGCCCGAGGACCCCGCGACGGCCTCCCCCACGAACCGGGCCCGGCCCCGGCGCTGAGGCCGGACCGAGACCGGCACCACGCGCCGCTTGCACTGCGCCGGGCCCGGGTCGCGGTGAGGATCGGGGGGTGACACGCACCGCGACGACGGACGAGTGGGGCATCGACGCCAGCTGGCTCGACGCCCTCGACGAGGAGCACGAGGTCGCCCAGGCCACCATCGACCGGCTGCGGGAGGTGATCGGCACCCCGCCGGACGACCTGGAGGAGCGTGCGCCGATCGTGGCCCGCCCCGGCGACGTCCTCGAGGTGGACCAGGCCGAGGTCACCCTGGAGGACGGCTCCACCCGGCACGTCGACGGCGAGCTCGACGAGGACTTCCCGCTCGGCTACCACTGGCTGCAGGCGCCCGGCGGGCACCGGAGGCGGCTGATCGTCACCCCGGGCCGGTGCTGGCTGCCCGAGCGCACCTGGGGCTGGGCCGTGCAGCTGTACGCCGTCCGCAGCCGCGACAGCTGGGGCATCGGCGACCTGGCCGACCTGCGGGCGATCCGCGAGATGGCCGCCGCGCAGGGCGCCGGCTTCGTGCTCATCAACCCGCTGCACGCGGTCGCCCCCACCCCCGAGCAGGAGGCCAGCCCCTACCTGCCGGCCACCCGCCGCTTCCGCAACCCGGTCTTCCTGCGCGTGACCGAGGTGCCCGGCGCCTCCGCCGTCGATCTCGAGGAGGACGCCGGCCGCGCGCTGTCCGACGGCGACCTCGTCGACCGCGACGCCGTCTGGGCCCGCAAGCGCGCCGTCCTGCGCCGGGTCTTCGACGCGACCGGCCGCGACGACCCGGCCTTCCCCGACTGGTGGTGGCACCAGGGGCAGAAGCTGCAGGACTGGGCCACCTGGTGCGCGATCGCCGACGAGCACGGCCCCGACTGGCACACCTGGCCCGAGGGCCTGCGCGACCCCCGCAGCGAGGAGGTCGGCCGGTTCGTCGCCGAGCACGAGCGCGACGTCGCCTTCCACGCCTGGCTGCAGTGGTGCCTGCAGCTGCAGTTCGAGCGGGCGGCCGAGGGCATGACGGTGATCCAGGACCTGCCGATCGGCGTGGCCGGCGGCGGCGCCGACGCCTGGACCTGGCAGGACGTGCTGGCCCAGGGCGTGAGCGTCGGCGCGCCACCGGACGCCTTCAACTCCCAGGGCCAGGACTGGGGCTCCCCGCCCCTCGTGCCGTGGCGGCTGCGGCTGGCCGACTACGAGCCGTTCATCGAGTCGATCCGGGCCACGATGGCCGGCGGCGGCGGACTGCGCATCGACCACGTGATGGGCCTGTTCCGGCTGTGGTGGGTGCCGGCCGACGGCAGCGCCGCCGACGGCGCCTACGTGCGCTACCCGGCCGAGGACCTGCTCGGCATCGTCGCGCTGGAGAGCGTCCGCGCGCAGGCGCTGGTGGTCGGCGAGGACCTCGGCACGGTCGAGGAGGGTGTCCGCGAGGCGATGGCCGAGCACGGCGTGCTCAGCTACCGGCTGCTGTGGTTCGAGGACGACGAGCCCGCGCAGTGGCCGGTCGAGGCGATGGCCGCGATCACCACGCACGACCTGCCGACCGTCGCCGGCCTCTGGACCGGTGCCGACCTCGCCGAGCAGCGCGAGCACGGCACGGGCACCGACGAGGAGCTCGAGCGCGGCCGCACCGAGCTGCTCGGCCGGATCCGTGGCGTCGAGGAGGACGCCGAGCCCGCGACGGCGGTGCGCAGGGCGCACGAGGCCCTGGCGACGGCGCCGTCGCTGCTGCTGTCGGCCACGCTGGAGGACGCCGTCGCCGACGAGCGCCGTCCGAACATGCCGGGGACCGTCGACCGGCCGAACTGGTCGCTGCCCCTGCCGGTGCTGGTGGAGGACCTGCCCCAGCACGAGCTGCTTCAGGCGGTGGCCCGCACGCTGGCCGAGGGCGCCGCGAAGCCCGCCTGACGCGCGTCCGGCGTGGGCCCCGGGGTCTCCGGGGCCCACGCCGGACGTGGTGGGGACGGGGTCAGCGAGCGGTCAGGACCCGGCGCCGTCCTGCTCGGCGGTGCCGGAGCCGCGGCCCTGCTCCAGGACGTCGGCGCCCGGGCCGCCGACCAGCCGGTCGTCGCCGAAGCCCCGGACAGCACGTCGGCTCCGTCGTCACCGGCCAGGACTCGTCCCCGTCGCCGCCGCAGACCACGTCGTCGCCGTTGCCGCCGGTGACGGTGTCGTCCCCGCCGAGACCCACCCCCGTCGGCGGGGAGGGCCGCATCACGCCGGTCGCCTGACGGTCGACAGCACCCCTCCCGGACGCCCCGCCGGTGCCCGCCTCCCCATGGGCGCCGGCGGGGCGTCCGTCGTCCACCTGCGGGCGACGCCGTTGCCGGAGCCGGCTCCCGGCGCCCGGACGCGCTGCCCGGGAGGCGTGTCGACCGAACACGTGTTCGACCGCCGTGCCACACTCTCCCCGTGGCCGGCGGGATGCATCGGGGGCGGTCGAGACCCTCCCTGGAGGAGCGCGCCGCCCGCTCCGGCGTCCCCCGCGCCGAGGAGGACTGGGACGCCCCGTTCCCGCAGACGGCGGCGGCCGCGGCCCCGGCGGCCCCGCCGCCGCCCGACGTCCGCGACCTGCCCGCCCCTCCCCCGGTCACCCGCCGGGCCGACGGGCGCGGGCGGCACTGCTGGGTGCACGACCCGCCCGGCGCACCCGGCGTGTGGCCCGGGCTGCTGGTCGAGTGGCGGCAGACCGACGAGGGCTGGCACGGCCGGGTGGCCTTCACCGTCGCCGGGCCGGCCGGGTCGGTGCTGATGGAGGCCTGGCTGCCGGCCGCCGCGCTCGAGCAGCGCTGACCAGGCACTGCGCGGTTACCGCGGCGGGCGCCGGGCTATGGCCCCTGGCGGCACACCCGAAGAGAGAGCGGAGGACCGCGATGAGCACCCCGGACGAGCCGACGCTCGACGACGTCATGGACACCCAGGAGTCGGCGCCCCGCGACCGCTCGCAGCACGCCGGCGGCTACGACCGCCCCAACGACGACGCGCTGCAGCACCGCGCCGAGCAGGAGCGGCAGGCCGTCGGCTCCGACGACGCGGACCCGGCCGGCGACCAGATCCACTCGGCGACCGACTAGCGGTCGGACGGGGCGAGCGCCCGGGTGCGGCCCAGCACCACGGTCAGCGCCAGCGCCGCGGCGCTCGTCCCGCCCGCCAGCCACACGACGGCCGGCCACCCGCCCGTCGCCCAGGCCCGGCCGGCTCCCGTGCCGGCCACCGACGAGCCGACGTAGTACCAGAACGAGTACAGCGAGGCGGCCTGTCCCACGGCCCGCTCCCCGTACGCCGCCCGCGTGGCCACCCAGGAGCTGGCCACCCCGTGCGCCGCGAAGAACCCCGTCGTCAGCACGCACAGCCCGACGACGAACAGCCCCAGCGGCGCGGCGAGCGTGAGCAGCACCCCGCCGAGCATCACCCCCACCGCGACCGGGACCACCAGCCGCGGGCTCCACCGGTCGGCCAGCGCCCCGGCCGCCGGCGAGCTCGCCGAGCCGAGCAGGTAGGCGAGGAACACCAGCCCGGCGACCGAGGGGGTCAGCGCGTACGGCGGGTCCTCCAGCCGGAACGTCGCGGCGTTGTAGACGGCGACGAACCCGCCCATGAGCAGGGCCGCCACCGCGTACAGGCCGACGAGGACGGGGTCGGTGAACGCCGCGGCCAGCTGCCGGGCCAGCGGGCCGGTCCGCGGGACGGGCCGGAAGCGGCGGGACGGCGGCAGCAGCACCCACACCGCCGCCGCGCACACCGCCGTCAGCGCTGCGATGCCGCCCATCGTCGTCCGCCAGCCGCCCAGGTCGGCCAGGAACCCGCCCAGCACCCGCCCCGACAGGCCGCCGATGGCCGTGCCGCCGACGTACAGGCCGATGCCCCGCGAGGACACCGAGGGGTGCAGTTCCTCGCGCAGGTAGGCCACGCCCACCGCGGGCAGCCCCGCCAGCGCGAAGCCCTGCAGGGCCCGGACGACGAGCAGGAGCTCCCACGTCGGCACCACGGCCAGCAGCGCGGCCAGCACGACCGAGGCGGCCAGGCTCGTCCGCAGGATCGCCGTCCGGCCGCGCCGGTCCGACACCGGGCCGAGCACCAGCAGGCCCACCGCCAGCCCGGCGGTCGCCACCGAGACCGCCAGCGTCGCCGCGCCGGGCGAGACCCCGAACGACCGGGTCAGCTCCGGCAGCAGCACCTGCGGCTCGTAGAGCAGCGCGAAGGTGGCCAGCCCGGCCAGGAAGGTCGCCAGTGAGGCCCGGCGCAGGCCGCGGGACCCGGCGCGGTGCCCCTCCGGCAGCCGCTCCCCTCCGGCCCCGGTCGCCGTCCCGGGTCCGGGGGCGGGAGCGGCGGGCACGACCGCCATCGTCCTCCCCGCCGCGCGCCGGCTGGTTGGCTGGGCGGGTGCCCCGGCTCTCCCCGACCGACGTCGCCTGCTGGGTGCTCAAGAGCACGCGGCGCCCCGCGGAGATCGACCCCGGCTGGGCGGCCGGCGAGCGGCGCCGGCTGAGCCGCTGCGTGCGCCGGTCCTACCGGCTGGGCCTGATGCGCCCCGGCGACCCCTGCCTGCTGTGGGTCAGCGGCCGGACCGCGCCCGGGGTGCACGCCGTCGGGGTGCTCGACGGGGCCGTGGCCGAGGGCCCGGGCGGACCGGAGGTCGCGGTCCACCTGACCGTCCTGGCCGAGCCGGTGCCGCGCGGCGAGCTGCTGGCAGACCCGGTCGCCGCCGGCGCGGAGGTGCTGCGGATGCCCGCGGGGAGCAACCCGTCGTGGCTGTCGGCCGGGCAGTTCGCCGTCGTCCGGGCGTGGGTGGCGCTGCCCGACGGCTCCCAGGACCGGCTGGGACCATGGGCCCCGTGACACCCGTCCGGCTGCGCCTCGGCGCCCTCCTCTGGCTGCTGACCCTGCAGTTCTTCGTCGTCGAGACCGTCGTCGCGTCGGCGTACGAGGGCTACTCCCACGTCGACGACACGATCAGCCTGCTCGGCTCCTCGGTCTCCCCCGACGCGGCGCTGATGAACGTGTCGTTCGTGGTCCAGGGGGCGCTGGTGCTCGGCGGCCTCGTGCTGCTGCGCCCGCTGCTGCTCGGCCGGGGCGCCCAGGTGGCCACGGCCATGCTCGCCGTCGCGGCGGCCGGCGTGGTGGTCGTCGGGCTGCTCCCCCTCGGCGACGACGACACCTGGCACCGCTTCGGCGCCGCCCTCTACCTGCTGGGGACCGGGGTCGGGCTCGTCGGGCTCGCCTACTCCGTGCGGCCCCGCTCGGAGGCGGTGGGGACGACGCTCGCGCTGCTGGGCCTGGTGAGCACCGCCACGACCGTCTTCTACCTCGCCGCCGTCACCGGGTACCTGGGCGAGGGCGGCACCGAGCGGGCCGCCGCCTACCCGCTGCCGATCGGGCTCGCATTCACGGCGGTCGCCCTGCTCCGGCTGGGCGACCGGCCGCTGCAGGTCGTCCCGGCCGAGGACGAGGAGGGCCGCACCACCCGCCGCGCCGAGCGGGAGCAGGCCCGCGAGGAGCGCGCCCGCCGGGCACGGGAGCGGGACGAGGCGCTGGAGGCCGCCGCGGCCCGGGCCGCGGCCGACCGCCGCGCCGCCGAGGCCGGGCGGGAGGAGCCCCGGCCCGCCGCCACCGAGGACGACGACGACTTCGACCCCGACGACCCCTGGGCCACCCCGCGCCGCCGCGACTCCTGAGGCCCGGCCCGCCGGGCGGGCCGCCGAGCCGACCGGCGAGGATGGGGCCATGACGACTCCGGGAACGCTGCGGGTGCTGGTCGGGTACGACGGATCGCCGAGCGCGGTGGCCGCCATCGAGGCGGCCGCGCGCCTGGCCCCCTCTGCCACGGCGACGGTCGTGCACCTGTGGGAGCCGCCCTTCACCTCACCGGCGCTGCGCCAGCGGTTGGCCGGCCGGGCCACCGGCCTCGAGCAGCTCGGCGAGCTGCTGGAGCAGGAGGGCCGCGCCGAGGCCGAGCGGCTCGCGGGCAACGGCGTCGCGCTGGCCCGCGCGGCCGGCTGGGACGCCGGGCCGATGGTGCTGCGCGCGTTCGGGGGTGACGGCTACCAGTTCGCGCGCACCGCCGAGGAGCACGGCGCCGACCTCGTCGTCGTCGGCTCCCGCGGCCTGACCGGCCTCAAGGCCGTGATGGGCAGCGTGTCCGAGCTGGTCGTGCACGTCAGCCCCGTGCCGGTGCTCGTCGTGCCCCACCCGCTGACATCCGCCGAGTGGACGGCGGCCGCGTCGGGCCCGGTCGTGGTCGGCAGCGACGGCTCGGCCGGGGCCTCCCTGGCCGCGGAGACCGCCTCCCGCTTGTTCCCGGGCCGCGAGCGGCTGCTGATCGCCGTCGAGGAGCCCGGCGAGGGCCCCGGCCCGACCGCACCCGAGGGGGCCGAGCTGATCACCGTCCCGCGGCACGGCCGGCCGGGCAGCGAGCGGGCCACGGCCGCGGCGCTGGCCCAGTTCGCCGCCGAGCGCGGCGCGGGCGTGCTGGCCGTCGGCAGCCGCGGCAACTCGACCGGGCGCGAGCTGCTGCTGGGCAGCGTCGCCCGCGAGGTCCTGCACTGCGCCCACCGGCCGGTGCTCGTCGTCCCCTCCGGCCGCGAGGGCTGAGCGGGCGTCACCCGCTGACGGCGGCCTCCTGCGGCACCACCGCGGGAGACCGCCGGTCGCGGCGGCGGGAGACCGCGACCCCGGCCAGGCACACCACCCCGCCGACGACGGCCAGCACCGGCGGCACCTCGTCGAGCAGGAGCCAGGCGAACAGGATGACCAGCGGCGGCACGAGGTAGGTCGTCACGCCGAGCCGGCCGGCGTCGGTGCGGGCCAGCGCGTAGGCCCAGGTGCTGAAGGCGATCGCGGTGGGCACCGCCCCCAGGTAGACCATGCCGAGCACCGACGACAGCGGCGCCTCGGTCACCTCGCCGGCCAGCACCCCCGCCCACGGCAGGCAGCAGACCGCGCCGATCGCGCACGCCGTGAGGGTCACCTGCAGCGCCGGCAGCCGGCGCAGCACCACCTTCTGCGCCACCACGCCGATCGCGTACCCGACCGCGGCGACCAGGCAGAAGACCACCCCGACCACGTCGGCGTCCCCGCCGCTGGTCGACAGCCCGATGAGCAGCACGCCGGCGAAGGCGATCGCGATCCCGGCCAGCAGCCACCGCGGGAAGCCCTCGCCCAGCCAGACCCCGGCGAGGACGGCGATGAGGATCGGCCCCACGTTGGCCAGCAGGGACGTCGTCCCGGCGTCGAGATGCTGCTCGGCGGCGTTGAGCGCGACGTTGTAGACGGCGAACCAGCCGACCCCGCAGACGGCGAGCAGCCCCCACTCGCGGCGGGTCGGCGCCACCCAGCCGCGCCCGAGGGCGAGGACGCCGAGCACCGCGGTGCCCACCAGCAGCCGGCCCAGGGCCAGCGCGCCGGGCGAGAGGTCCTCGCCGACCGCGCGGATGCCGACGAACGCCGACGCCCAGGCCAGGACGGTCACCACGACCGCGGCGGGCACCAGGAGGGCACGGGCGGCCGGCGCCGCGGGGCTCTGCACGCCCTGCACACTAGGTGGCGGCCGCGCCGTCCCTCCGGCGGTTTCCGGACACGGCGTGCCCGGTCATCCGCGCAGGTGGGCGGCGTAGGTGCGCCGTCCCCGCTCGCCGTCGGTGGGCAGCGCCGCGCCGTCGCGGAACGCCGTGCTCAGCCGGCCCGGGACCGGCGTGGACACCACGTGCGTCCCCGGCTCGCGGGCGGCGGCCCAGGCCCGCGCCAGGTCGGCGACGGCCAGCTCCTCCGGACCGCCGTACTCCACGACGTCCCCGCTCGGTGCCTGCCGGGCCACCCGGGCCAGGTACTCCCCCGCGTCGGCGACGTCGACCGGCTGGACGCGCCAGCCCATCGGCACCGGCAGCACCGGCCCCTTGCGGGCGCTGGCCAGCAGCTCGTCGACGAAGCCGTGGTACTGGGTGACCCGCACCAGCGTCACCGGCAGCCCGGAGGCGAGCAGCACCTGCTCGGCCGCGTACTTGGCCCGGTAGTAGCTCCACGGGATCCGGTCGACGCCGACGATCGACACGTACACCAGGTGCCGCAGCCGGTCCCGGTCCACCGCCTGCACCAGCCGGCGGGTGCCGGCCACGTCGACGGTCCAGGCGTCGCGCGGGTCGCTGGCCGCGTGCACCACCAGCTCCGCCCCGGCCAGGGCCTCGCGCAGCCCGTCGCCGCCGGCCAGGTCGCCCCGCACGCCGTCGGGGCCCGCCCCCGACCGGGACATCAGTCGCAGCCGCCCGCCGTCGCGTCGCAGCGCCTGCACGAGCGAGGGGCCGAGCCGTCTCGAGGCCCCGGTCACGAGAACGTCCACCCCGCCAGTCTGGCCGGACCGGTCCGTCCGGGACACCGGCGTGCCGCCGCAGGCCCATCTCACATAAGAGATAGCGTGCCCGGCGTGACGCTCACCGAGGCCCCCCTCGACCCCAGCTCCGCGCCCGACCCCGGCGACGGGTCGCCCGCTCCCGAGTCCACCGCCATGCGGCGCGTGGGCACCCTCGTGCGCGACGCCCGCCGCCACCGCGGCCTCACCCAGGCCCAGCTCGCCGAGCGGCTGGGCACCAGCCAGAGCGCCGTCGCCCGCATCGAGCAGGGCGGGCAGAACCTGACGCTGGAGCTGCTGACCCGTCTGTCCGAGGCGCTGGACAGCGAGCTCATCACCCTCGGCCCGGCCGGGCCGACGCACCTGCGGGTCACCGGCGGCACCCCGCTGCAGGGCCGCGTCACCGTGAAGTCGTCGAAGAACGCCGCCGTCGCCCTGCTCTGCGCCGCGCTGCTCAACCGCGGCCGCACCACGTTGCGCAACGTCGCGCGCATCGTCGAGGTGGAGCGGATCCTCGACGTCCTGCGCTCCATCGGCGTCTCCGCCGAGTGGGACGCCGCCGGCCGCGACCTCGCCCTCGTCGTCCCCGATGAGCTCGATCTCGACGGCATCGACGCCGACGCCGCCCGCCGGACCCGCAGCATCATCATGTTCCTCGGGCCGCTGCTGCACCGGGCCGAGACCTTCCGGCTGCCCTACGCCGGCGGCTGCGACCTCGGCACCCGCACGGTCGAGCCGCACATGATCGCGCTGCGCCGCTTCGGCCTGGCGGTCGAGGCGCACGCCGGCGAGTACCACGCGACCGTCGAGGCGCCGCCGAGCGCCGACCGCACCATCGTGCTCACCGAGCGCGGCGACACCGTCACGGAGAACGCGCTGCTCGCCGCCGCCCGCACCGACGGCACCACGACGATCCGCAACGCCAGCTCCAACTACATGGTCCAGGACCTGGTCCTGTACCTGCAGCTGCTCGGCGTGCAGATCGAGGGCCTGGGGACGACGACGCTCGTCGTGCGCGGGCGGCCGGTGCTCGACGCCGACGTCGACTACACGATCAGCGAGGACCCGGTCGAGGCGATGAGCCTGCTGACGGCCGGGATCGTCACCCGCTCGGAGCTGACCGTGTGCCGCGCGCCGGTCGAGTTCCTCGAGATCGAGCTCGCCGTCCTCGCCGAGATGGGGCTGCGCTACACGCTCTCGCCGGAGTACCGGGCGGCCAACGGCCACACCCGGCTGGCCGACATCACGATTCACCCCTCGGACCTGCGGGCGCCGATCGACAAGATCCACCCGATGCCGTTCCCGGGCCTCAACATCGACCACCTGCCGTTCTTCGCGGTGATCGCGGCGGCCGCCGAGGGCTCGACGATGATCCACGACTGGGTCTACGACAACCGGGCGATCCACCTGTCCGACCTCACCCGCCTGGGCGCCGACGTCCGGCTGATGGACCCGCACCGCGTGCTGGTCAGCGGCCCCACCCGCTGGCGAGCCGCGGAGGTGGTGTGCCCGCCGGCGCTGCGGCCGGCCGTCTGCCTGCTGCTGGGCATGCTCGCGGCCAAGGGCACCTCGGTGCTGCGCAACGTCGACATCATCGCCCGCGGTTACGAGCACCTCTACGAGCGCCTGGTGGAGATGGGCGCCTCGATCGAGGTCTTCCGCGACTGAGGCCCGGCCCGTCGGCGCTCAGCCCGGCGTCAGGCTGACGCCGAAGCCGGTGACCGCCAGCCGCAGCAGCACCGGACCCGGACGGCGGAGGTCGGCCACCCGGGCCTCGCTGAGCGCCTCGAGCTCGGTGACCCGCGCCGCCAGCGCCTCCGGCCCGCGCAGCCGGGCCTCGTGCAGGGCGGTGGCGTTGGCCCACACCTTGCGCCGGGACTCGCGCAGCAGCACCCGTGCCGACGCGCGGTTGACCCCGACGGCCAGGCGGTCGAGCACCGTGCGGCGGCTGCCCGCGGCCTGCAGCGCGAGGTCCTCGGCGGCGACCCGGCCGGCCAGGACGGCGTCGATGCGCTCGTGGTCGCGCTCGCGGCGGGCCCGCACGACCGGGTCGGCGAAGTCCGCGGCCGGGATGACGCGCACCAGCGACTGCGGCAGGTCGAAGTTGATGTGGGCGTTCATCCCGAGCAGCACGTGCGCTTCCGGCCGGGCGGCGGCGCCGGTCCCGAGGGCCTCGCGCCAGGGCCCGGGCGCGGCCGCCGGGTCGTGCCGGTACGCCTCCAGCGCGTCGAGGTACAGCTCGGCGAAGTCGACGTCCCAGTCGCTCACCCACGCCGGGTCCTCGAACAGGCCGGCGTCGATGGCCGCGCCGACCGCCCGCGTGGTGCGCAGGTAGGTGCCGAGGAAGTGCCGCGCCGGGTCCCCGGACGCCTCCATGGGGGCGAGCAGGTCCTCCATGCGCGCCACGAGGGCGTCGACGGCCTCCGTCATCGAGTCGCCCCGGCTCAGATGAGGGCGTCGAGCCCGTCGTCCGGCGGAAGCAGACCGGCGTCCACCGGCGGGCGGTGCGGCTGGTCCAGCCCCCGCATGCGCGCCGCGTGCAGCGCCAGCAGCAGGTTCAGCCGCAGCGTCGGGTCGGTGGTGAAGGGCCCGAGCAGCCGCTCCAGCTTCCCGATCCGGTAGCGCATCGTGTTGTAGTGGAAGTGCAGCCGGCGGGCGGACTCGGCGACGTTGAGGTTGGTCTCCAGCAGCACCCGCAGGGTCTCGCGCAGGTCGGCGGAGTCGGGGTCGGTCGCGTCGGCCAGCGCGCCGAGCACCTCGTCGACGTAGCTGCGCAGCTCGGTGCTGTCGGGGATCAGCGACAGCAGCCGGAAGACGCCGAGCTGGTCGAAGTGCGTGACCGCCGAGGGGCCGTGGATCTCCTGGCCCACGCCCAGCGCCCGCTGCGCCTGCTGGTAGGCCTCGCCGAGCGCCGACAGCGACCCGGCGGGCCGGCCGATGCCGGTGGCCAGCACCCGGCCGACCCGGCGCACGCGGGCGTTCACGCGCGAGGTGACGGCGGCGACCAGCGAGCTGATCTCCTCCGGGCTGCGCCCGTCCAGCGGCAGCACGGTGACGATCTCCGTGGAGAGCCCCGCCACGGCGGCGCCGGCGACCTCGCCCTCCAGCGCCGAGCGCCAGCCGTCGGCCAGCCGGTCGAGGACGTCCAGCGCGCGGGTGGGGTCGGCCGTCGGGTCGGCGGCGGTCTCGGTCGCCGTCACCAGGACGACGACCGGCCCGTCCAGCCGCCAGCCGAACGACCGCGTCTGGGCGAGCACCCGCTCGGTGTGCCGCAGGGACCCGGCGACCAGCCGGCGCACCAGGTCGCCCTGGAAGCGCAGCTCGACCGAGTGCACCGCCTGCTGCCGGATCACCGACAGCGCGGCGACGACCGCGGCCCGCTCGAGCACGCCGCCGGCTCCCCACAGCAGCGGGCCGGTGCGGTGGACGGCGACGAGCCACCCCTGCCGCTGCTCGCCGGCCACGATCGGCGCGACGGCGTACTCCCCGACACCGCCGGGCAGCTGGTGGTGCCCGGGGACGAGCAGGATGCCGTCGGCCGGGGAGAGGTCGGCGTCGGCGAGCACCTCGGCCGGGGTGACCACGGCCTGCACGGCGCGCTGCCCCGAGATCCGCCGCGCGGGCGCCATCTCGGCCATGAGGTCGTCGGCGGCGGCGTCGAGCAGCCAGAGCCAGTCGCTGATCTCGGTGACGTCCTCGGGCGGCCCGGCGCTGGTGACGATCTCGCGGTCGGGACCCAGCCCCAGGACCGCGGCCCCCTCGAGGTAGTTGGCCAGCTGGTCGGTCACCTCGGCCAGCCCGCCGCCGCTGAGCGCGACGTCGATGAACTGGTCGTGCATCCGCAGGGACAGCGCCAGCGCCTCGCCCTGCTTGGCCACCACGGCGCCGAGGACCTCGGAGACGACCTCGTCCATGCGGACGTCGGCGGGCACCGCCAGCACCGGGAAGTCGCGCCGGTCGGCCTCGGCCAGCACCTCCGGTGGCACCGGCGCCGGCCCCTCGGTGCGCCGGAAGGCCAGGCCCGCCGTCCCCATGGAGACCAGGCGCTCGACCAGCGCCCGGCAGTTGGCCGCGTCGGCCGGGGGCAGCCGGGCGCCGAGCACCACGAGGACGTCGGGACCGGCGACCGACAGCGGGTCGGCCGGGTCGTCGACCACCATGTGCCGCACGAGCCGCTGGCTGCCGCCGCTCCCGGCGACGATCTCGGTGCCGGTGAGGCCGGGGAGCCCGAGCGCCTCCTCGAGGGTGAGCCCGGAGCGCTCCTGCCAGCTGGCGTGCTGGGGGCGGACGTCGGTCACCGGGCCCCCCGCGGGGTCCCCGGGACCGCCGTGTTTGAGTGGTGAGGGCCGCGGGTAGGACCCTCGACCGCCCTGACGCACCGGAATCGTGTCGTCACCGGGCGTGCTCCTCCCCTGCGCGTCATGACTCTTCGTGGCCGTTCGCTCATGCAGCGTCCGTATGGGCGCTCCATGGATGGCGTCATTCTGTCAGGAGTCCCCGTCCGCCCGGGGCCATTCTTGGCGACATCCGCCATATTTCGGCCCGCGACGCGCCGAATAGGTTCGAAGCCCGGAACCACCCCGCTCGCTGGATGGTAGGTGGCCACCGCTCCCCCGGTGCCCCGGCCCCCCGCTGGGCAGGACGGCGCCGGGCGGGAGCGCCGGTCAGGGGGAGCTCCCGCCGCTCCAACGGGGAAGGGCCTCCGATGCACACGATCGACCACACCACGCCGGCCGCTCCGGGTCGCGGGCACGCCGCCCGCGCGGGCGTGCCGACCATCCCGCTGCCCCGCGAGTCGGCCCAGGCCACCGCGCGGACCGCCGCGGTCTCCCGGGCCGCGAGCGCGGTGCCGGCCTCCGCAAGCACGGGCGTGGCAGAGCTGCTGCGCGGGCCGGTGCGGCCCGCGCGGGTGCTCGCCAGCATGCCCGCCGCCGTCTACCTCCAGGTGGCCACCGACCGCGGCTCGGACGTCGTCGGCGTCCTCACCAGCGACGCGGCGCGCCTGCCGCTGGGCTGCGTCCTCTTCCGGCCGAGCAACGGCCGCCCGCTCGTCGCCCTGCCCGCCGGGGCGCCGGCCGAGGTCGGCGGCGGCCGCATCGTCGTCGGCGACCTCGCGGTGAGCGCCGCGGCGTGGTGGGACCCGCGGCCCAAGCTGCCCAGCCTGCGGCCGGCGCTGCTGCCCGAGGGCGTCCGCCAGCTGCGCACCGCGCTCTACGGCGAGGGCCCGCACAGCGCCTTCAACCTCCCCGGGCTGCCCGGGGGCCCCGGTGGCCCGCTGGCCGCGCTGCGCGGCGCCGTCCGCCGCGCCGACCTGGACGCCGCGCTCCGCACGGCCACCCGGCTGATCGGGCTGGGCCCGGGCCTCACGCCCGCCGGGGACGACGTCATGGCGGGCACCATGGCCGGGCTGGTCCTGCTCGGGCACCCCGCGGCCGACCGGTTCGCCGCCGGCGTCTACGCGCTGGCCGCCGGCCGCACGACCGAGCTGTCCCGGGCGCTGCTGCGGCACGCCGCGGCCGGCCGGGTCAGCGGCGAGTACGCGGCCGTCCTGCAGGGCCTGGTCGGCGAGCGGCCGCTGGGCCCCGCGATCGCCGGGCTGATGGCGACCGGCTCCACCAGCGGCCGGGCGATGGCCCTGGGCCTGTCCACCGCGATCGACCTGGTCGACCGCACCACGCGCCCGCGCTGAGCATCCCCGCCGCGAGCCCTCGTCCTCCGGGACGGGGGCTCGCGGCGCGTCCGGGCGCCCGCGCCGGACGGGCCACCGATGAGTCCGGCGCCGCCGGCACGTCTCCCCTGCCGACGACGTCCGGCCGCGCGGCCGGACCGGGACCCCAGGAGCTGCGAATGTCCTTCCAGGCCTACCTCGACGCGATCGAGGAGAAGACCGGGCTCACCCCGCGCCGGCTGGTCGAGCAGGCGCGGGAGCGGGGCTTCGAGGGCCCGGCCACCAAGGCCGGCCCGGTGCTGGCCTGGCTGGCCGAGGAGCACGGCCTCGGCCGTGGCCACGGCATGGCACTGGTCCACGTGATCAAGAACGGGCCGACGATCAGCGGCAGGCACGTGGGCGGCAGCGGGGCCCACCGCGACGAGTCCGACACCCTCTGGCTCGACGGGCGGGCGACGAAGCCCGCCTGAGCCGCTCAGTCGAGGACGCCGACCGGTCCGGGCAGCAGCGGCCCGAGGGCGTCCCACTGGCCGATGCGGCAGCCGTCGGTCCGCGACAAGGCGAGGTCGACCGGCTCGCCCGCCCAGGTCCCGACCACCCGCGCGGTCTGCGGGCCGCCGTACTGCTCGGTGCAGGCGACGTCGTCCGGCAGCGGCGCGAACGGGTCCTCGAGCCCGGCGAGGTGGTCACAGGCGGCCTGCGGGTCGGGCAGCGTGCCCCCGGCCGGGTCGCCGCAGGTCAGCGTGTACTCCTCGGCCGGGCCGCCGTCGCCGCGGTCGACGGTGACCGTCAGCCCGTCGGCCGAGGCCGGGGGCGCGGGTGCAGGTGCGCCGGCGTCGCCGCCGTCCGGGCGGTCGGCACACGCGGCCGTGCCCAGCGCTGCCGCCAGCGCGACGAGCACCAGCAGCGGCCGCACGTCAGATCCGGCAGGCGTGGATGCTCGTGACGAGGATGGCGCGTGCGCCCAGCTCCCACAGCTCGTCCATGAGCCGGTTGGTCTCGGTCTGGCGGACCATCGCCCGCACCGCCGACCAGCCCTCGGTCTGCAGCGGGCTGACCGTCGGCCCCTCCAGCCCCGGGGTGATCGCGGTGGCCTGCTCGAGCAGGTGGTTGGGGCAGTCGTAGTCCAGCAGCACGTACTGCCGGGCGACGAGGACCCCGCGCAGGCGGCGGCGGAGCTGCTCGATGGCCGGGCTCTCCTCGGTGCCGCCGCGGCGCACCAGCACCGCCTCGCTGGTCAGCACCGGCTCGCCGATGATGTGCAGCCCGGCCGCACGCAGCGTCGTCCCGGTCTCCACGACGTCGCAGACCGCGTCGGCCACGCCCAGCCGGCAGGCGGTCTCCACCGCGCCGTCGAGCTTGACCACGCCGGCGTCGATGCCGTTGTCGTCCAGGTAGCGCTGCAGGAGCACCGGGTAGGCGGTGGCGATCCGCTTGCCGGCCAGCTGCTCGGGCTTCTCGATGCCCGACTCGACGGGGCTGGCGAAGCGGAACGAGGAGCGGCCGAAGCCCAGCGGCATGACCTCCATCGCCGAGGAGCCGGCGCCGTCGGCCGGCGCGGTCTCGAGCAGCATGTCGCGGCCGGTGATGCCGACGTCGAGGGTGCCGGCGGCGACGTAGACGGCGATGTCGCGCGGGCGCAGGTAGAAGAACTCGGTGTCGCTGTCGGGGTCGTAGACGGCGAGGTCCTTGGTGCTGCGCCGCTGCCGGTAGCCGCTCTCGGCGAGCATCTCGGCGGCCGGTTCGCTCAGGGCTCCCTTGTTGGGGACGGCGACGCGCAGCACAGACGAGCTCCTTCGACGGATGAGGACCCATGGCCCCGCTGCAGGGGCCCGCGCCGAGCGTGCGAGGCGTGGGGGGGCAGCGGGGTCCTTACTCAGAGGTGAGCGTAGACGTCGTCGAGGGTCAGCCCCCGCGCCAGCATGAGGACCTGCACCCGGTAGAGGAGCTGGCTGATCTCCTCGGCGGTGCGCTGCTCGTCCTCGTGCTCGGCGGCCATCCACGACTCGGCGGCCTCCTCGACCACCTTCTTGCCCGCCGCGTGCACGCCGTCGCGCACCGCCGCCACCGTGCCGGAGGCCGGGTCGCCGGCGGCGACCTTGCCGGAGAGCTCGGCGAACAGTTCGTCGAAGGTCTTCACGCTCGTCCTCCCGGGGCCGGGTCCGCGGTGAACCCGGTGGTCCGCTGCGGCGCACGCAGGGCGCGCAGGGTCAGTGCCGTGGCCAGGGCCGCGACGGCGGCCTCCCAGCCCTTGTCCTCGGCCGAGCCGGGCAGCCCCGCGCGGTCGCGGGCCTGCTCCTCGGTGTCGCAGGTCAGGACGCCGTTGCCGACCGGCCGGCCGGCGTCCAGCGAGACCCGGGTGAGCCCGGCGGTCACCGCGTCGCAGACGTACTCGAAGTGCGGCGTCCCGCCCCGGACGACCACGCCCAGCGCCACGACGGCGTCGTGCCGCTCGGCCAGCGCCTGGGCGACGACCGGCAGCTCCACGGCGCCGGGCACCCGGACGACGGTCGGCGCCGGGACCCCGCAGGCGCGCGCCGCCGCGACCGCGCGCTCCAGCAGCGCGCCGGTGATCTCGGCGTGCCAGGTGGTGGCGACGACGCCCAGCGACAGCCCGGCGGCGTCGACCGGCTCCGCCGCGGGGGCGCCCGTCCCGCTCACGCCGCCTCCTCGCTGATGCTCGTCGACCGCGCCCGCGGCCCCGCTGCCCGGCCCGTCCGCGGACGCGCGAGCCCGTTCACAGCCGCTGCTCGCGCTGCGCCAGCGGGACCACGGTGCCGGGCACGTCGTCGGGGCCGGACTCGGTCTCGGGCTCGAGGATGTCGAGCAGGTGGCCCATCCGGTCGCGCTTGGTGCGCAGGTAGGCCAGGTTCTCGGCGGTGACGTGGCTGGGCAGCGGGACGCGGCCGAGGACCTCCAGCCCGTACCCCTCCAGGCCCGCCCGCTTGGCCGGGTTGTTGGTCAGCAGGCGCATGGTGCGGATGCCGAGGTCGACGAGGATCTGCGCCCCGGTGCCGTAGTCGCGGGCGTCGGCGGGCAGGCCCAGGCCCAGGTTGGCGTCGACGGTGTCGGCGCCGGCGTCCTGCAGCTGGTAGGCCTGCAGCTTGTGCAGCAGGCCGATGCCCCGGCCCTCGTGCCCCCGGATGTAGAGGACGACGCCGCGCCCCTCCTCGGCCACGCGGGCCAGCGCGGCCTGCAGCTGCGGGCCGCAGTCGCAGCGCAGCGAGCCGAACACGTCGCCGGTGAGGCACTCGGAGTGCACGCGGACCAGCACGTCCTGCCCGTCGCCGATGTCGCCGACGACGAAGGCCACGTGCTCGCGCTCGTCGTAGGAGCTGCGGTAGCCCACCGCGGTGAACGTGCCCGCGGGCAGCGGCACGACCGCCTCGGCGACCCGCTCCACCAGCTTGTCGAAGCGCTTGCGGTAGGCGATGAGGTCGGCGATGGACACCATGAGCAGGCCGTGGGTGTCGGCGAAGGCGCGCAGCTCCTCGCTGCGGGCCATCTCGGTCGGGTCCCGCTCGCTGACGACCTCGCACAGCGCGCCCGCGGGGCGCAGCCCGGCCAGCACGGCGAGGTCGACGGCGGCCTCGGTGTGCCCCGGCCGGCGCAGCACCCCGCCGTCGCGGGCGCGCAGCGGCACCACGTGCCCGGGGCGGGTCAGGTCGGTCGGCGAGGTCCCGGCGCCGGCCAGCAGCCGGATGGTGTGCGCGCGGTCGGCGGCCGAGATGCCGGTCCCGGTGCCGGCGCGGGCGTCGACGGTGACCGTGTAGGCGGTGCCGTGGCGGTCCTGGTTGACCCGGTACATCGGCGGCAGGTCCAGCCGGTCGGCGTCGGCCTCGGTCACCGCCACGCAGACGTAGCCCGAGGTGTGGCGGACCGTGAACGCGACCAGCTCCGGCGTCGCCAGTTCGGCGGCGAAGATCAGGTCGCCCTCGTTCTCGCGGTCCTCGTCGTCGACGACGACGACGGCGCGGCCGGCGCCGATCGCGGCGATCGCGTCCTCGACGCTGTCCAGCCGCACGCGCTGCCCGCTCACCGGCGCGCCTCCAGGAGCCGCTCCACGTACTTGGCGACCACGTCGACCTCCAGGTTCACGGGGCTGCCCGGCGCGCGGGTGCCCAGCGTCGTCTCGCGCAGGGTGGTGGGGATGAGGCTCACCTCGAACCAGGGCTCCGGGTCGTGCACCGCGCTGACGGCGCTCACGGTGAGCGAGACGCCGTCCACGGCGACCGACCCCTTCTCGACCACGTACGGAGCCAGCGACGGCGGCAGGGCGATCCGGACGACCTCCCAGTGCTCGCCCGGGGTGCGGGCCAGCACGGAGCCGACGCCGTCGACGTGGCCCTGCACCAGGTGCCCGCCCAGCCGGGTCTGCGGGGTCACGGCCCGCTCGAGGTTCACCGGGTCGCCGGCGCCCAGCGCGCCGAGGCTGCTGCGGCTCAGCGTCTCGGCCATGACGTCGGTGCTCCACACGCCGGACCCGTCCCCGGCCGGCTCGACGCCGGTGACGGTGAGGCACACGCCGTTGACGGCGATCGAGTCGCCGAGGGAGACGCCGCCGAGCACGGTGCGGGCGCGGATGGCGAGCACGGCGGAGTCGGCCTGCTCGTCGCGTCGCTCGAGGGTGCCGACCTCCTCGACGATGCCGGTGAACACGGTCAGCTCCTCCCGTCCGGCCGCAGCCGGATCTCGACGTCCTGGCCCCGCCGCACGACGTCGGTGACCGTCAGGGACAGCGCGCCGGCGATGGAGGTGATTCCCAGGTCGCCCACCAGCGGGGCGCCCGCGCCGAGCAGTTTGGGTGCGACGTGCAGCACCACCTCGTCGACGAGGCCCGCGCGCAGGAACGCCGCGGCCAGCGTCGGCCCGCCCTCCAGCAGGAGCCGGCGGACGTCGCGGGCGTAGAGCTCGGCGAGCAGGTCCGCGGCGGTCGGTGCGGCGCTGACCAGCGTCGGGGCCGCGTCGTCGCGGACGCGGGCGGCGCCGGGCAGGCGGCCGCGCCGGTCGACGACGACGCGCAGCGGCTGCCGTGCGGCGTCGCTCCCGTCGGGACGGCGGACGGTCAGCTGCGGGTCGTCGGTGAGCGCCGTCCCGGAGCCGACGACGACCGCGTCACAGGTGGCCCGCAGCCGGTGCACCGCCTCGCGCGCCTCGGCGCCGGTGACCCAGCGGCTGCTGCCGTCGGCGGCGGCGACCCGGCCGTCGAGCGTGGCGGCGACCTTCCACACCACGTGGGGGCGGTGCTCGCGGACGGCGGTCAGCCAGGAGGCCAGCGCGCCGGCCTCGGCCGCCGTCCGCTCCAGGCCCACCTCGACCTCGACACCGGCGTCGCGCAGCCGCTGCGCGCCCCCGGCGGCCAGGCCGGTCGGCTCGGGGACGGCGACCACGACGCGGGCGACGCCGGCGGCGATCAGGGCGTCGGCGCAGGGGCCGGTGCGCCCGGTGTGCGCGCAGGGCTCGAGCGTGACGACGGCGGTGCCGCCCCGGGCCCGCTCCCCGGCCTCGGCGAGGGCGGCGACCTCGGCGTGCGGGCCGCCGGGCGGCGCGGTCGCGCCCTCCCCCACCGGCGTGCCGTCGGCGGCCAGCACCACGGCGCCGACCGGCGGGTTCGGGCTGGTGGCGCCGAGGACCGACTCGCCGAGGGCCAGCGCCCGCGCCATGGCCATGCGCTCGGCCCAGGGGCTGGTGGCGCCGGTCGGGGCGGTCACCCGGACAGCGCCGCGGCGGCCTGCGCGCGCAGGGCGGCGATGGCCCGCGCGGGGTCGTCGGCGCCGTAGACGGCGGAGCCCGCGACGAAGACGTCGGCGCCGGCCTCGGCGGCCTGCTCGATGGTGTCGGCGTTGATGCCGCCGTCGACCTCGACGAACAGCTTCAGGTGGCCGGTGTCGACCAGCTCGCGGGCCCGGCGGACCTTGGGCAGGACCTCGGCGATGAACGACTGGCCGCCGAAGCCGGGCTCGACGGTCATGACCAGCAGGGTGTCGAACTCGCGGAGCACCTCGACGTAGTCCTCCAGCGGCGTCCCGGGCTTGACCGCCAGGCCGGCCAGCGCGCCGGCGGCGCGGAGGTCGCGGGCGACGTCGCGGGGGTCGCCGGTGCAGGCCTCGGCGTGGACGGTGACGTTGCGGGCGCCGAGCTCGGCGTAGCCGGGCGCCCACCGCTCCGGGGCCTCGATCATCAGGTGGCAGTCGAGCGGGACGGGGCTCACCCGCTGGATCGCCTCGACCACCGGCCGGCCCAGGGTCAGGTTGGGCACGAAGTGGGCGTCCATGACGTCGACGTGCAGCCAGTCGGCGTCGGCCACGCGCTGCGCCTCCTCGGCGAGGCGGGCGAAGTCGGCCGAGAGCAGGCTGGGGGCGATCATCGGCGTCCGGGGCACGGGTGCCGAGTCTAGGCGGGCCCGCCCGCTCCCCTTCGGGGCGATGCACGGCGGCGCGATCCCGTGCGGTTCCCCAACCTGCGCGTACGGGGTCCGGCGGCTGGTCCGAGGCGTGGTCGGCCGCGCCCGCGCGCCCGCGACCGGCGCCCCGCTCGCACGCCTCCGCGATGCGGACCGGGGACACCGCCGGCGCCGGCTGACCCGGCCCACCGGTCGAGCCGGTCCGCCGCGCCGGTCCCCGAGGCCGGTCCGCCGTGGGTGCCCTGCGCCCGGCCGGCACTGCCGCGTCCCCGACCCGACCGCCGATCTGCCGCGCGGCACCCAGACCGGCACCGCGGCACCCGCGACGAGGCCGGGCGCGGATCGGGGCGTGTCCGCCGGGGGCGGCCGGGTAGGGCACGACCCATGGCTCCTGCGACCCCCGCCCCCTCCCGCTACGACGGATTCGACCGCATGCCCATCGCCGGCACCTGGCGGCCCGGGAGCTCGGGGAAGACGGCGACCGACACCGACCCCTACACCGGCGAGACGCTGACCGAGATCCGCCTCGCCGACGCCGCCGACCTCGACCAGGCCTACGCGAGGGCGAAGGAGGCGCAGCGGGACTGGGCCGCCCGGCTGCCCGGCGAGCGCGCCGAGGTGATGCGCCGGGCCGCGGCGATCATGGACGCCCGCAGGGACGAGATCGTCGACTGGCACGTCCGCGAGAGCGGCGCCGCGGCCCCCGCCGCGGCCTTCGAGTTCGCGATCACCGTGCGCGACTTCCACGAGGCGGCGTCCTACCCCTACCGCGTCGAGGGCCGGATCCTGCCCGCGGACATCGAGGGCAAGGAGAGCCGCGTCTACCGCCGTCCGGTGGGTGTCGTCGCCGTCATCAGCCCGTGGAACGTGCCGATGCACCTGTCCAACCGCTCCGTCGCCCCGGCACTGGCGTTGGGCAACGCCGTCGTCCTCAAGCCGGCCGGGGACACGCCGGTGACCGGCGGCCTGCTCCTGGCCAAGGTCTACGAGGAGGCGGGGCTGCCCGAGGGGCTGCTCTCGGTGGTCATCGGGTCGGGCAGCGAGATCGGCGACGCGATCGTCTCCCACCCCACGCCGCGGGTCGTCTCGTTCACCGGGTCCACACCGGTCGGCAAGGGCATCGCCGAGAAGGCCGGCCTCAAGAAGCTGTCGCTGGAGCTGGGCGGCAACGGCCCGCTCGTCGTCCTGGACGACGCCGACCTCGGCTACGCCGTCGACGCGGCGATCTTCGGCAAGTTCTTCCACCAGGGCCAGGTCTGCATGATCACCAACCGGATCGTGGTGGACGACGCCGTGCACGACGAGTTCGTCGACCGCTACGTCGAGCGGGCCCGCTCGCTCAAGGCCGGAGATCCGCGGGAGGACGACACCGTCATCGGGCCGATCATCAACGCCAAGCAGCTCGAGGGGATCCAGGAGAAGATCGGCGCCGCCCGCGAGGACGGCGCGCATCAGCTGCTCGGCGGCGACCCCACCGGCCCGATCGGCTCCGTGCTGCCGCCGCACGTCCTGCTCGGCACGAACGACGTCGCCAGCGCGCGACAGGAGATGTTCGGTCCCGTCGTCACGATCATCCGGGCCCGCGACGAGGACGACGCGCTCGCCATCGCCAACGACACCGAGTACGGGCTGTCCAGCGCCGTCTTCACCGAGGACACCGAGCGCGGCGTCCGCTTCGCCCTCCGCGTCGAGGCGGGGATGACCCACGTCAACGACTCACCGCTCAACGACGAGAACAACACCGCGTTCGGCGGCGAGAAGGAGTCGGGCCTGGGCCGGTTCGGCGGCGAGTGGGCGATCGACGAGTTCACCACCGACCACTGGGTGAGCGTCCAGCACACCAAGCGCCGCTTCCCCTTCTGACCGCCGCCCCCCCACCGACCGCGGGTCAGTCGCGGTCGGGCAGGGCGGTCCACTCCGCCCAGCTGAGGTCACGACCCACGAAGCGGGGACGGCGCAGCGGCCACTCCCCGGCGAGCCAGCGCGGGACGAAGGCGTCCAGCGCCGCCTCGACCTCCGTGCCGGCCAGCCGCTCGACGACCCACCAGGAGACCTCGGCGTCGGCGTCCCCGGCCTTCTCCGGCGGGTCGACGTACACGCAGCCGAGCAGCTCGGTCTCGCCGGCGTCGAACAGGGCGTAGTTGAAGCTCTCGTGGGCCTCGATCTCCCGCTCGTGGCGGGCGAGGTCGGCGCGGTCCTGCTCCTCGGTCATGTCCGCCGGCGGCCAGCCCCAGGCCTCGCCGTAGACGGCCCACAGCCGCGGCTGCTCGGCCATGACGGTCGGGAAGTCGATCGCGGTGTCGGCCTCGCGGATGGGCCGCAGGTGGTGCCCGGTCGGGAGGTCGGCGCGCAGCGGGTGGACGAAGTCGTCGGGGAGCCAGGACACGGCCGGGACCGTAGCCGCTCGCGGTCGGCCGTCGGCCGGCCGACCGGTCAGCGGGTGCGGCGCAGCAGCGACAGGAACATCGCGTCGGTGCCGTGCCGGTGCGGCCACAGCTGCCCGTACCGCCCCCGCTCGATCCGGGGGACCTCGGGGAACAGCGGCGCCACCGGCAGCACCTCGACGTCGTCGCGGGCCGCGACCCCGCCCACGACGTCCTCGGTCTCCGCGGTGTGCGGCGAGCAGGTCACGTAGGCGACCACTCCCCCGGGCCGCACCGACGCCAGCGCGCCGTCCAGCAGCTCGCGCTGCAGCCCGGCCAGCGGGGCGACGTCCTCCGGCGTCCGGCGCCAGCGCACCTCGGGGCGCCGCCGCAGCGCCCCCAGCCCGGTGCACGGGGCGTCCAGCAGCACCCGGTCGAACGAGCCGGCCGCCCACGGCGGCTCGCGCCCGTCGGCCACCAGCACCTCGACGTCGTCCTCGCCGCGCAGCGCCCGGCGCACCAGCTCGGCCCGGTGCGGGGCCCGGTCGGCGGCGGTCAGCCGCACCCCGGCCGGGCGGACGGCGGCCAGCAGCCCCGACTTCCCGCCCGGGCCGGCGCACATGTCCAGCCAGGCCCCGTCGGGCCCCTCCAGCGGCGCCCGCGCCAGCAGCAGCGCGGCGAGCTGGCTGCCCTCGTCCTGGACCGCCGCGGCGCCCGCGCGCACGGACGGCAGCCGGCCGGGGTCCCCGCCGCCCATGCGGACCGCGTACGGCGACCACGGCCCGGGCTCGCCGCCGGACTCCTCGGCCAGCGCCTCGCGGGCCACCCGCCGCGCGACCAGGTGCACCTCGGGCGCCGCGTCGTCGGCCAGCAGGGCGGGCTCCAGCTCGTCGTCCCCGCCCAGCGCGTCGCGCCAGGCCGCCACGACCCAGCGCGGGTGGTCGGTGGCCAGCGCGAGCCGCTGGTCGCCCCCGGCACCGAGCCGCTCCAGCCAGGCCGCGCGGTCCCCGCCACCGGCGACCTTCCGCAGCACGGCGTTGACCAGACCGGAGGCGCCCGTGCCGACGACGGCGCGGGTCAGGTCCACCGTGGTGGCGACGGCGGCGTGCGCCGGCACCCGCAGGTCCAGCAGCTGGTAGGCGCCCAGCCGCAGCAGGTCGAGCACCCGCGGGTCGAGCTCGGCCAGCGGCCGGTCGACCAGCGTCGCCAGGACGGCGTCCAGAGTGCCCTGTGCCCGCAGCGCCCCGTAGGCCAGCTGGGTGGTGAAGGCCGCGTCCCGGGTGTCCAGCTCCCGCTCGCGCAGCAGCTGCGGCAGCAGCAGGTTGGCGTAGGCCTCGCGCGAGGTGACGGCGTCCAGCACGTCGTAGGCGGTCAGCCGGGCGCCGTCCAGCTGCGGGCGCGGCCGGCGTCCCTGCCGCCCGCCGGGCCGGCCCCCGGAGGGTCCCCGCCCTCCGCGCCGCGGCGGACCGCTCATGCGCCGACCCGCTCGCCGGCGGCCGGCCGCGCGCCGCGCGCCCAGTCCGGCCCAGGCAGCACCCGCTTGCCCGCGGGCTGCACCTCGCCCAGCCGGACGGCGCCGCGGCCGGTGCCCACCAGCACGCCCGTCGGACCCACCGACAGCTCACCGGGCTCCAGGCCCAGGGACGTCGGCAGCGGCTCCACCGGGCCCAGCCGCAGGCGGTCGCCGCGCCAGGTCGTCCACGCCCCCGGCGCGGGGGTCACGCCCCGGACCCGCCGGTCGACCACGTGCGCCGGCAGCGTCCAGTCCACCCGCGCGTCGGCGACCTCGATGCGCGGCGCCAGGCTGACCCCCTCGGCCGGCTGCGGCTGCGGCTCCAGCGCGCCGGCGGCGATGCCGTCGAGGGTGGCGAGCAGCAGCTGCGCACCGCTGACGGCCAGCCGGCCGAGCAGGTCGCCGGCGGTGTCGCGGGGCCCGATCGCCTCGGTGACCGTGCCGAACACCGGCCCGGTGTCCAGCCCGGCCTCGAGGCGGAAGGTGGACGCGCCGGTGATCTCGTCGCCGGCCATGACCGCGTGCTGCACCGGGGCGGCGCCGCGCCAGGCCGGCAGCAGCGAGAAGTGCAGGTTGACCCAGCCGTGGGCCGGCAGGTCGAGGGCGGCCTGCGGCACCAGCGCGCCGTAGGCGACGACCGGGGCGCAGTCGACGGCGAGGTCGGCCAGCTGCGCCAGGAACTCCGGCTCGCGCGGCGAGCGCGGCTGCAGCACCGGCACGCCGGCGGCGTCGGCGCGCTCGGCCACCGGCGAGCGGCGCAGCGACCGGCCGCGGCCGGAGCGGGCGTCCGGGCGGGTGAGCACGGCGACGACCTCGTGCTCCGAGCCGAGCAGCAGGTCCAGCGAGGGGACGGCGGGCGCCGGGGTGCCCGCGAACAGGAGCCTCAGTGGGGGCTCACCTCCACCCGCGGCAGGTAGGCGCCCCAGCCGGACCACTCGGCCTCGGCGAGGGCGGCCAGCGCGGCCGCGCGGGCGTCCGGGTCGAGCCGGTCGACGAACAGCACGCCGTCGAGGTGGTCGACCTCGTGCTGCACCGCGCGGGCCAGCAGGTGCGAGCCCTCGATCCGCACCGGGTCGCCGTGCATGTTCCAGCCGGTGGCCGCCACGTGCAGGTGCCGGCGGCAGTCGTAGGCGTAGCCCGGCAGCGACAGGCAGCCCTCCGGGCCCTCCTGCTGCTCCTCGCCGACGAGCGTCACGTCGGGGTTGACCAGGTGGCCGAGCTCCCCGTCCACCCGCCAGGTGAAGACGCGCAGGCCGACGCCGATCTGCGGCGCGGCCAGGCCGGCGCCGCCGGCGGCCTGCATGGTGTCGGTCAGGTCGGCCACCAGCCGCCGGAGCTCGGCGTCGAAGTCCACGACCGGCGCGGCCGGGGTGCGCAGCACCGGGTCGCCGTAGAGCCGGATGGGGGTCACGCTCACCGGACGATCGTAGGCGGCCCCGCACGACGCCCCGGGCGGCCGGTCAGGTGCCGGTCAGCACGCCGACCACGGCCGGCGCCCCGTCGGAGGGGTCGTTGCCGCTGGGGCCGTCGTCGGGGCCGCACCGGCTGATGCCGACGGCGATCGCGGCGACGACGACGAGGGCGACCAACCCGAGCAGGACCCGGCGCAGGCCCCGCCTGACGCTCGCGACGCCCTCCGGGTCGGTGCCGCTGCGCGGGACGCCGGAGCCGGCGTCGTCGTTGCCGGTGTCACCGGGCTGGGGGTTCGTGGCGGTCACGGGGCGCTCCTGGTCCCGGTCCCCGAGCGGACCGGTGGTCGGCCAGCGGGCGGTTGCTGACCCGTTCCCGTCCGCTACCCCGGCCACCGGCCCCGACACCCCGGGATGCCCGGCGACCGGGTCAGTCCAGGGCGGCGGCCACGGCGGCGGCCACGTGCAGCTGCGTGGTGGGGAACAGCGGCAGGTCGACGTCGCCGGCGCCCAGCAGCAGCTCGAGCTCGGTGCAGCCCAGGACGACGCCCGTGGCGCCTGCGGCGGCCAGCCGCGCCACGACGCCGCGCACCGCCTCCCGGGACCCGTCCCGGACCACCCCCAGGCACAGCTCCTCGTAGATCACCCGGTGCACCAGCGCGCGGTCGGCGGCCTCCGGCACGACGACCTCGAGGCCGTGCCCGGCCAGCCGCTCCCGCAGGAACGGCCGCTCCATGGTGAACGCCGTGCCCAGCAGGCCGACCCGGGTGACGCCCGCGGCCCGGACGGCGTCGGCGGTGACGTCGCCGATGTGCAGCAGCGGCACGTCGAGGACCGCGGTGAGCGCCCCGGCGACCTGGTGCATCGTGTTGGTGCACAGCAGGACGAGGTCGGCGCCCGCGGCCTGCACGCTGCGGGCGTCGGCGGCCAGCAGCTCCCCGGCCCGGTCCCAGTCCCCGGCGACCTGCAGGCGCTCGATCTCCGCGAAGTCGACCGACAGCAGCACGCAGCGGGCCGAGTGCAGCCCGCCGAGACGATCGCGCACCGCCTCGTTGAGCAGTCGGTAGTAGAGCGCGCTGCTCTCCCAGCTCATGCCGCCGAGCAGGCCGATGGTCCGCATGCGCCGATCACACCAGCTCGGGAGGGTCCAGCTGCACGCGGACGTGCTCGGCGACCTTCTTCGCGCTGCGCACGCCCTGCACCTCGGCCAGGGCGCGGGCCAGGGCGACCCCCTCGGTGCGCGGCGTGCGCACCAGGTACCGCTCGCGCGGCCCCTCCTGGCCGGGGCGCGGCTGCTCGGGCACCGGGCCCAGCAGGTCGGCGTCGGCCGGCAGCCGGACGGCGGCGAGGAAGTCGGCGAGGGCGTCGGGCGAGCCGGACACCGACGCCATCCGGGTGGCCGGCGGGAACCCCAGCTCCCGCCGGTCGGCCAGCTCCCGCTCGGCGAGCCAGCCCGGGTCCCAGCGCACGAGCGCCTGCACGACCGGGTGCGCCGCGTCGGCCGCGACGACCACCTGGCCGCCGTCGGGGGCGGGCCGGACGAGCGTGGCCGCGTTCATCCAGCGGCGCAGGGTCTCCTCCCCCGCCCGCAGGTCGGCCCGGCCCAGCAGCGCCCAGGAGTCCAGCAGCAGGGCCGCGCCGTACCCGCCCTCGGCGACCGGCTCGGCACCCGGGGTGGCCACCACGAGGGCCGGCCCGGCGGGGACCGTCGGCAGGACGCCGGACGAGCGGCCCGACACCCGGACCGCGGCGCCGGGGAACGCGCGGCCCAGCTCCTCCGCCGTCCGGGAGGCGCCGACCACCGAGGCACGCAGCTTCGTGCCGTGGCAGTGCGGGCAGTCGAAGGTCGCCGCCGGGCGCGCGCACCACCGGCAGGCGGGGACCCGCGAGCCGCCCGGCCCGGGGGTCGGCGCGATGCCCAGCGGGCCCGAGCAGACCGGGCAGCGGGCGGGCGCGCGGCAGCGGTCGCACGACAGCCCGGGCGCGTAGCCGGCCCGCGGCACCTGCACGAGCACCGGCGCCCCGGCGGCGAGGGCCTCGCGGGCCACCCGGTGGGCGAGGCTGGGCAGCCGGGCGGTGCGGGCGGCCGGGTCGCGGGCCAGCTCGGCGTCGGCACCCAGCGCCTGCACGCGCGGCGCGGCCGCGCGCAGGGCCGCGCGGTCGGCGGCCAGCTCCTGCGCCCAGCCGCTCTCCAGCAGCAGGGCGGCCTCGGCGGTGCGGGCGGTGGCGGCGACCACGGCCGCGCAGCCGGCCAGGTGCGCCCGGTGCACCAGGACGTCGCGGGCGTGCGCGTAGGGCCCGCGGGGCTCGGCGTGCAGGTCGTCCCCGTCGTCCCAGATCGCGACCAGGCCCAGGTCGGCCACCGGGGCGTAGACCGCCGCCCGCGTGCCGAGCACGACCTTCGCGCTGCCGCGGACGGCGTCCAGGAAGCGCCGGTAGCGGGCGTCGGGCGCGGCGTCGGCCCGCAGGACGACGAAGGAGCCCTTCGGCAGCCGCGCGGCCGCCGCGGCCTCCATCCGGTCCAGGTCGCGCCCGTCGGGGACGACGACCAGCGCGCCGCGGTCGCCGGACAGCGCGGCCTGGCACAGCTCGGCCAGCCGGGCCGGCCAGTCCTCCCCGGGCAGCGCCGTCCACACCGCACGCGCCGGGCGGCCCTCGGCGAGGGCGGCGAGCAGCGCCGGGCCGGCCGGGTAACGGCCGAAGCCGGCCGGGTCGGGTGGCCCCGGGGCCGGTGGCGGCTCGGCGGGCGGGCGCTTCTCGGCCGCCGCGCGCCGCGGTGGGACCGCCAGCCGCAGGACGTCGGACATGGTGCCGCCCCAGCGGTCGGCCACGGCCCGGGCCAGCGCCGCCACCTGCGGGGTGAGCACCGGCTCGGGCGACACGAGCCTGGCCAGCGGGGCGAGCCGGCCCTGGTGCTCGGTGGTGGCGGCCAGCTCGAGGACGTACCCGTCGACGAGCTGGCCCGCGAAGCGCACCCGGACCCGGCAGCCCGGCCGCACGTCGGCGGCGAGCTCGGGCGGCACGGCGTAGTCGAAGGGCCGGTCCAGGTGGGCCAGCGGCACGTCCACGACGACCCGGGCCACCAGGGGTGCGGCGGGGAGGTCGGGGGTCGTCGTCATCGCTCCGGCGACGCTACCGACGGGCTACGACAGCAGACGGCGGTGGCCCGCTCCCCCTGGGGGGAACGGGCCACCGGTGCAGCCGGGTGCCGCCTCAGATGCCGCAGGCGGAGCGCAGCGCGTCGACGCGGTCGGTGCGCTCCCACGGCAGGTCGAGGTCGCTGCGGCCGAAGTGGCCGTAGGCCGCCGTCGGGCCGTAGATGGGGCGCAGCAGGTCCAGGTCGCGCACGATCGCGCCGGGGCGGAGGTCGAACACCGAGGTGATCGCCTTCTCCAGGACGTCGTCGGGAGCGGTGCCGGTGCCGTGCGTGTCGACGAACAGGCCCACCGGGTGGGCGGCGCCGATCGCGTAGGCCACCTGCACCTCGCAGCGGCGGGCCAGGCCCGCGGCGACGACGTTCTTGGCCACCCAGCGCATCGCGTAGGCCGCCGAGCGGTCCACCTTCGACGGGTCCTTGCCCGAGAAGGCGCCGCCGCCGTGGCGGGCCATGCCGCCGTAGGTGTCGACGATGATCTTGCGGCCGGTCAGCCCGGCGTCGCCCATCGGGCCGCCGATGACGAACTTGCCGGTCGGGTTCACCAGCAGGCGGTAGTCGCCGGTCGGCAGGCCGAGCGCGGCCAGCTCGGGCTCCACCACGAGCTCCTTGACGTCTGGCGCCAGCAGCTGGTCGATGGAGATGTCCTCGGCGTGCTGCGAGGAGACGACGACGGTCTCGACGCCGACCGGCCGGCCGTCCTCGTAGACGACGGTGACCTGGGTCTTGCCGTCGGGCCGCAGGTAGGGCACCGAGCCGTCCTTGCGGACCGCCGACAGCCGCCGGGCCAGCCGGTGGGCCAGCGCGATCGGCAGCGGCATGAGCTCGGGGGTCTCGTCGCTGGCGTAGCCGAACATCAGGCCCTGGTCGCCGGCGCCCTGGCGCTCGATCTCGTCGTCGGTGGCCCCGGCGGTGCGCGCCTCGTAGGCGGTGTCGACGCCCTGGGCGATGTCGGGCGACTGCGCGCCGAGGGAGACGCTGACGCCGCAGGAGGCGCCGTCGAAGCCCTTGCGGGAGGAGTCGTAGCCGATGCCGAGCACCGTCCTGCGCACGATGTCGGCGATGTCGACGTAGCCGGCGGTGGTGACCTCACCGGCGATGTGCACCTGGCCGGTGGTGATCAGCGTCTCGACGGCGACCCGGCTGCGCGGGTCCTGCTCGAGCATCGCGTCGAGGATGGCGTCGCTGATCTGGTCGGCGATCTTGTCCGGGTGGCCCTCCGTCACCGACTCGGACGTGAAGAGGCGGCGTGACACGAGAACTCCAGGGTGTTCGACGGACGATGTCGTCGTGCACGGTACCGGCGGGCGCCGGGGTGCGGGCACGGAGGCGTGCGGTCGGGCGTGCGGTCAGCCCAGTCGGGTGACGACGGCGGACCAGATGCCGGCGGCGACGGCGTCCTTGCTCCCGGGCGGCAGCTCGGTCACCGCGCCGTCGGAGCCCAGGACGACGGCGGCGTTGTCGGGCTTGCCGAACACCTGCCCGCCGGAGACGTCGTTCACCACCAGCAGGTCGCAGCCCTTGCGGGCCAGCTTGGCCCGGCCGTGGGCGAGCACGTCGCCCTCCGCGTCCCCGGTCTCGGCGGCGAAGCCGACGACGAGCTGCCCGGGCCGCCGCTCGGCGACCAGCTCGGCGAGCACGTCGGGGTTGCGCACCAGGGGGACGGCCGAGGGCTCGCTGCTCGACCCCTTCTTGAGCTTGGTCGCGGCGACGGTCTCGGGCCGGAAGTCGGCGACGGCCGCGCTCATCACGACGACGTCGGCCTCCCGGGCCTCCTGGCGCATCGCCGTCCGCAGCTCCTCGGCGGTGCCCACCGGCACCACCCGGACGCCGAAGGGCGCCGGCGCCTCGACGTTGGCCGCGACGAGCACGACGTCGGCGCCGCGGGCCGCGGCCACCCGGGCCAGCGCCCAGCCCTGCAGGCCCGACGAGCGGTTGCCCAGGTAGCGGACCGGGTCGAGCGGCTCGCGGGTGCCCCCGGCGCTGACCACCACGCGTCGTCCGCCCAGGTCGCGGGCCAGCGCGGGCGCGCCGGAGGCGAGCACCAGCTGGGCGAGCGCGGCGACGTCGGCGGGCTCGGGCAGCCGCCCGGGACCGGAGTCCGGGCCGGTGAGCCGGCCGACGGCGGGCGGCAGCACGATCGAGCCGCGGCGGCGCAGGGTGGCGACGTTGTCCTGGGTGGCCGGGTGCAGCCACATCTCGGTGTGCATCGCCGGCACGAACACCACCGGGCAGTGCGCGGTGAGCAGCGTGGCGGTGAGCAGGTCGTCGGCGCGGCCGGCGGCGGCGCGGGCCAGCAGGTCGGCCGTGGCCGGGGCGACGACGACGAGATCGGCGGTCTGCCCGATCCGCACGTGGGCCACCTCCGGGACGTCGGACCAGACGTCGGTGGTGACCGGGTTGCCCGACAGCGCCTCGAACGTGGCGGCGCCGACGAAGTGCAGGGCGCCGGGCGTGGGGACGACGCGCACGTCGTGGCCGGCCTCGGTGAGCGCGCGCAGCAGCAGGGCCGCCTTGTACGCGGCCACGCCGCCGCTGACGCCCAGCACGATCCGGCTCATGAGCTCATCCTCCCCCAGACGCGACGGAGCCCCCGGCGGGTGCCGGGGGCTCCGTCATCACATCGGGGTGCGGGCGACTCAGTTCTCGCCGGCGGTGTGGGTCAGCAGGCCCTCGTTGATCTCGCGCAGCGCGATCGAGAGCGGCTTCTCCTGGGGCGCGGTGTCGACCAGCGGCCCGACGTACTCGAGCAGGCCCTCGGAGAGCTGGCTGTAGTAGGCGTTGATCTGCCGCGCACGCTTGGCGGCGAAGATCACCAGGCCGTACTTGCTGCTGGTGCGCTCGAGCAGCTCGTCGATCGGCGGGTTGGTGATGCCCTCGGGGGCAGGTGCGACTCCGGACACGGGTGGGCGTGCTCCTCAGATCCTCAGCGGGAGTGGCGGCCGGCGGGCCGGACTCACTCTTTCGCGCCACCCCGGCACAGGTCCGGCGAGGGCGCAGTCAGCAATCCTACCAACTCGTCCGCGGCGCGGGCCACGTCGTCGTTGACCACCACCACGTCGAACTCCCCCGCGGCGTCGAGCTCGGCCTGCGCGATGGCCAGCCGGCGCTCCTGCACCTCCGGCGGCTCCGACCCGCGGCCGGCCAGCCGGCTGACGAGGTCGGCCCACGAGGGCGGGGCGAGGAAGACCAGCTGCGCCTCGGCGTCGCGGGACCGGACCTGCCGCGCGCCCTGCAGCTCGATCTCCAGCAGGGCCGGGGCCCCGGCCGCGAGGCGCTCGCGGACCGGGGCCACCGGCGTGCCGTACCGGTTGCCCGCGTACTCGGCCCACTCGAGCAGGCCGTCGGTGGCGACCAGCCGGTCGAACTCGGCGTCGTCGACGAAGTGGTACTGGACGCCGTCCACCTCACCGGGCCGTGGCCGCCGGGTCGTCACCGACACCGACAGCCAGACCTCCGGGTACCGCCGCCGGACCTCGGCGACGACCGTCCCCTTGCCGACCCCCGAGGGGCCGGAGAGCACGGTCAGCCGCGCCGGCGGCGGGCAGGCGGGCGCATCGGGCACCACTCGTCGTCGTCCTCGTTCCTCCGGTCGCGCGGGTCAGCTGGTGGCGTCGGCGGGGACCTGGTCGGCCGCCACCTGGTCCCCACCGAACTCCGCCTCGAGCGCCCGGCGCTGGTTGGCGCCCAGGCCTCGGACGCGGCGGGTCGGGGAGATCTCCAGCCGCTCCATGATCTTCGCGGCCCGGGCCTTGCCGACACCCGGGAGGGACTCGAGGACGGCGCTGACGCGCATCTTGCCGATCACCTCGTCGGTCTCGCCCTGCCGGAGGACGTCTCCGACGGTGGCGCCCTTGCTCTTGAGCTTCTCGCGGAGCTCGGCGCGCGACTTGCGGGCCGCGGCGGCCTTCTCGAGTGCGGCGGCGCGTTGTTCGGGGGACAGGCTGGGAAGGGGCATCGGTGCGATCCGATCGTGTCGTCGCCGGCGACGGTGGACCCCGGCTGGTGGTTGTGCTGCCTCGGAGGTGGCGCTCCCGCGGGAGCCTGACGGCCAACCTAGTAACCGGCGTATGCGCAGGTCACGCCCACCCTCGACACATTTTCGCGGCAGCCGGCGCCGCCGTGTTCACCCTCCGTCCACCTGCGTGATGACCGTGTGTCAAGGGGGCAGGTCAACCGGCTTACGCTCCGGAGCAGTTCCGGTAAGCGGTGACGTGCGCCACACGGGAGGGATCTACCGCGACACGCCGGGGGCAGCTCCGGCCGGCGCGGTCCGCCCTGGTCAGGGCGGCACGGACCGCGGCGTCGCGGCGCCCGGTCAGGCGGCCAGGGCCTCGGCCCAGCGGGCCGCCGCGGCCCGCAGCGCGGCCGCGTCGGGCCCGGCTCCCAGGACGTCCCGGGAGACGGTGGGGACGACGGCGGTGTCGCGGCCGAACAGCCGGCGCAGGTCCTCCGGCGAGCCGCCCTGGGCGCCCAGGCCAGGGGCGAGCACCGGCCCGCCCAGGCCGGCCAGGTCGACGTCCAGCGCGCGCAGGGTCGCGCCGACGACGACCCCGAAGGAGCCGGTCGTGGGCCCGAAGCGGCTCGCCAGGTCCTGCACCGAGCCCGGGTCGGGCAGCGGGTCGCCGACGACCCAGCCGGGGGTGTTCCAGCCGCGCACCGTGTCGACGACGACCTGGGCGACCGACCGCTCCCCCACGAGCGCGTGCTGCAGCGTGCCGGCGTCGGGGTTCGACGTCCGCGCCAGCACGAACAGGCCGCCGCCGTGCTGCCGGGCGGTGTCGACGGCCGGCTGCAGGGAGCCCGGCCCGAGGAAGGGGCTGACGGTCAGCGCGTCGACGGCCAGCGGGTGGTCCGGGCGGAGGTAGTCGGCGTAGGCGTCCATCGTCGAGCCGATGTCGCCGCGCTTGGCGTCCAGCAGCACCAGCGCCCCGGCGGCCCGGGCGCGGGCGACGGCGTCCTCCAGGACGGCGGTCCCCCGCGACCCGTGCCGCTCGTAGAACGCCATCTGCGGCTTGAGGACGGCGACCGTGCCGGCCAGCGCGCCGACGACGGCGTCGGTGAACCGCGCGAGCCCCTCGGGCGAGTCGGGCAGCCCCCAGCGCTCCAGGAGCGGAGCGTGCGGGTCGATGCCGACGCACAGCGGCCCGCGTGCGGCCACGGCGTCGGCCAGCCGCTCCCCGAAGGTGCTCACCGGTGCGCGTGCCCGACGGCCTCGCGCAGCGAGGAGAACCCGCGGGCGGCCAGGGCCCCGGCCAGCTCGCGGTGCACCCGGGCGGTCGCCGAGGGGTCGTGGAAGACCGCCGTCCCCACGCTGACCGCCGAGGCGCCGGCGAGCACGAACTGCAGCGCGTCCAGGCCCGAGCGGATGCCGCCCATGCCGAGGATCGGCACCTCCGGCAGCGCCTGGTGCACCTGCCAGACGCAGCGCACCGCGACCGGGCGCACCGCCGGGCCGGACAGCCCGCCGGTGACCCCGCCCAGCACCGGCTTCATGGTGTCGGGGTCGATGACCAGGCCGAGGAGGGTGTTGATCATCGACAGGCCGTCGGCGCCGGCGTCGGTGACCGCGCGGGCGACCGAGACGATGTCGGTGACGTCGGGGCTGAGCTTGGCGTAGACCGGCTGCGCGGGGTCCGCGGCGGCTCGGACGGCGGCGACCACGTCGGAGGCGGCGACCGGGTCGCAGGCGAACACCTCGCCGCGGCTCTCGACGTTGGGGCAGCTGATGTTGACCTCGAGCCCGAGGACGCCGGGCACGCCGCGCAGCCGGGTGGCGAGCTCGGCGAAGTCCTCGACCCGGGTGCCGGCGATGGAGACGAACGCGGGGACGCCGCGCTCGGCCAGCCAGGGCAGCTCGCCGGCGAGCAGGCCGTCGATGCCGGGGCCCTGCAGGCCGATGGAGTTGAGCATCCCGCTCGGCGTCTCGGCCATCCGCGGGGTAGGGCGCCCGGAGCGGGGCCGCAGCTGCACGGACTTGGTGACGACGGCGCCGAGGCCGCCCAGGTCCACGAACGGCTCCAGCTCCTGACCGAACGCCGAGCAGCCCGACGCGGTGAGCACCGGGCCGGCCAGCGGCACGGACCCGAGCGCCGTCGTCATGTCGACGGAGTCGCTGGAGTGCACTTCCTGCGCTCGAGCGACTCCGCTCGCGGTCGTCGTCACGGGGCCACCACCCCCATCGCGTCGGCACCGACGACGTCCCAGGGCAGGGAGCCGACGTCGGCGAAGCGCACCCGGTCCCCGCCGAAGACGGGCCCCTCGGTGCAGGACCGGGAGAAGCGGGTGAGCCCGTCGGACCCCACCACCGGCAGCACGCAGGTCATGCAGACCCCGATCCCGCAGGCCATCGACTCCTCGACCGCGACGTAGGAGGGCACGCCCGCGGCGGTGGCGGCGTCGGCCACCGCGCGCAGCATGGGCATCGGGCCGCAGGCGTAGGCGACCGCCGCCTCCCCGACGAGCTCGTCCACCGCGACGGTCACCCGGCCGGTCCGGCCGGCGCTGCCGTCGTCGGTGGTGACCTCGACCCGGTCGGCGACCGCCCCGAGCTCCGCCACCGAGCACAGCCGCGCGGCGTCGGCCGCGCCGGTCACCGCGAGCACCCGGGAGCCGCGCGAGCGCAGCAGCCCGGCCAGCCCGACCAGCGCCGCCGCCCCGTAGCCGCCGCCCACCAGCAGCGCCGTGGCGCCGGGCTCCGGCAGCGGGAACGGCCGGCCGAGCGGGCCGACCACGTCGACGGTGTCCCCGGGCCGGCGCTCGGCCAGCCAGGTCGACCCGGGCCCGTGCGGGGCGACGACCACGGTGACGGTGCCGGCCGCCGGATCCGTGCCGGCGACGGCGATGGACCGGCGCAGCAGGTTCGCCGTCATCGGCCCGCCGACGGCGAACGCGACGAACTGGCCCGGCTGGGTGCGCTCGGCGACCTCGGGGGCGTCGAGGGTCAGCTCGACGTAGGCGCCGGTCGGCCGCGCCGAGACGACGGGGACCTCCCGCTGGACCGGGGGCCGCTCCGCCCGCGGCGCCGGGCTGGTCAGGTAGGAGGTCACCGGGAGGCCGCCAGGGCGGCGTGCAGCTCCTGCAGGCTGCGGACGCCGATGTCGCCGGCCCGCAGCGCCTCGATGCCCTGCACCGCGGCGGCGAGACCCTGCACGGTCGTGATGCTCGGGACACCGGCGCCGACCGCGGCGGCGCGGATCTCGTAGCCGTCCAGCCGCGGGCCGCTGTTGCCCGGCGACCCGAACGGCGTGTTGACCACCATGTCGACGTCCCCGGCGACGATCCGCTCGACCACGTTGCCGGGGCCCTCGCTGTACTTCCCGACCACCTCGCACGCCACCCCGTTGCGGCGCAGCACCTGCGCCGTGCCGGCGGTGGCGAGGACGCGGAAGCCGAGGTCGGCCAGCCGCTTGACCGGGAAGATCGCCGAGCGCTTGTCCCGGTTGGCCAGCGACACGAACACCGTGCCCTCGGTCGGCAGCGAGCCGTAGGCGGCGGCCTGGGACTTGGCGAACGCGGTGCCGAAGCCGGTGTCGAGGCCCATGACCTCGCCGGTGGACTTCATCTCCGGCGAGAGCACCGTGTCGACGTTCTGCCCCTCGGCGGTGCGGAACCGGTTGAAGGGCAGCACCGCCTCCTTGACCGCGATCGGCATGTCGGCGGGCAGGTCGCCGCCGTCGCCGGTGGCCGGCAGCACGCCCGCCGTCCGCAGCCCGGCGATCGTCTCCCCGACCGCGATCCGCGCCGCGGCCTTGGCCAGCTGCACCGCCGTCGCCTTGGAGACGAACGGCACCGTCCGGCTGGCCCGGGGGTTGGCCTCGATGACGTAGAGGATGTCGTCCTTGATCGCGTACTGGACGTTCACCAGCCCGCGGACGCCGATCCGGGCGGCCAGCTCCTCGGTGGCGGTGCGGATCTTCGCGACGTCCGCCTGCCCCAGGGTGATCGGCGGGAGCGCGCACGCCGAGTCGCCGGAGTGGATGCCGGCCTCCTCGATGTGCTCCATGACCCCGCCGAGGTAGAGCTCGGCGCCGTCGTAGAGCGCGTCGACGTCGATCTCGACGGCGTCCTCGAGGAACCGGTCGACCAGCACCGGGTGCGCGGGGCTGACGTCGGTCGCCTTGGCGATGTAGGCCTCGAGGGTGGCCTCGTCGTAGACGATCTCCATGCCGCGGCCGCCCAGCACGTAGGAGGGCCGGACCAGCACCGGGTAGCCGATCTCCGCGGCGATCGCGCGGGCCTCGGCGAAGGTGGTGGCGGTGCCGTGCTTGGGCGCCTGCAGCCCGGTGTCGGCGAGCACCCGGGAGAACGCGCCGCGGTCCTCGGCGTCGTCGATGGCCTCCGGGGACGTGCCCAGCACCGGCACCCCGGCGTCCTTGAGCCGCTGTGCCAGACCCAGCGGGGTCTGCCCGCCGAGGGTGCAGATGACGCCGGCCACCGGCCCCGCCGCGCGCTCGGCCTCGACCACCTCGAGGACGTCCTCGAAGGTCAGCGGCTCGAAGTAGAGCCGGTCGGCGGTGTCGTAGTCGGTGGAGACGGTCTCGGGGTTGCAGTTGACCATCACCGCCTCGTAGCCGGCGTCCTGCAGCGCCAGCACGGCGTGCACGCAGGAGTAGTCGAACTCGATGCCCTGGCCGATCCGGTTCGGGCCCGAGCCCAGGATCAGCACGGCGGGCTTCTCGCGGGGCTCGACCTCGGTCTCCTCGTCGTAGGACGAGTAGTGGTACGGCGTGCGGGCGGCGAACTCCGCGGCGCAGGTGTCGACGGTCTTGAACACCGGCCGGATGCCCAGCCGCCAGCGCAGGGTCCGGACGCCGTCCTCCCCGGCGAGCTCCGGGCGCAGGGCGGCGACCTGCCGGTCGGACAACCCGTGCCGCTTGGCCCTGCGCAGCAGGTCGGCGGTGACCGCCGGGGCGTCGCGCAGCTCCGCGGCGACCTCCTGCACCAGGGCGATCTGGTCGACGAACCACGGGTCGAACCCGCTGGCCTCGGCGACCTCCTCCACGGTGGCACCGGCGGCCAGGGCCTGCTCGGCGACGTAGAGCCGGCCGTCGACCGGCGTGCGGAGGACCTCCAGCAGCTCCTCGGCCGAGCGCGGGTCCGGCCCGCCGGTCCAGAACCCGGCGACCTTGGTCTCGGTCGACCGCATCGCCTTGCCCAACGCCTCGGGGAAGTTGCGCCCCATGGCCATGACCTCGCCGACGCTCTTCATCGTCGTGGTCAGCCGCGGGTCGGCGCCGGGGAACTTCTCGAACGCGAACCGCGGGATCTTCACCACGACGTAGTCCAGCGTCGGCTCGAACGCAGCCGGGGTGACGCCGGTGATGTCGTTGGTGATCTCGTCGAGCGTGTAGCCGATGGCCAGCTTCGCGGCGATCTTGGCGATCGGGAAGCCGGTGGCCTTCGACGCCAGGGCCGACGACCGGGAGACGCGCGGGTTCATCTCGATGACCACGAGCCGGCCGTCCGCCGGGTTGACCGCGAACTGGATGTTGCAGCCGCCGGTGTCGACGCCGACGGCGCGCAGCACCGCGATGCCGACGTCGCGCATCCGCTGGTACTCGCGGTCGGTGAGCGTCATGGCCGGGGCCACGGTCACCGAGTCGCCGGTGTGCACGCCCATGGCGTCGACGTTCTCGATCGAGCAGATGACGACCACGTTGTCGCTGCGGTCGCGCATGAGCTCGAGCTCGTACTCCTTCCAGCCCAGCACCGACTCCTCGACGAGGACGGTGTGCACCGGGGAGTCGGCCAGGCCGTGCCCGGCCATCCGGCGCAGCATCTCCTCGTCGGTCGCGAACCCGGAGCCGAGGCCGCCCATGGTGAACGACGGCCGGATGACGACGGGGTAGCCGACCTCGGCCGCGGTCTCCAGCGCCTCCTCGACGCTGGCGCAGACC
This sequence comes from Blastococcus sp. SYSU D00813, assembly GCF_054050735.1. Classification (NCBI taxonomy): domain Bacteria; kingdom Bacillati; phylum Actinomycetota; class Actinomycetes; order Geodermatophilales; family Geodermatophilaceae; genus Blastococcus; species Blastococcus sp. SYSU D00813. The sequence goes on from NZ_JBJGZX010000021.1 coordinate 58,343, forward strand.
CGCGAGCGGGGGGCGTCGGCGCCGATCGACCGGACGATGTCCTTGAACATCTGCCGGTCCTCGCCGCGGTTGATCGCGTCGACGTCGGCCCCGATCAGCCGCACCCCGTACTTCTCCAGGACGCCGTTCTCGTACAGCCCGATGGCGATGTTGAGCGCCGTCTGCCCGCCGAGGGTGGCCAGCAGCGCGTCGGGCCGCTCCTTGGCGATGACCCGCTCGACGAACTCCGGGGTCAGCGGCTCGACGTAGGTGGCGTCGGCGACCTCGGGGTCGGTCATGATCGTGGCCGGGTTGCTGTTGACCAGGCTGACCCGCAGCCCCTCGGCCTTGAGCACGCGGCAGGCCTGGGTGCCGGAGTAGTCGAACTCGGCGGCCTGGCCGATGAGGATCGGCCCGGAGCCGATCACCATGACGTGCTCGATGTCGGTGCGCTTGGGCATCAGGCCTTCTCCCCCGTGCTGTGCTCGACCTGCGGCGGCGGTCCCCCGGCCTGCGCCGTCCCGGTGCGGGCGGTCTCCATCAGGTCGACGAACCGCTGGAACAGCGGCGCCGCGTCGTGCGGCCCCGCCGCCGACTCGGGGTGGAACTGGACGCTGAATGCGGGCGCCTCGAGCAGCCGTAGCCCCTCCACCACGTCGTCGTTGAGGCCGACGTGGCTGACCTCCACCGCGCCGTAGGGGGTGTCGGTGGGCCGGTCCAGCGGGGCGTCGACGGCGAAGCCGTGGTTGTGGCTGGTCACCCGGACCGTGCCGCTGACCCGGTCGAGCACCGGCTGGTTGAGCCCGCGGTGGCCGAAGCGCAGCTTGTAGGTGCCCAGGCCCAGCGCGCGGCCGAGGATCTGGTTGCCGAAGCAGATGCCGAACAGCGGCCGGCGGGCGTCGAGCACCCCGCGCACCGCCCGTACCGCGTAGTCGGCGGCAGCCGGGTCGCCGGGGCCGTTGGAGAGGAAGACGCCGTCCGGGCCGGCGGCGAGCAGCTCCTCGGCGGTGGCGGTCGAGGGCAGCACGTGCGTCTCGACGCCGAGCTCGGCGAGGTACCGGGGGGTGGCGGTCTTGATGCCGAGGTCGAGCGCGCTGATGGTGAAGCGCTTGTCCCCCACCGCCGGGACGACGTAGGGCTCACCGGTGCTCACCGTCGGGGCGAGGTCGGCGCCGACCATGCCCTCGGCGTCGCGCACCCGGGCCAGCAGCGCCTCGGCGTCCAGCTCGGTGCTGATGCCGGCGCGCATCGCGCCCCGCTCGCGCAGGTGCCGGGTCAGCGCGCGGGTGTCGATGCCGCTGATGCCGACGATCCCCTGGGCGACCAGCTCGTCGTCGAGGCTGCCGGTGGCCCGCCAGTTGGCCGGCCGGCGGGCGGGGTCGCGGACGACGAAGCCGGCGACCCACATGCGACGGCTCTCGTCGTCCTCGCCGTTCACGCCGGTGTTGCCGACGTGCGGGGCGGTCATGGTGACGATCTGGCCGGCGTAGCTGGGGTCGGTCAGCGTCTCCTGGTAGCCGGTCATGCCGGTGGCGAAGACCGCCTCGCCGACCGTCGTCCCGGTCGCGCCGTAGGCGTCGCCGCGGAACGTCCTGCCGTCCTCGAGCACGAGGATCGCGTCACTCATGCCCGTTCCTCCCAGCCCGAGATCTGCACACTCGGGGCTTTCGGGGCCGCGAGACCCACGAGTGTGCAGATCTCGCGGGACAAGGTCGGCGTCGTCACTTCTGAGCCTTTCCATCCAGGACGGTCGGGACGCCCCGCAGGAACGTCGCGACCACGCGGCCGGGCAGCTCCCGACCGGCGTAGGGGCTGTTGCGGCTGCGGCTGGCCAGCGCGGCCGGGTCGACCGTCGACCGGGCGGCGGGGTCCAGCAGCAGCAGGTTGGCCGGCTCGCCGGGGGCCAGCGGGCGGCCGTGCCCGCCGAGCCGGCCGATCGCCGCGGGGCGGACCGACATCCGGTCGGCGACGCCGGCCCAGTCGAGCAGGCCGGTCTCCACCATCGTGTCCTGCACGACCGCGAGCGCCTGCTCCAGCCCGAGCATCCCGGGCCGGGCCTGCGCCCACTCGCACTCCTTGTCCTCCACCGCGTGCGGGGCGTGGTCGGTGGCGACGCAGTCGATCGTGCCGTCGGCCAGGCCCTCGCGCAGCGCCTGGACGTCGTCGTCCGTGCGCAGCGGCGGGTTCACCTTGAACACCGGGTTGTAGGCCCCCCACCCGGCACCGGCCCCCGTGCCCTCGGCGCACGCGTCGGTGAGCAGCAGGTGGTGCGGGGTGACCTCGGCGGTCACGTCGACCCCACGGGCCTTGGCCCAGCGCAGGATCTCCACCGAGCCGGCGGTCGAGACGTGGCAGACGTGCAGCCGCGCCCCCACGTGCTGGGCCAGCAGCACGTCGCGGGCGATGATCGCCTCCTCCGCGGCGGCCGGCCAGCCGGTCAGGCCGAGCCGCGCGGAGCGGTCGCCCTCGTGCATCTGCGCCCCGACGGTGAGCCGCGGCTCCTCGGCGTGCTGGGCGACGACGCCGTCGAAGGCCTTCACGTACTCCAGGGCCCGCCGCATGAGCGCGGGGTCGGCGACGCAGTGCCCGTCGTCGGAGAAGACCCGCACGGTCGCGGCCGAGTCGGCCATCGCGCCGAGCTCGGCCAGCTGCTCGCCGCGCAGACCGACGGTCACCGCCCCGACCGGGACGACGTCGACCAGCCCGGCCTCCTGGCCCAGCCGCCACACCTGCTCGACGACGCCGGCGGTGTCGGCGACCGGCTCGGTGTTGGCCATCGCGTGGACGGCGGTGAAGCCGCCGAGCGCCGCGGCGCGGCTGCCGGTCTCGACGGTCTCCGCGTCCTCCCGGCCGGGCTCGCGCAGGTGCGTGTGCAGGTCGACCAGGCCGGGCAGCGCGACCAGCCCGGCGGCGTCGACCACCTCCGCGCCGGTCGCCGTGAGGCTGTCGCCGACGGCGGCGATCCGGCCGTCCCGGAGCAGGAGGTCGGCGGGGTCGCCGCCGAGGACGCGGGCCCCCTTGACCAGGTACGTCGTCATGAGGTCTGGGCCCCTCCGAGCAGCAGGTACAGGACGGCCATGCGCACCGAGACGCCGTTGCCGACCTGCTCGACGATGGTGGAGCGCACCGAGTCGGCGACGTCGGCGGCGATCTCCATGCCGCGGTTCATCGGGCCGGGGTGCATGACGATGGCGTCGTCGCCCAGGGCGGCCACCCGCCGGGCGTCGAGGCCGTAGCGGCGGCTGTACTCGCGCGCGCTGGGGAAGAACGAGGCGGTCATCCGCTCGGCCTGGACCCGCAGCATCATCACGACGTCGGACTTGGGCAGGACGGCGTCCAGGTCGTAGGAGACCTCCGCCGGCCAGCTGCCCACCCCGACCGGCAGCAGGGTCGGCGGCGCGACCAGCGTGACCTCGGCGCCGAGGGTGTGCAGCAGCCGCACGTTGGAGCGGGCCACCCGGCTGTGCAGCACGTCGCCGACGACGGCCACCCGCACGCCCTCCAGCCGGCCCAGCCGGCGGCGGATCGTGTAGGCGTCCAGCAGCGCCTGGGTGGGGTGCTCGTGGGTGCCGTCGCCGGCGTTGACCACGCTGCCGCGGACCCACGAGGCCAGCTGGTGCGGCGCGCCCGAGGCGGAGTGCCGGATGACGATGGCGTCGCTGCCCATCGCCTCCAGGGTCAGCGCGGTGTCCTTGAGGCTCTCGCCCTTGGAGACGCTGCTGCCCTTGGCGGAGAAGTTGATGACGTCGGCGGACAGGCGCTTGGCGGCGAGCTCGAAGCTGATCCGGGTGCGGGTGGAGTCCTCGTAGAACAGGTTCACCACCGTGCGGCCGCGCAGCGTGGGCAGCTTCTTGACCTCGCGGCCGGTCAGGGCGGCCTCGATCTGCGCGGCGGTGTCGAGCACCAGGGTCGCGTCGGCGCGGTCGAGGTCGGCGGCCTCCAGCAGGTGCCGCTTCACTGCTCCGCTCCCGTGACGACGACCTCGTCGGCGCCGTCGGTCTCCGCCAGCCGCACCCTGACCGACTGGGTGCGCGACGTGGGCACGTTCTTGCCGACGTAGTCAGCGCGGATCGGCAGCTCCCGGTGGCCGCGGTCGACCAGCACCGCCAGCTGCACCGCCCGCGGCCGGCCCAGGTCGCGCAGCGCGTCGAGGGCGGCGCGGACCGAGCGGCCGGAGAACAGGACGTCGTCGACGAGCACCACCAGCCGGCCGTCGATGCCGGCGTCGGGCAGCACCGTGTCCTCCAGCGCCCGGACGCCGCGCAGCCGCAGGTCGTCGCGGTAGAGGGTGATGTCGACGGTGCCGACGTCGATCGGCGTCCCGGAGAACGCCTCGACGCGGCCGGCGAGCCGCCGGGCGAGCGGGGCGCCGCGGGTGGGGATGCCGACCAGCACGAGGTCGGCCAGCCCGTTCCCGGCCTTCTCGATGAGCTGGTGGGCCATCCGGTCGACCACGCGGGCGACGTCGGAGGCGGCGAGCAACGCGCCGGGCGCTGCGGGACCGCGGGGGTCGCGGCTGCTCGGGGCAGCCGGGGGCGAGCCGGCCATCAGGCCTCCTTCCCCGCCTCACCGGACGGGTCGTTAAAGGAGTGGGGTGGACCGGCGTCCACCGTACTGCACCCGTCGGTGTGACCCGGCTCGCCCGGTCGGGGGCCCTGACCGGCGGGAACGCGCCGGAGGCGCCGCGCGTCGAACCCCCCCGAGGCGTCATGGCTGGTGGAGGATGTGACACCCAGGAGTGGCCCGCTGTCGTCCCGAACCGCGTACCAGTACGGTGCGTGACGACAGTGCCCCACGAACGACGACGGACAGTGAGCGACACGGGATGAGCACCGACTACTCACGGGCCCTCGGTGCCCGGCTCCGCGCCATCCGCAACCAGCAGGGCCTCTCCCTGCAGGGGGTGGAGGACAAGTCGCACGGTCGCTGGAAGGCGGTCGTGGTCGGCTCCTACGAGCGCGGCGACCGGGCCGTGACGGTCCAGCGGCTGTCCGAGCTGGCGGTCTTCTACGGCGTGCCGGTCTCCGAGCTGCTGCCCGACCCGCGGCCGAGCTCGGCCGTGACCGCCACGACCAAGATCGTGCTCAATCTCGAGTCCCTGGGCTCGCTCCCCGCCGACGAGGCCGGGCCGCTGGCCCGCTACGCCTCGACCATCCAGGCGCAGCGGCACGACTACAACGGCAAGGTGCTCAGCATCCGCGCCGAGGACCTCAAGTCGCTGGCGATCATCTACGACATGAGCCCCGACGAGCTGACCAGCCGGCTCATCGAGTGGGGCGTGCTCTCCCCCGGCATGGAGGGCATCGCCGGCGCCGACGACGAGGACGCCGAGCTGAACCCGAACTGGGAGCGCCGCCGCACCCCGCGCTGAACGAGCACGACGACGGGCCCTCACCGGACGGTGGGGGCCCGTCGTCGTCGTCCCGGGGGGTCCGCGCGCGGCGCAGCGGCGTGCCCGGCCGCGGCTGTGCCAGGGTGCCGTCGACCGGTCCCCCGGGCCGGCGTCCGCCCGAGGAGGCCGCATGCCCGCCGTGCAGATGACCGCGGTGTCCAAGAGCTACCGGCGCCGCGGCCGGCCGCCGCAGAAGGCCCTCGACGGGCTGGACCTGCTGGTCGAGGACGGCGGCGTCCACGGCTTCCTCGGCCCCAACGGCTCGGGCAAGACCACGACGATCCGGGTGCTGCTGGGCCTGGTGGCCGCCGACGGCCGGGCCGACGTCCGGCTGCTGGACCGTCCGGTGCCCGCGGCGCTGCCCGAGGTCATCGGCGCCGTCGGCGCCCTCGTGGAGACGCCGCTGTTCTTCCCCGGGTTCTCCGGGCGGCTCAACCTGCGACTGCTCGCCGAGGCCGCCGGCGTCTCCCGTGCCCGCGTCGAGGAGTGCCTGGAGACCGTCGACCTCACCGACCGTGCCGACGACCGCTTCGCGGGCTACTCGCTGGGGATGAAGCAGCGGCTGGGCATCGCCGCGGCGCTGCTCAAGGCACCGCGGCTGCTGGTCCTGGACGAGCCGAGCAACGGTCTGGACCCCGCGGGCATCCGGGACGTGCGGGAGCTGATCCGCCGGCTCGGCCGGGACGGGCGGACGACGGTGCTGCTCTCCTCGCACCTGCTCGCCGAGATCCAGCAAGTGTGCGACTCGGTCTCGATCCTCGCGCGGGGGCGCTGCGTGGCCGCCGGTCCCGTGGCGGAGGTCCTCGCCCGCGGTGCGAGCGGCGACGTGCGGGTCCGGGTACCCGACGCGGCCGGCGCGGCGGCGGTGCTCGCCGCCGCCGGCTTCGCCGTCTCCCCGCCCGGGACGCCCGACGGGCGGACCCTGCTGGTGCACCGCGTGGCGGCACCGGGCGAGGTCACGCGGACGCTGGCGCGGCACGGCCACTTCCTCGAGGAGCTGACCCCGCTCACGCCCGACCTGGAGAGCACCTTCCTCGCCCTCACCGGGAGCCCCGCGCCCCCGGGAGGCGCACCGGGGGCCGGCCCGGCGACGACTCCGGAGGACCGGGCATGAGTGCCGTCACCGAGCGCCGCCCGGTGACGGACGAGGCCGTCCCCGTCCCCCGGCTCCGCGGCCTGCTGCGCGCCGAGGTGCACCGGTTCCGCTCCCGCCGGTTCATCCAGGTGCTGGTCGCCCTGACCGTCGTCGGGTTCGCCGTGGCCACCGGGATCGGGCTGCTCAACCTGGGCACCCCCACCGACGCGGAGGTCGCGGCGGCCCGGGCCGAGGCCGAGCGGTTCGTGGCCGAGCAGGAGGTCTTCCGCGAGCAGTGCCTGGCCGACCCGACGATCCCCGACGACGTCCCCGCCGAGGAGTTCTGCGGCCCCCCGCTCACCCTCGCCGACGTCGGCGGCGTCGAGTCCTTCCTCGACCGGGCGCCCTTCGACCTCGCCGGTTCGGCGACGGACGGCGCCCTGGCGGTGGCCGCGCTGGCGTCGGCGCTGGCGTTCGCCATGGGCGCGACCTGGATCGGCGCGGAGTGGTCGACCCGCTCGATCGTGGCGCTGCTGTTCTGGGTGCCGCGCCGGGGGACGGTGATGGGCGCCAAGATCGGCGTCCTCACCGCCGCCGCCGCGCTCTACGGCGCCCTCGCCCAGGCCCTCTGGCTGGCGGTGGCCGGCGTCCTGCGGGCCGCGGTGGGCACGGACGACCCGCTGCCCGACGGCTTCTGGGGCGCGCTGCTGCAGACCCAGGCCCGCGCCGTCCTGCTGACCGTCGTCGCCGCCCTGCTGGGGTTCGGCCTGGCCAACCTGGTGCGCAACACGGGGGCGGCGCTGGGCACCGCGTTCGTCTACGTGGTGGTCGTGGAGAACGCCGTGCGGGTGCTGCGCCCCCGCTGGGACCCCTTCCTGCTGAGCACCAACGCGCTGGGGCTGGTCCAGGACGGCGGCCTCACCCTGCAGCTCCCCGACGACGCGAGCGTCTCCCCCGACGGCGCGTCAGTGCCGGCCGAGTACGTCGTCGGGCACCTGCAGGCCGGCGTCCTGCTCCTCGCGGTGACGGCGGTGGTCGTCGGGGCCGGCACCGTCCTCTTCGCCCGGCGCGACCTGCACTGACGCCCGCGGTGCGGTGCCCGTGGGGCGGGAGGGACGCGACGTCCAGGGAGGCGCAAGCCGGCTGCAAGGGAACTGTCAGCGGGCGCTCCTAACGTCCGGGACGTCGAAGAGCAGCAGCCCAGCCCGAGGAGCTCCGCATGTCCGTCCCGCCGCCGGCCCCGAACCGTGACCTCCTGCTGGCCGCGCACCGCCGCGCCGCGCTGCGCCGGGTGCACCGACGGCAGTCGAGCGCGCGGATGGCGGCGATGCTCGCCGCGGCCGCCCCCCGCGCGGACCGCTGAGACGCCGGACGCACCCGCCAGCGGGCCTGCGACGCGAACGGTGCCGCGCTCAGCCGGTGACGTCCTCCACGTCGAAATGGCTCATCGTCGCGCCGCCGGTGGCGAAGTTCGCCAGGTCTCCCGCGGCGGCGGACCCCTGGGGGGACTCCAGGCCCGCGGCGAACGCCTCGGCGGACTCGAAGTCCAGGGCGGCGACCAGGTACGGCGCCGCGTCGTCCCCCAGCGCTTGGGCCCGCCCGATCTCCAGGCGCAGCACGCCGGGGATCTCCCGCGCCAGCGGGACGTGCACGTCGCGGTAGTACCGGTCGAACGCGGCCGGGTCGGTGGGCCGGCCGTACTGGACCAGCAGTCGGTGCGTCACGTGGGCCTCCTCGCCGCTGCCCGGGCTCCGCTGCTCCGGGCCTCGGGTCCAGCCAACCAGCGCGGGACGCGCGGCGGAAGGCGGACCCCCGGACGGGAGAGGCCCGTCCCGGCATCCGGAACGGGCCCCTGACGTGCGGTCCTACGCGGGCACCTCGGCGTCGAGGATGGCGCCGAGGACGCCGTTGACGAACGAGGGCGAGTCGTCGGTCGACAGCGAGCGGGCGAGCTCGACCGCCTCGTCGATCACCACCGGGTCGGGCACGTCGTCGGCCCAGAGCAGCTCGAACGTCGCCATGCGCAGGATGGCGCGGTCGACGTCGGGCAGCCGCTGCAGCGACCAGCCGCGGGCGTGGGTGTCGATCAGCCGGTCGATGCGCGCCGCGTGCTCCGCCACGCCCTCGACCAGCCGCACGGTGTGCTCGGCCACCGGCGGCTGGCCCTCGGCGATGCGGTCACGCAGCACGGCCAGCGGGTCGGAGCCGCGCAGGTCGGCCTCGTAGAGGACGTCGACGGCGCGCTTGCGGGCCTTGCTGCGGGCAGCCATGCGGGGTCGCTCGGTCCGTGCCGGCGGCGAGGGCGTCAGTTGGCCCGGCCGAGGTACCGGCCGTCGCGGGTGTCGACCTTGAGCTTGTCGCCGGTGTTGACGAACAGCGGGACCTGGATCTGCGCGCCGGTCTCCAGCGTGGCCGGCTTGGTGCCGCCGGTGGAGCGGTCGCCCTGCAGGCCCGGGTCGGTGTGCTGCACCACGAGCTCCAGGGTCACCGGGAGCTCCACGTACAGCGGGGTGCCGTCGTGGACCGCGACGACGACCTCGGTGTTCTCCAGGAGGTAGTCCGCGCCGCCGCCGACCGTGCCCTCGGGCACGTGGATCTGGTCGTAGGTGTCGCCGTCCATGAAGACGAAGTCGGTGCCGTCCTTGTACAGGTACGTCATGTTCCGCTTGTCGACGTTGGCGGTCTCGACCTTGGTGCCGGCGTTGAAGGTCTTGTCCACGACCTTGCCCGACAGCACGTTCTTCAGGGTCGTGCGCACGAACGCGCCGCCCTTGCCGGGCTTGACGTGCTGGAACTCGGTGACGGACCACAGCTGGCCGTCGAGGTTGAGGACCATGCCGTTCTTGAGGTCGTTGGTGGTAGCCATCAGATGACCAGCAGTTCCTTGCTCGTGAGGGTCAACAACTCGGGCTCGTCGTCCGTGACGACCAGGGTGTCCTCGATCCGGACCCCGCCGTGGCCGGGCAGGTAGACCCCCGGCTCCACGGTGACGGCCATGCCGGCGGCCAGCGTACCCGCGCCCAGCGGGCCGATGCCCGGCGCCTCGTGGATCTGCAGGCCCACGCCGTGCCCGAGGCCGTGGGAGAAGTGCTCGGCGTGGCCGGCGGCGGCGATGACGTCGCGGGCGACGGCGTCGACCGCGACGACGTCGGCCCCGACGGCCAGGGCCGCCCGGCCGGCCGCCTGCGCGGCGGCGACGAGGTCGTACACCTCGCGCTGCCAGTCGGCGGCGTGCCCGAGCACGAGCGTGCGGGTCATGTCGGAGTGGTACCCGTCGACGGTCGCGCCGAAGTCGAGCTTGAGGAAGTCGCCCTCGCGCAGGACGGTCGCGTCGGGCCGGTGGTGCGGGATCGCGGAGTTGGCGCCGGCGGCGACGATCGTCTCGAACGACGGGCCCTCGGCGCCCAGGTGCATCATCCGGGCGTCGAGCTCGCGGCCGACCTGCAGCTCGGTGCGGCCGGGCCGCAGGGCGCCCTCGGCGGCGAGCTCGGCCAGCGCCGCGTCGGCGATCGCGCAGGCCCGCCGCAGGGCGGCGACCTCGTCGTCGTCCTTGACCGCGCGCAGCTCCTCGACGGCCCGGCGGACGCTGGCCAGCTCCGGCACGGTGCCGCCGTCGGCGGCGTCGGCGACCACCTTCTCCAGCCCGGCCAGCTCGTCGACGGTGACCACGTGGCTCTCGAAGCCGATCCGCCCGGCGCCGCCGCGCACCGCGGCGCGGGCGAGCGCGGCGACGGTGCCGCGGTCGACCACGACCTCCAGGTCGGGCACCTGGGTGGCCGCCTGGGTGGTGTAGCGGCCGTCGGTGCCGAACAGGTCGGGGGCGCCGGTGCGCAGCAGCAGCGCGCCGTTGGAGCCGGTGAAGCCGGTGAGGTACCGGACGTTGAGCAGGTCGGTCACCAGGACGGCGTCCAGCCCGCGCTCGGCGGCGACGGCCCGCAGCCGCTCCCGGCGCTCGGCGGCGCGGCCCGCGGCGGTCACCGGGCGTCCCGGGCGGCCAGCCAGCGCAGCGCCAGCACGTACCCGTCGACGCCGAGGCCGGCGATGACGCCGGAGGCGACCGGCGAGACGTAGGAGTGCCGGCGGAACTCCTCCCGGGCGTGCACGTTGCTGATGTGCACCTCCACCACCGGTGCGGTGGCCGCGGCCAGGGCGTCGCGGAGCACGACCGAGGTGTGCGTCCAACCGCCGGGGTTGACCACGATCGGGTCGCCGGCGTCGGTGGCCTCGTGCACCCAGCGCAGCAGCTCGGCCTCGTCGTCGGTCTGGCGCACCTGCACGTGCAGGCCGAGCTGGGCGCCGGCGGCCTCGACCAGCTCGACGAGCTGGGCGTGGGTCGTCGTCCCGTACACCGCGGGCTCGCGGGTGCCCAGCCGGCCGAGGTTGGCGCCGTTCAGCACCTGGATGGTCACGTCGTCTCCGTCGGGTCCGAGGGGGTCAGGCGGCGACCGCGGCCCACGCCGCGTCGAGCCACGCCTGGTCGGGGTCGGTGAGGATCCGCGGGTTGCCCGTCCCGTCGAGGACGACGAAGCGCAGCGTGGCCCCGCGGGCCTTCTTGTCGATGCGCATGACGCCCTGGATCGTCCGCCAGTCCCCGGCGTAGCGGGTCGGCAGGCCCATCGCCTCGACGAGCGTGCGGTGCCGGTCGACCTCGGCGCGGGTGAGCAGGCCGGCCTGGCCACCGAGCTCGGCGGCGAACACCAGCCCGACGGCCACGGCCTCGCCGTGCCGCCAGCCGAAGTCCTCGACCCGCTCGATGGCGTGGGCCAGGGTGTGCCCGTAGTTGAGGAACTCGCGGCGGCCGGTGTCGAACAGGTCCTCGCCGACGGCGTCGGCCTTGACCTGGACGGCGCGCTCGATCAGCTCGGCGGTGTCGCGGCGGCCGGTGGGGTCGGCCTCGAGCAGCTCGAGGATGCGGCCGTCGGCGATGAAGCCGCACTTGACGACCTCGGCGAGGCCGGCGCGGAACTCCGCCTCCGGCAGCCCGGCGAGGACGTCGGTGTCGGCGAGCACGCCGGCGGGCGGGTGGAAGGCGCCGACGAGGTTCTTGCCCGCGCCGGTGTTGATGCCGGTCTTGCCGCCGACCGCGGCGTCGACCATGCCGAGCAGGCTGGTCGGCAGGTGCACCACCCGCACGCCGCGCACCCAGGTGGCGGCGAGGAAGCCGGCGAGGTCGGTGACCGCTCCCCCGCCCACGCCGACGACGGCGTCGCTGCGGGTCAGCCCCAGCCGGCCGAACTCCTCCCACGCGCCGGCGGCGACCTCGGCGGTCTTGGCCGCCTCCCCGTCCGGGACGACGACGGCCTCGGCGGCGACCCCGGCGGTCTGCAACGTCTCCACCGCCGCTCCGGCCAGCGCGGCCAGCGGCGGGGCGTGCACGACGGCGGCGCGCGGCGTGCCGGCCAGCACCATCGCCAGCTCGGTCTGCGCGCCCGGGCCGATGACGACCTCGTAGGACGTGCCGCCGGGGACGGTCACCCGCCTCACCGGGGCACCTCCGTCGACGCGGGCAGGGCGGCGAGCACCTCGGCCACGACCTCCTCGGACGGGCGGTCGCCCGTGTGCACGGTCGCGGTGGCGACCTCGGCGTAGAGCGGGGCGCGCGCCTCCAGGAGCGTGCGCAGCACCGCCCGCGGGTTGACCGCCAGCAGCGGGCGGTCGCGGTTGAAGCCGGCGCGGCGGGCCGCGGTGGCGAGGTCGACGTCCAGCCAGACGACGGCGCCGCCGGCCCGGCCGTGGGCGACCAGCAGCGCGCGGGTCGCGTCGGAGAGGACCGCTCCCCCGCCGAGGGCGAGGACGCCGTCGTGCTCGGTGAGCGCACAGGCCACGGCCTCGGCCTCGAGCCGGCGGAAGTGCTCCTCGCCGTGGTCGACGAACAGGTCGGCGACCCGGCTGCCGGTGGCGGCCTCGACGTCGGCGTCGGTGTCGCGGAAGGCCAGCCCGCGGGCCGCCGCGACCGCCCGGCCGACCGTGGTCTTGCCGGAGGTGGGCGGCCCGACCAGGACCAGCACCGGGCCGTTCACCGGATCGGGAGCGCGTCGAGGTAGGCCTGCGCGTTGCGGCGGGTCTCGGTCACCGAGTCGCCGCCGAACTTCTCCAGCGCGGCGTCGGCCAGGACGAGGGCGACCATCGCCTCCATCACCACCGAGCCGCGGGGCACCGCGCAGGCGTCGCTGCGCTGGTTGATCGCGACCGCGGCGTCGCCGGTGGCCACGTCGACGGTGGCCAGCGCCCGCGGCACCGTGGAGATCGGCTTCATCGCGGCGCGGACGCGCACGACGTCGCCGTTGGTCATGCCGCCCTCGATGCCGCCGGCGCGGTCGGAGAGCCGCTGGATGCGCCCGTCGGCCAGCACGATCTCGTCGTGGGCCACGGAGCCGCGGCGGCGGGCGGTCTCCAGCCCGTCGCCGACCTCGACGGCCTTGACCGACTGCACGCCCATGAGCGCGCCGGCCAGCCGCGAGTCCAGGCGGCGGTCCCAGTGCACGTGGCTGCCCAGGCCCGGCGGGAGGCCGTGCACGACCACCTCGACGACCCCGCCGAGGGTGTCGCCGTTCTTGCGCACGTCGTCGATCTCGGCCGTCATCGCCGCGCTGGTCGCCGGGTCCGCGCAGCGCACCGGGTCCTCGTCGATGCGCGGGTTGTCCCCCGGCCCGGGGACGAGGCCCTCGGGGGCGACGACCGGGCCGATCGCCACGACGTGGCTGACGACCTCGACGTCCAGGGCCTGGCGGAGGAACGCCTTGGCGATCGCGCCGAGCGCCACGCGCGCCGCGGTCTCCCGGGCGCTGGCCCGCTCGAGCACCGGCCGTGCGTCGTCGAAGCCGTACTTCTGCATGCCGGGCAGGTCGGCGTGGCCGGGCCGAGGGCGGGTGAGCGGGGCGTTGCGGGCCTGGCCGGCCAGCACCTCGGGGTCGACCGGGTCGGCGGCCATGACCGCCTGCCACTTGGGCCACTCGGTGTTGCCGACCTGGACGGCGATCGGCCCGCCCTGGGTGCGGCCGTGGCGGACCCCGCCGGTCAGCGAGACGACGTCCTGCTCGAAGGACATCCGCGCGCCGCGGCCGTGGCCCAGCCGGCGGCGGGCGAGGTCGACGTCGAGGTCGGAGGTCTGGACGGCGACGCCGGCGGGCAGCCCCTCGAGGATGGCGGTGAGCTGAGGCCCGTGCGACTCACCGGCGGTCAGCCAGCGCAACATGCGGGGGATTCTGCCAGCCCCGGGTTCCGCTGCCCGGGCCTCCCTGCAGCGGCCCGCCGCGAGCTCCGAGCGGTGGGGGCAAGGAGGTCCTGGCTCAGACCAGTGGCGCGGGAACGGTCAGGGCGAGCGCGAGGACGGCGCCGGCGAGCAGCGGCGGCCCGAACGGGACGGCGGTGCGCCAGCCGGCGCGGCGGGTGGCGACCAGCAGCAGGGAACCGCCCGCCCCGACCAGCAGCCCGAGGAACACCCCCGCCAGGAGCACGCCCCACCCGGCCCAGCCGAGCAGCACCCCGAGCAGGCCGAGCAGCTTGACGTCGCCGAAGCCGAGCCCGCCCGCGGAGAGGGCGCCGGCCAGGGCCGCGACGGCGAAGGCGGCCGCCCCGGCGAGCACCGCCCGGGCGAGCGCGGGCCAGCTGCCCGTGGCGGCGGCGTCGACCAGCAGGGCGGTGAGGGCGGCGACGGCCGCCGGCAGCAGCACGCGGTCGGGCAGCCGGTGGACGGCGAGGTCGACCGCGGCGAGGATCAGGCCGGCGCCGGCCGCCCAGGCCAGCGCAACGGCGGCGGGCCGGACCCCGGTGAGCTCGAGCACGCCGGCGACCAGCAGGCCGAACAGCAGCGTCGTGGTCAGCGTGCGCGCGGACCCGGGCCGGGCGTCCTCGTCGCCGGCGGCCAGCCGGATCCCGCGCCGGGCCAGCCAGGGCCCGACGGCGAGCGCGCAGACGGCAGCGACGGCGGCCAGGGCCGGCGGGTCGAGGGCGACGCCCGCGGTGCCGAGCCCGCCGCCGCTCAGTGCCCGGCCCCGGGCCGGGTGTCCAGCGCCCGGCGCATCTCCTCGATCGGTGCCGGGTGCCCGGTCATCAGCTCCACCTGGGCGGTGGCCTGCCAGAACAGCACCTCCAGGCCGCCGATCACCGCTCCGCCAGCGGCCGCGACCGCGCCGGCCAGCGGGGTGGGCCAGGGCGCGTAGAGCACGTCGAGCACGGTCTGGCCGGCGCGCCAGCCGAGGTCCACCAGGGCCGGCTGGCCGTCGATCGGCACGGTGCTGACCACGACGGGCGCGGTCACGGTGGCGCCGGCCAGGCGGTGCACCGTCGACGCGACGCCGAGGGTGTCGAGCACCCGGGTCACCTCGCCGGCGCGGGCCGGCTCGCGGACGACGACGTCCACCTGCTCGGCGCCGAGGGAGGCCAGCGCGACGGCCGCGGCGACCGCGGTCCCGCCGGCGCCGAGGACCGCCGCGTGCGGCACCCGGTCGGTGGGGTCGAGCGACAGGCCCAGCTGCAGCGCGGTGCCGACCCCGCCGACGTCGGTGTTCTCCGCCAGCCAGCCGCCGTCGTCGGTGCGCACCAGCGTGTTGGCGGCGCCCAGCAGCCGCGGCAGCCGGTCCACCACGTCGGCGGCCCGCACCGCGGCCTGCTTGCACGGCATGGTCACCGAGAAGCCGCGCCACTCCGGGCCGAGGCCCGCGATGAGCTCGGGCAGCTCCTCGGCGCCCACGTCGAGCGCGTCGTAGGTCCAGTCGGACAGGCCGAGCGCGGCGTAGGCCGCCCGGTGCAGCAGCGGGGAGAGCGAGTGCGTCACCGGCCGGCCGAGGACGGCCGCCCGCATCAGTCCGGGTTCTCCGCCAGCCACTGCCGGAACAGCGCCACGTTCGCCGCGTGCTCCTCCGGGGTGACCGCGAAGCGGGTCTCGCCGGTGTCGGGGTTGACCGTGACGAAGTAGATCCACGGCCCCGGCGTCGGGTTGAGCACCGCGTTGATCGCCTCCTCGCCCGGGTTGCCGATGGCGCCCGGGGGCAGGCCGGGGGCGAAGTAGGTGTTGTACGGCGAGGCGGTGGCACGGTCGTCGGCCGTGGTGGTGATGCCGGTGTTCCCGGTGGCGTAGTTGACCGTGCTGTCGAGCTGGAGCTGCATGCCGGTGGCGAGCCGGTTCTCCAGCACCTGCGCGACCATGCCCATGTCCTCGGGCAGGGCGGCCTCGGCCTGCACCAGGCTCGCCTTGGTGACGACGGTGAGCCGCTGGTCCTCGGGCACGCCGAGCCGGTCCAGCGTCTGGACGGTCCGGGAGACCATGGTCGCGAGCATCTGCGCCGGCGTCGTCTCCGGCTCGAAGTCGTAGGTGGCCGGGAACAGCCAGCCCTCGAGCAGCCCGTTCGCGTAGGCCGGGAGGCCGGTCGCGGCCGGGTCGATCGCGGCGGCGTTCAGCTCCTCGATCGGCGTGTCGGTCTCCTGGGCCAGCCGCTCGAGGACGCGGGTCACCGTGAAGCCCTCGGGGATGGTGACCCGGGAGAACAGCCGACTGGCCGGGTCGAGCAGCAGGTCGAGCGCAGCCTGGCCGCTCATCTGCAGGCGCATGCCGTAGACGCCGGGCTGGATGCCCATGGCGGCGGGCTGGGCCTCGGCGGCGGTCACGAACGGCCCCACCGAGGCGATGACGTCGGCGTCGACGAGGGTGCGGCCGATGTCGCTGAGCGTGTCGCCGTCGGACACCCGCACCTGCACGGTGCCGGTGCCGGCGCCGGTGTAGTCCTCGTCGGCGGGGTTCACGAGGTCGATGAGCGCCTTGCCGCCGAACACGATCCCGCCGACGAGCGCGGCGAGCACGACCAGGGAGAGGACGACGGCCAGCGGGCTGGGGGGGGGGGGGGGGGGGGGGGGGGCCGGGGGCGGGGGGGCGGGGGGGGGGGGGGGGGGGGGGGGGGGGGGGGGGGGGGGGGGGGGGTGGGGGGGGGGGGGGGGGGGGGGGGGGGGGG
>NZ_JBJGZX010000022.1:0-72550 GCF_054050735.1 Blastococcus sp. SYSU D00813
CCCCCCCCCCCCCCCCCCCCCCCCCCCCCCCCCCCCCCCCCCCCCCCCCCCCCCCCCCCCCCCCCCCCCCCCCCCCCGGCGCCGGGCCCCGGCGTCCGGGTGGAGGGAGCCCGCTCGACATGGGTGCCGCCGACCGCGCCAGCCCGGCGTGGGTGCTCACCGCGCTGGGCGCGCTGGTGCTGCTCGCCGGCTGCTCGAGCACGGTCGACGGCGACGCGCGACCGGCCGACCTCGGCGCCGCGAAGCCGACGGTGCCCGTGGCCGGTCCCGGCGACGCCGACCCGGCGGCCCCGCCCGTGGTGGGCACCTGCTACCTGCTCGAGGACGGGCAGGAGGACCGCCCGCTGGACCCGCCGGCCCCGGTGTCCTGCGGCAGCGAGCACAGCGCGGAGACGGCGGTGGTCGGCGACACCGGGCTCGGCGAGGGGGACGAGCGCCCGGTCGAGGACGACCTCACCGACGACGGCGACCTGGCCGACGAGGTCGACGAGCTGTGCGACCTGGACGACGTGGTGGCCTACCTCGGCGGCGAGGACCCGGAGGACCCCTACGCCTTCTACGCCGTCTTCCTGCCCGACGAGGAGCAGTGGGAGGCCGGCGCCCGCTGGATGCGCTGCGACGTCTTCTACGGCTACACCAGCCCCGAGACCGCCCCGGGCGTGATGGCGCGCGCCCTGACCGGGCCGGACCGGGCCGCCTACCGGGTCTGCTTCGCCGGCACGCCCACCTCCTACGACGTCGTCCCGTGCTCGGAGCCGCACCAGGCCGAGCCGACCGGGTTCCGGCTGGCCGACGTGCCCGAGGGCGCGCCGTACCCCGACGAGCCCACCCGGCTGGGGCTGGTGGGCAGCTGCGCCGGCGCGGTGCAGGAGTACCTGGGCGGGCCGCTGCCCCTCGGGTACGCCGCCGACGTGTGGGTGGGCACCGCGGAGGGCTGGAACGCCGGCCCCGAACCGCGGTGCGTGGTCGTGCCCGCGGGCGGGGGGCAGAGCACCGGCAGCGTGCGGCCCTGACCGCCGCCCGACGGGTCCGCCGGGGCGGGCAGCCCGCGGCCTAGGGTTGGTGCATGAGCGTGCGGCGGGTCATGGGCACCGAGGTCGAGTACGGCATCTCGGTGCCCGGGTCGCCGTCGGCGAACCCGACGACGCTGTCGAGCCAGGTGGTCAACGCCTGGTCGGTGGCCGAGGCGCCGGCGCCGCGCCGGGCCCGCTGGGACTTCGAGGAGGAGTCGCCGCTGCGCGACGCCCGCGGCTTCGACCTGTCCCCGGCGCAGGCGCTGGACCACAACGACCTGGACGAGGACGCCGGGATGGCCAACGTCATCCTCACCAACGGCGCCCGGCTGTACGTCGACCACGCGCACCCGGAGTACTCGACGCCCGAGGTGACCAACCCGCGCGACGTCGTCCTGTGGGACAAGGCGGGGGAGCGGGTCATGGCCGAGGCGGCGCGGCGGGCCGCGCGGGTCCCGGGCACGCAGCCCATCCAGCTGTACAAGAACAACACCGACGGCAAGGGCGCCTCCTACGGCGCGCACGAGAACTACCTGATGGACCGCCGGACGCCGTTCGTCGAGATCATCCGCGGGCTGATCCCGTTCTTCGTGACGCGGCAGGTGGTGGCGGGCTCCGGGCGGGTCGGCATCGGCACGGAGGGCCGCACCCAGGGCTTCCAGCTCTCCCAGCGCGCCGACTTCTTCGAGGTCGAGGTCGGCCTGGAGACGACGCTGAAGCGGCCGATCATCAACACCCGCGACGAGCCGCACGCCAACCCCGACGAGTACCGCCGGCTGCACGTGATCATCGGCGACGCCAACCTCGCCGAGCTGTCGACCTACCTGAAGGTGGGGACGACGTCGCTCGTGCTGGCCCTCATCGAGGCGCGGGCGCTGACCCGGGACCTGACGATCGAGGAGCCGGTGGCGGCCCTGCAGGCGATCAGCCACGACCCGTCGCTGACCCACAAGGTGCGGCTGCGCACCGGCCAGCAGATGACCGCGCTGGAGGTGCAGGAGGCCTACCTCGAGCAGGCGCAGCGCTTCGTCGACCAGCGCGGGGACGGCGACGCGCAGACCGCCGACGTGCTGCGGCAGTGGGGCGAGGTGCTCGAGGCCCTCGCCGACGACCCGATGCGGCTGGCCGACCGGCTGGACTGGCCGGCGAAGCTGCGGCTGCTGGAGGGCTACCGGTCGCGGGACGGGCTGGCGTGGGGGGACTCGCGGCTGAAGCTGGTCGACCTGCAGTACAGCGACGTCCGGCCGGAGAAGGGCCTGTACCACCGGCTGGTCGCCCGGGGCTCGATGCAGCGGCTGCTGACCGACGACGAGGTGGACCGGGCGATGGTCACGCCGCCGTCGGACACCCGGGCGTTCTTCCGGGGCGAGTGCCTGCGGCGCTACCCGTCGCAGATCGCCGCGGCGTCGTGGGACTCGGTGGTGTTCGACCTCGGCCGGGAGAACCTCGTGCGGATCCCGACCATGGAGCCGCTGCGCGGCACGCGGGACCACGTGGGCGCCCTGTTCGAGTCGACGTCGAGCGCCCAGGAGCTGGTCGACACCATCACGGGTGGCTGATCGCGCGGACCGCTCGGATGTCACCCCCGGCGGGTAGCGTTCTCCTCAGCAGGCACTTCGACTCTTGTACGGGAGGTCGGCATGGCCACGAGGGACACCGGCGGTCAGCAGCGGGCGACGCGGTCGCGCGAGGAGACCGAGGAGGTCGAGGCGTCGGTCGACACCGAGACCGCCGAGCGCCACAAGGAGGTCACCGAGGACATCGACTCGATCCTCGACGAGATCGACGAGGTGCTCGAGGAGAACTCGGAGGAATTCGTCAGGCAGTATGTTCAAAAAGGGGGTCAGTAGGACTCCTGCGTTCCGTTTCTCGGAATGGAGTTCACGTTCTGCCGCGACTGCGGTAGCGACCAGCCGATAAGCGAGTTCACGAGGAATCGGAATTCGAGGGACGGCTACGCCTTCTACTGCCGGGCCCATGCGCGTCGACGGCACCGAGCGGCCAAGACGCAGAGGCGGGGGGCTCCGCAGCGTCGCTACCGCAACGACGTTCCGGTGCCCGAAGGGCACAAGTGGTGTCCGGACTGCGACAGCGTCCTGCCCCTCGAGGCCGTCGGACGCAATTCGGCGACACGTAGCGGAATCAACTCCTACTGCAAGCCCTGTCACGACACGCGCGGCCGAGCGTCCAAGGAGAAGGTCGGCGGCGAGCGGAGCTACCACCTCCGTCGTCGGTACGGCATCACCGCCGAGGAATTCGACGCTCTGCTCGTGGAGCAGCGCGGCCACTGCGCCATCTGCCGGAAAGCGCCGGCCGATCACGTCGACCACGACCACGTGACGGGCCAGGTCCGCCGGTTGCTGTGCTTCAACTGCAACGGCGGCCTGGGCCAGTTCAGGGACGACCCGGTGGCCCTGCGCGCCGCCGCCTCCTACGTCGAGCGCCACCGCGCAGGAGCGGTGGGTGGAGCGGCGCCACGGCCGAGCCGGCGTCGCCCGCTCCGCGATCTCGGCTGGCGCGAGGTCCGCCGCCGGGGTGGCCTACGCTCGACCGCCGCGATCGCCCGCGCGCGGCTGGCGGCGGTGACGGCCGAGGTGCACCGGCCGCCGGCCGGCTGACCGTCGGCCCCGCCCGGCCCCGTCGCGGGCCCGGAGGCGCGGACAGCCGCCGTCCGACCCCGCCGGTAGGGTCGGACGGGCGTGCCGGTCGGCGCGCGGACCAGCGATCGGCAGCCCCTCTCGAGGGGTGTGAGAGAGGTGGACGGGTTGAGCCAGTGGCCGACCGATCGGACCGGGTTCCCGGCCGCGTACCTGGACCGGGTGGGCTCGTCCTTCACCGACTTCCTCGCGACCACCGCCCCCGATCTGCTCCCCGGCCGCCGGTCGCTCCCGCAGCTCCCCGCCGGTGACCTGACCCCGCACGGCACGACGATCGTCGCCGTCACCTACGCCGGCGGCGTCCTCATGGGCGGCGACCGCCGCGCCACGATGGGCAACCTCATCTCCAGCCGCGACATCGAGAAGGTCTACCCGGCCGACTCCTGGTCGGTGATCGGCATCGCCGGCGCCGCGGGCATCGCGATCGAGATGGTCCGCCTCTACCAGGTGGAACTCGAGCACTACGAGAAGATCGAGGGCCTCACCCTCTCCCTCGACGGCAAGGCCAACCGGCTGGCCGGCATGATCCGCGGCAACCTCGGCGCCGCCCTGCAGGGTCTCGCCGTCGTCCCGCTGTTCGCCGGCTACGACCTCGACGCCGCCCCCGGGGCCACCCCCGGCCGGATCTTCAGCTACGACGTCACCGGCGGGAACTACGAGGAGCGCGGCTACGCCGCCGTCGGCTCCGGCTCGCTGTTCGCCCGCAGCTCGCTGAAGAAGACCTGGCGGCAGGACCTCTCCGCCGACGCCGCCACCCGCACCGTGGTCGAGGCCCTGTACGACGCCGCCGACGACGACTCGGCCACCGGCGGGCCCGACCCGGTGCGCCGGCTGTACCCGATCGTCTACCGGGTGGACGCCGAGGGGGCCGTCCGGCTGACCGACGACGAGGTCGCCGCCGTCGCCGACACGATCGTCACCGAGCGGACCGCCGCCGACCGCGACGCGACGGGAGCCTGACCGCCATGACCATGCCGTACTACGCGTCCCCCGAGCAGCTGATGCGCGACCGCTCGGAGTACGCCCGCAAGGGCATCTCCCGCGGCCGCAGCGTCGCCGTCCTCACCTACGCCGACGGCGTCCTGTTCATCGCCGAGAACCCAAGCGCCACGCTGCACAAGGTCAGCGAGCTCTACGACCGCATCGGCTTCGCCGCCGTCGGCCGGTACTCCGAGTTCGAGAGCCTGCGGGTCGCCGGCGTCCGCCTGGCCGACGTCCGCGGCTACTCCTACAACCGCCGCGACGTCACCGGCCGGGTCATCGCCAACGCCTACGCGCAGACCCTCGGCACCGTCTTCACCGAGCAGATGAAGCCCTTCGAGGTGGAGCTGTGCGTGGCCGAGGTCGGCGACAGCCGCGAGTCCGACCAGCTCTACCGGCTCACCTTCGACGGGTCGATCGTCGACGAGTCCGACTTCGTCGTCATGGGAGGCCAGGCCGAGGCCGTCGCCGGGCACCTGCGCGAGCACTTCACCCCGGGCATGGGCCTGGCCGACGCGCTGATGGTCGGCGTCCGCGCCCTGTCGGCCGTCAGCCCCGCCGTCAACCAGAACGGCGGCGACGGGGAGCTGCTGCCGGCCACCCAGCTGGAGGTGGCCGTCCTCGACCGGCGGCGCCCCAAGCGCGCCTTCCGGCGCGTCGTGGGCGCGGCGCTGCACTCGCTGCTCGGCAACGGCGACGGCGAGGACGCCCGGGAGGGGACGACGGCGGCCCACGCGCCCAGCACCCCGGCGCCGGGCACCCCGCCCGGCCTCGGCGACCCCGCCGCCCCCGACACCGCCGGCGGGACCGAGGGCGGCGGCGAGGGCGCCGGGCCCCAGCCGGGGCCGCAGGACGGCACGGACGGCAGCCCGTCCGACACGGGCCAGTAGCAGGGCCCCGTCCCCTCACCGCTCGCACGTTCGCGGTGAGCCTCTGGACGGGGCCACGATCCGTCGCGCCGGGACCGGCCGATGTGGCCGCCGACGCCTAGTCTCGGGACGTGGACCGACGGATCTTCGGGATCGAGACCGAGTACGGCGTCACCTGCACCTTCCGGGGGCAGCGCCGGCTGTCCCCGGACGAGGTCGCGCGCTACCTGTTCCGCCGCGTGGTGTCCTGGGGCCGCAGCTCCAACGTGTTCCTCCGCAACGGCTCCCGGCTCTACCTCGACGTCGGCAGCCACCCCGAGTACGCCACCGCCGAGTGCGACGACATCACCGAGCTCGTCGTCCACGACAAGGCCGGCGAGCGGATCCTCGAGGGCCTGCTGGTCGACGCCGAGCAGCGGCTGGCCGAGGAGGGCGTCACCGGCGACATCTACCTGTTCAAGAACAACACCGACTCCGCCGGCAACAGCTACGGCTGCCACGAGAACTACCTCGTCGGCCGGCACGGGGAGTTCAGCCGCCTGGCCGACGTCCTCATCCCGTTCCTGGTCAGCCGGCAGATCATCGTCGGCGCCGGCAAGGTGCTGCAGACCCCGCGCGGGGCCATCTACTGCGTCAGCCAGCGCGCCGAGCACATCTGGGAGGGCGTCTCCAGCGCCACCACCCGCTCGCGGCCCATCATCAACACCCGCGACGAGCCGCACGCCGACGCCGAGCGCTACCGCCGGCTGCACGTCATCGTCGGCGACTCGAACATGAACGAGACGACGACCCTGCTCAAGGTCGCCGCCACCGACCTGGTGCTGCGGATGATCGAGGCCGGCGTGCCGATCCGGGACATGGCCCTGGAGAACCCGATCCGCGCCATCCGCGAGATCAGCCATGACATGACCGGCCGCCGCAAGGTCCGGCTGGCCAACGGCCGGGAGATGTCGGCGCTGGAGATCCAGAGCGAGTACCACGCCCGCGCCACCGAGTTCGTCGACCGGGAGGGCTTCGGCCCGGTGCACCGGCAGATGCTCGAGCTGTGGGGCCGGGTGATCAAGGCCGTCGACGGCGGGGACCTCTCGCTGATCGAGCGGGAGATCGACTGGGCGACGAAGTTCCAGCTCATCGAGCGCTACCGGGCCAAGAACGACCTGCCGCTGTCGCACCCCCGCATCGCCCAGATGGACCTCGCCTACCACGACATCAGCCGGCGTCGGGGCCTGTACTACCTCCTCGAGCGCAACGGCGCGGTCGAGCGGGTTGCGCACGAGCCCCGCGTCTTCGAGGCGAAGAACGTCCCGCCGCAGACAACCCGCGCGAAGCTGCGCGGCGAGTTCATCCGCCGGGCGCAGGAGAAGCGGCGCGACTTCACCGTCGACTGGGTGCACCTCAAGCTCAACGACCAGGCCCAGCGCACCGTGCTGTGCAAGGACCCGTTCAAGTCCGTCGACGAGCGCGTGGACAAGCTGATCGCCTCGATGTGAGGAAGGGCCCGCCTGCCCCCGCCGCCCGCGGGCCCGCGGCGGGCCCCTGCGGGAGGGCCACCCGCCGTCCGGTCACCCGGCCGCCGAGTCCTCGGGGGCCGGCTCCGCCTCGGTGCGGGCCGGCAGGGGGACCCGGAGGGCGGCGTAGCGGCCGGCGGCGGCCGCGGCCAGGAAGTACGGGCGCTCCTCGTCGTAGCCGCGGCCCATCGTCGACAGCGGCACGGGGGAGAGGCCCAGCGCCTCCTCCAGCCCGTCGACGTCCATCCACACGACCGGGTTGCGCTCGGGCTGCCCGGCCAGGTCCTCCTCGACCTGCCGGCCCAGCTCGGACCCGAGGCCGCGCGGCGCCACGAGGGTCACCCCGCCCAGGGCGACCCGGCCGAACGCGGTCAGCGAGTGGTGCGAGACGCCGCGGTGGCGTGGCCGGGGGTCGGCGTCGGAGATCCGCAGCGCCCCCACCGGCTGACCGCCGAGCACGGCAACGGCGTTGCAGGCCTCGCCGGCGGCCACCCCGGAGAAGCCCCACGGCGTGCCGGTGCCGAGGTTGCCCGGGCCCTGGCTGACGATCGCCACGTCGGCGCCGAGCACGTGCCGGGCGGCGAGCAGGCCGGTGTGCACGGTGACGGCCTCGAGGTCGCCGCCGAAGGCCTGCCCGACGGTCACGACCCCGGCCAGCGACGGCCGCAGCGCCGACAGCGTCCGGGAGAAGCCGGCCGGCAGCGCCCCGCCGTCGGTCATCACGTAGGCGACCTTCAGGTCGGGGTCGGTGGCCAGGACGCCGATCAGCACCGCCGGGAGCGCCGAGTGCAGGTCGGCGACGACCACGGGCATGCCGTCGAGGTCGTCGGCCTCGGCGATCGCCGCGTGGTGCTCGGTGTCCTGCTCGTCGACGCCCTGCACGCTCACCTGCAGCGGCGTGTACCTCGCCTTGACCAGGTGCCCGGGGCCGGTCGGGTCCGGCGGGAGCCGGTCGGGGACCGCGACCACGAGCGCGTACCCGCCGGTGCCCAGCCGCTGCGCCCACGCCGTCGTGTTGAGCAGCACGTCGTCGCCCACCTCGGGGCGCCCGACGATCGACGGGTGCGCCAGCGAGCGGACGGCGCCGTCCCCGGGCACCTCCACGGTCAGCTCCACGGCGTCGCGCCACGCGCGGCCGACGTCGGTCACGGTGCCCCGCCGCCAGCGGATGCGGCTCACGGTCGTCTGGTCGTCCCCCACGGCCAGCAGACTAAGGACCCCGGTGCTGGCCACGCCTCGCGAGCCCGCCGCGGGCCCCTGCACCGGGGCCGCTCCGGGTGGCGGAACGGGACGGGGCCCTAGTCTTGGACGCGTGGCGGCGAAGCGGGCGGAACGACTGGTCAACCTGGTCATCGCCCTCCTCGGCACCCGGCAGTACGTCAGCGCGGCGAAGATCCGGGCCACCGTGCCCGGGTACGAGGCCGACGACGGCACCGAGCGGGCCGACGAGGCCTTCAAGCGGATGTTCGAGCGCGACAAGGCCGACCTGCGGGAGATGGGCGTCCCGCTGGAGACCGGCCGGACCAGCGCCTTCGACACCGAGGACGGCTACCGCATCGCCCGCGCCGACTACGAGCTGCCCGAGCTGACGCTCACCGGTGAGGAGGCCGCCGCCGTCGGCCTCGCGCTGCGGCTGTGGGAGTCCGCGCAGCTGGCCGGCGCCGCGCAGAGCGCCCTGGTCAAGCTCAAGGCCGCCGGGGTGGACGTCGACCCGGCCCGGGCACTGCCGGTGCGGCCGCGGCTGGACTCCGACGAGCCGGCCTTCGAGCCCTGCTACACCGCCGCCCGCGACCGGCGGCAGGTCGAGTTCGACTACCGGCGGCCCGACGAGGGCGCCCCGGCCCGCCGCCGGGTGCAGCCCTGGGGCGTGGTGGCCTGGCACGGCCGGTGGTACCTCGTCGGCCACGACCTCGACCGGCAGGCGCCGCGGGTCTTCCGGCTCTCCCGCGTGGTCGGGGCGCCGCGGGTGACCGGTCCGGCCGGCGCCTTCGAGCCCCCGGCCGACCTCGACCTCGCCGCCCTGGTGGCCCGGCAGGACGGGGGAGAGGAGCAGCTCGTCGTCGTCCGGGCCCGCCCCGGGACGGCGGTGGGCCTGCGCCGCCGGGCGACCCCGCTGGGCCCGGCCGCCGACGGGGACGACCTGCTGCAGCTGCGCACCACCGAGCCGTGGCGGCTGGCCGACGAGCTGGCCGCCTACGGCGCCGACGTGCTGGTCGAGTCCCCGCAGGCGGTCCGCGACGCGGTCGTCGAGCGCCTGACCCGGCTGGCCGCGATCGGGGGCACCGCATGAGCTCACCCCACGGAGACGCTCCGCCGGCGCTCCACGTCCGCGCCGGGACCGCGAGATGAGCGCGCCCGGCACGACCGAGCGGATGACGCGGCTGCTGTCGCTCGTCCCGTACCTGACCGCCCGGCCCGACGGCGTCCCGCTGGCCGAGGCCGCCCGCGACTTCGGCGTCCCCGAGAAGCAGCTGCGCCGCGACCTCGAGCTGCTCTGGATGTGCGGCCTGCCCGGCTACGGCCCGGGCGACCTGATCGACCTCTCGTTCGAGGGCGACCGGGTGCGGGTCACCTTCACCGCGGGCATGGTCCGGCCGCTGCGGCTGACCACCGACGAGGCGGTGGCGCTGGTCGTCGCGCTGCGGGCGCTGCTGGAGTCGCCGGGCCTGGCCGAGCGGGAGGCCGTGAGCCGGGCGCTGGCCAAGGTCTCCGCGGTCGCCGGGCACGCCGGGGAGCGGGTCACCCCGGTCGCGCTGTCGGTCGACGCCCGCGAGCAGGCCCTGGCCGTCGTCCGGGAGGGGCTCGAGCGCGGCCGCGCGCTGCACCTGCACTACTACGTCCCCACCCGCGACGAGCGGACCGAGCGCACCGTCGACCCGATGCGGCTGCTCCTGGTCGACGGCCACACCTACCTGGAGGCGTGGTGCCGCCGGGCCG
Source organism: Blastococcus sp. SYSU D00813 (assembly GCF_054050735.1). Classification (NCBI taxonomy): domain Bacteria; kingdom Bacillati; phylum Actinomycetota; class Actinomycetes; order Geodermatophilales; family Geodermatophilaceae; genus Blastococcus; species Blastococcus sp. SYSU D00813. The sequence continues at coordinate 9,966 of NZ_JBJGZX010000022.1, forward strand.
AGGGCGTGCGGCTGTTCCGCCTGGACCGGGTGGACGACGTGGTGGTGCTCGACGAGCCCGCCGCCCCGCCGCCCGAGGCGCACGAGCGCGACGTCGAGGGCGGCGTCTACCGGCCCGGCCCCGAGGCCCCGCTGGTGCGGCTGCGGCTGGCCGGCAGCGCCCGCTGGGTCGCCGAGTACTACCCGGTGGAGGAGGTCCGCGAGGTCGACGACCCGCCCGGCGGGCTCGCCGTCGCCGTCCGCACCGCCGACCTCGCCTGGGCCCGCCGCCTGGTGGCCACCCTGGGCGGTGGCGCCGTGGTGGACGAGCCGGCGGAGCTCGCCGCCGCCGTCGCCGCCGACGCCCGGGCCGCGCTGGCCCGGTACGGCACCGGCACCGCCACCGGCGGCTAGGGTCGACCGCGTGCTGTTGGTCGTGTGGATCGCCGTCCCGGTGCTGTGCCTGGTCGTCCTGGCCGGGCTGGCGTACGGCGTCCTCGGCGCGCTGCAGCGGCTGGGCCGCGAGGCGCAGGCCCTCGAGCGGGAGGTCGCGCCGCTGCTCGCCCAGGCCCAGGCCGTGCAGGCGCGGGCCGCGGACCGGAGCGCCGTGCCCTCCGGTGAACAGCGGGTTACCCCCAGCTGAGGGGGATGGCCGGGGCCGGACCCCGGCGTAGGATCGGGACACCGCCCACCCCTGGAGGAAACCCCGATGAACCTCGGCCCGCTGGAGATCGGTCTGATCATCCTGGCTGTCCTGCTGCTCTTCGGGTACAAGAAGCTGCCCGACGCCTCCCGCTCCCTCGGCCGCTCGCTGCGGATCTTCAAGGGCGAGATGAAGGGCATGAAGGACGACGACCGCGCCGACAAGGCCACCGAGGTGCGCGGCAAGGAGCCGGCGCAGACCTCGGCGCCGGTGCGCGGGGAGATCGTCGCGCCGGCCGGTGAGACCACCGCGGCCCAGGCGCACGCCGCCCAGCTCGAGGCCGAGGCCCGCGCGGCCGAGGCGCAGGCCGCCGCCCTCCGGGCGCGCGCCGCGGCGGCGAACTCCGCCGACACCCAGCGCTGACCCCCGGCCCCGGCACGACGACGGTGAGCGAGGCCGCTCCTCCCCAGAGACGCCGGCGGCGCCGGCCGCCGCGGGACCCGGCGGCGACGATGTCGCTCATCGCGCACCTGACCGAGCTGCGCAACCGCATCGGCAAGGCGCTCTTCTTCGTCCTCATCGCGACCGCCGTCGCGTTCTGGTGGTACGAGCACGGGCTCGGCGAGTTCATCCGGGCGCCCTACTGCGGGCTCGACAGCGACCTGCGCGCGCTGGGCACCGGCGGGACGGCCGAGGACTGCGACCTGCTGGTCACCGACGTGATCGGCGGAGCCCTGATCCGGCTCAAGATCTCGTTCATCGTCGGGATCGTCCTGTCGGCGCCGTTCTGGCTCTACCAGCTCTGGGCGTTCATCACCCCGGGCCTGAAGCGGAACGAGAAGCGCTACGGCGTCTCGTTCGTCGCCGCCTCGTCGTCGCTGTTCGCCCTCGGCGCGGCGCTGGCCTACATCTCGCTGGCCAAGGGCCTGGAGCTCCTGCTCGGGCTGGCCGGTGACGGGGTGGCCATCGCGCTGACGGCCCAGGACTACATCGGCTTCGTGATCGCGCTGCTGCTCGCCTTCGGCGTGAGCTTCGAGCTGCCGCTCATCGCCGTGGTGCTCAACCTCATCGGCGTCCTGAGCTACGAGGCGCTGCGCAAGGGCCGGCGCTGGATCTACTTCCTCACCATCGTGTTCGCGGCGTTCATCACGCCCACGCAGGACCCGTTCACGATGCTGCTGATGGCCGCGCCCATGTGCGTGCTGTTCGAGCTGGCCATCCAGATCGCCCGCTTCGTCGACCGGCGGCGGGCCAAGCGGGCCGCCGCCGAACACTTCCACGACCTGGACGACGACGAGGCCTCGCCGCTGGACGCCAGCCCCTCCGCCCTCGACGCGAGCCCCTCCGCGCTGGACGAGCAGGCGGTCCCCGGCCGCCGCGCCCCGACCGCGCGCTGACCCCGCGGTGCGCCCCGGGCCCACCGCGGCCGTCCTCGTCAGCCCCGCCGCCGGGCGCGGCCGGGCGCGGTCCGCGGCCGCCGGGGTCCTCGACGCCCTGCGCGCCGGTGGGGTGGTCCCGCGGGTGCTGCCCGCCACCACCCGCGACGAGGCGGAGCGGCAGGCCACCGCGGCCGTCGCCGACGGGGCCGCCGCCGTGGTCGCCGTCGGCGGGGACGGCGCCGCGCACGCCGGGCTGCAGGCCGTGGCCGGGACGGCGACCCCGCTGGCCGTCGTCCCCGCCGGCACCGGCAACGACCTCGCCCTGGCCCTCGGCGTCCCCGCCGACCCGCTGGCGGCCGCCGCCGCGGCGGCCGAGGACCTCCTGGCCGGCGCCGGCACCACCGTGGACGCCGGCCGGACGGGGGAGCGGTGGTGGGCCACCGTGCTCTGCTGCGGCTTCGACTCGGCCGTCACCGACCGGGCCAACCGGCTGCGCTGGCCCCGCGGCCCCCGCCGCTACGACGTCGCCATCCTCGCCGAGCTGGCCCGGCTGCGGCCGCGGGAGGTGCGGCTCACGCTCGACGGCGAGGCGACCACGGTGCCGGTGACGCTCGTCGCCGTCGGCAACACCGCCTGGTACGGCGGCGGCATGCGCGTCTGCCCGGCGGCCGACCCCGCCGACGGCTCGTTCGACGTGACCGTGGTCGGTCCGGTGACCCGCCGGGAGCTCGTGCGTACCCGGCCGCGGCTGACCGCCGGGACCCACGTCGAGCACCCTGCGGTCACCGTGCACCGCGCCTCCCGCGTGGAGCTGCACGCACCGGGGCTCACCACGTACGCCGACGGCGAGCGGGTGGCGCCGCTGCCCGCCGTGGCCGAGTGCGTCGCCGGGGCGCTGCGGGTCGTGGGCGCCGGCCGCGGCCGGGACGGGGCGTCGCCGGGCGGCTAGCGTGCGGCAGCCCGGCGGAGGGACGCCGGCCCCGGACGAGGAGGCCCCGTGACCGTGCCCGCCGACACGCCCGCCGACCCGCCCGTCGACCCGCCCGCCGACCTCCTGAGCCTCCGCGGGAGGACCGCGATCGTCACCGGCGGCGGCACCGGCATCGGCGCCGAGACCGCACGGCTCTTCGTCCGGCACGGCGCCGAGGGTGTCGTCCTCGCCGCGCGCACCGAGGCCGACCTGCAGCGGGTGCGGGCCGAGCTGGAGGAGCTGGGGCCCCGGGTGGGCAACCCCGGCGTCCGGGTCCTCGCGGTGCCCACCGACGTCAAGCGGGAGGAGTCGGTCGTCGCCATGGTGGAGGCGACCGTGGCGGCCTTCGGCCGGGTCGACGTCCTGGTCAACAACGCCGGCGGCACCCGCATGGGCCCGCTCGAGGACACTCCGGCCCGGGCGTGGGACTCGGTGTTCGACCTCAACGCCAAGGGCCCGTTCCTGTGCACCCGCGAGGCCGGTCGGCACATGATCGCCGCCGGCCGCGGCGCCATCGTCAACCTCTCCTCCGGCGCCGGGGTCACCGGCGTCCGGTACGGCGCCGGGTACAGCGCCGCGAAGGCCGCGCTGCAGATGTTCACCCGGGTGACGGCCGCGGAGTGGGGGCGTCATGGCGTCCGCGCCAACTGCATCGCCGTCGGCGGCATCGCCTCCGAGCGGGCCTCGGCCGCGTGGGAGGTCGCGGGGCTGGACCCGGAGCAGATGGGCCGCGGCACGGCGCTGGGCCGGATCGGCGTCCCGGCCGACGTCGCGCGGGCGGTCCTCTTCCTCGCCTCGGACGCCTCGGCCTACGTCTCCGGCCAGACGTTCGCCGTCGACGGCGGGCCCGTCCTCGGCGGCCCGCCCCAGGACTGACGGAGGACCCGGCTACCCGCTGCGGCTCGCACGCCCGCCGCGCGCCCTGCCCCACGGCCGGTCACTCGACCGTTATCCCCAACAACGTCGCCGCGGAAGGCGGCCGGGCGCGCCGGCAAGGGGGAGGAGCACCGAGGAGGAGCCCCCGTACGCAGTCCCGGCTGAGGGACCGGCGCCGAGCGCCTACCGTGGGGGCCATGTCCAGCCCCGCTGAGCGGTACGCGGCTGCCCGGCGGCGGAGCGCGCACCCGGCCCTCGCCGACTTCACGGCGGAGCTCGGGTTCTCCCTCGACCCGTTCCAGGTGGAGGCGTGCGAGGCCCTCGACGAGGGCGCGGGCGTCCTCGTCTGCGCCCCGACCGGCGCCGGCAAGACCGTCGTCGGCGAGTTCGCCGTCCACAAGGCGCTGACCGAGGGCCGCAAGGCCTTCTACACGACGCCGATCAAGGCCCTGTCGAACCAGAAGTACGCCGACCTGGTGGAGCGCTACGGCGAGTCCCGGGTCGGGCTGCTGACCGGCGACAACGCGATCAACGGGGACGCGCCCGTGGTGGTCATGACCACCGAGGTGCTGCGCAACATGCTCTACGCCGAGTCCCCGGCGCTGACCGGCCTGGGCTACGTGGTGATGGACGAGGTGCACTACCTCGCCGACCGCTTCCGCGGCGCCGTCTGGGAGGAGGTGATCATCCACCTCCCGCAGTCGGTGACGCTGGTGTCGCTGTCGGCCACGGTCAGCAACGCCGAGGAGTTCGCCGACTGGCTGGTCACCGTGCGCGGCCACACCCGGGTCGTGGTCAGCGAGGTCCGGCCGATCCCGCTGTGGCAGCACATGCTGGTCGGCAACCGCGTGTTCGACCTGTTCTCCCTCCGGCCGGCCGCGCACGCCGCCGAGCAGGGGGAGGACCCGCGCCACCAGTCCACCCGCGAGCGGGGCGCCTCGGTCGTGGACCCCGAGCTGGTCCGCTTCGTGCGCGAGTACGAGCGCCGGCTGGACACGTGGGGCGGCGGGGGAGGGGGCGGCACCCGCCGGCGGGAGGGCTTCGAGCACCGTCCGCGCTTCCGCCCGCCGGCGCGGCCCGAGGTCGTCGAGCGGCTGGACCGCGCCGGGCTGTTGCCGGCCATCACCTTCGTGTTCAGCCGCAACGGCTGCGACGCCGCCGTCGACCAGTGCCTCCGGGCCGGGCTGCGGCTGACCGACGAGGCCGAACGCGCGGAGATCGCCGCGATCATCGACGAGCACACCGGCTCGCTGCCCGAGCAGGACCTGCACGTGCTGGGGTTCTGGGAGTGGCGCGAGGGCCTGCTCGCCGGGCTCGCCGCCCACCACGCCGGCCTGGTCCCCGCCTTCAAGGAGACGGTCGAGGAGTGCTTCGTCCGCGGTCTGGTCAAGGCCGTGTTCGCCACCGAGACCCTGGCGCTGGGCATCAACATGCCCGCCCGCACCGTCGTCCTGGAGCGGCTGGTCAAGTGGAACGGCGAGGCGCACGTCGACGTGACGCCGGGGGAGTACACCCAGCTCACCGGGCGCGCCGGCCGCCGCGGCATCGACGTCGAGGGGCACGCGGTCGTCGTCTGGGCGCCGGGCATGGACCCCTCGGTCGTGGCCGGCCTGGCCAGCACCCGCACCTACCCGCTGCGCTCGTCGTTCCGGCCCAGCTACAACATGGCCGTCAACCTGGTCGGCAGCTTCGGCCGGGCCCGCGCCCGGGAGCTGCTGGCGTCGTCGTTCGCGCAGTTCCAGGCCGACCGCTCGGTCGTCGGCCTGGCCCGGTCGGCGGCGCGGCACGAGCGCGACGCCGAGCGGTTCGCCGCGGAGATGTCGAGCGAGGGCGGCGACGTCGCCGAGTACGTGCGGCTGCGCCGGCAGATCTCCGACCGGGAGAAGGAGCTCTCCCGGGACTCCCAGGCCAAGCGCCGGCTCGAGGCCGCCGAGGCGCTGGCTGCGCTGCGGCCCGGCGACGTCATCCGGGTCCCCTCGGGCCGGCGGCAGGGGCTCGCCGTCGTCCTGGACCCCGGGGTGCCCGACGCCGGGCTGAGCGGGGACGGCGAGCCGCGCCCGCTGGTGGTCACCGAGGACAAGTGGGCCGGCCGGCTGGCCGCCGTCGACTTCCCGACGCCGGTGACCCCGCTGGCCCGGGTCCGCGTGCCGCGGAACTTCAACCACCGCAGCCCGCACGCCCGCCGGGACCTCGCCGCCACGCTGCGCAACGCCCGCGTCGAGCACGACCTCGGCGCACGGCGGGTCAAGCACCGCTCGGCCGCCGCCGACGACCCGGTCCTGCACGACCTGCGGCGCGCGCTGAAGGCGCACCCGGTGCACTCGCTGCCCGACCGCGAGGAGCGGGTGCGCGCCGCCGACCGGTGGCTGCGCGCCGTCTCGGAGGCCGACGCGCTGCAGCGGCGCATGGCCGAGCGCACCGGCTCGCTGACCCGCCAGTTCGACCGCACCTGCGACGTGCTGGAGGAGCTGGGCTACCTCGTGCCGGAGACCGTGCCGCTGGTGCCGGCCGACACCGCCGTCGTGCCGGCGACCGACGACCTCCCGGTCGTCACCGAGGAGGGCCGCCGGCTGTCGCGCATCTGGTCCGAGGCCGACCTGCTGGTCGCCGAGTGCCTGCGCGCCGGCGCCTGGCGCGGCCTGACCCCGGCGGAGCTCGCCGCCGTCGTCTCCACGGTGGTCTTCGAGGCGCGCCGGGACACGCCGGCCCAGCCGGCGGTCCCCGCCGGGAAGGTGTCCGCCGCGATCGCCGAGATGCGCCGCATCCGCGCCCGGCTGGTCGACGTCGAGGCCGACCACGGCGTGCCGCACACCCGCGACCTGGACCTCGGTTTCGCCTGGGCCGCCTACCGCTGGGCCGACGGGCAGGACCTCGACCGGGTGCTCGCCGGCGCCGAGCAGGCGGGCACGGAGCTGTCCGGCGGCGACTTCGTCCGCTGGGCGCGACAGCTGCTCGACCTGCTCGACCAGCTCGGCAAGACCGCCGACGACGCGGTCGCCGCGACCGCGCGCGCGGCGGTCCCGCGCGTGCGCCGCGGCGTGGTGGCGGTCGCCGCGGGCGGGTGACCTGCGCGTCGGGAGCCCGTGGTCGGGACGGCTGTGGTGCACAATGCGGACCGCCCCCACCGGGGGCGCCACGGAGCAGCAGAAGACCGTCCGACCGGGAGCGACGATGACCAACCCACCGCAGGGTGGCAACCAGCCGGGCCAGTACGGGCAGCCGGGCCAGCAGTACGGGCAGCCCCAGTACGGCCAGCCGGCGCCCGGTGGGTACGGCCAGCCCGGACAGTACGGGCAGCCCGGTCAGCAGTACGGCCAGCCCCAGTACGGCCAGCAGGGCGGTCAGCCGGGTCAGTACGGGCAGCCGGGCCAGCAGTACGGGCAGCCCCAGTACGGCCAGCAGCCCGGCGGCCAGTTCGGGCAGCCCGGCTACGGCCAGGGTCAGTACGGGCAGGGCCAGTACGGCCAGCCGCAGAAGAAGTCGAAGACCGGGCTGGTCGTCGGCCTCGTCGTCCTCGGCCTCGTCGTCGTGGCGGCGGCGATCATCCTGCCGCTGTTCGTGTTCGACAAGACCGTGCTCGAGGCCGGCGCCGTGCAGTCGGCCGTCACCGAGCAGTACTCCAGCCAGTACGGGACCACGCTCAGCAACCTGAGCTGCCCGGACGACATGGAGGTCGAGGTGGGCAACACCTACACCTGCACCGGCACCGAGGAGGGCCAGGGCGAGGTGTCGATCACGATCGAGATCACCAGCGAGGACGGCGACTACACCTGGGGCCCGGCCGACAGCTGAGCGGCTCCGGCCGGCGCGCTCAGTCGAGCGCGTCGGCCGGCCAGCCCAGCGCCGCCCCGAGCCGGCGCAGCGAGGAGCCGATGCCGTGCGCCTCGGCCAGCGCGGCCAGGGCCTGCGGGTCGGCCGGCCGGCGCGGCAGGTCGCCGTCGACAGCGGGCAGGTCGACGTCCTTCGCCACCGCCACGACGACGGGTGCGGCGTCGAGGTAGTCCGCGCCGGCGTGCAGCTTCTTCAGCACCGCGGCGGTCAGCGGCACCTTCGGGACGACGGTCCGCGCCGCGGCCGCCCGGATGCCCGCGAGGTCGCCGAACTCGCTGATCAGCGCCGCGGCGGTCTTGGCGCCGATCCCGGCCACCCCCGGCAGCCCGTCGCTGGGGTCGCCGCGCAGCACGGCGAAGTCCGCGTACGCCTGCCCGGGGATGCCGTACTTCGCCGTCACCGCCGCCTCGTCCACGACCTCAATGTCCATGATCCCGCGGGCGGTGTAGAGCACCCGGATGCCGCGGGCGTCGTCGACGAGCTGGAAGAGGTCGCGGTCGCCGGTCACGATGTCGACCGGCCCGCGGGCGCGGGTGGCCAGGGTGCCGATGACGTCGTCGGCCTCGTAGCCCGGCGCGCCGACCCGCGCGAGCCCCGCCGCGGCCAGGACCTCGACGAGCACCGGCACCTGCGGGCCGAGCTCGTCGGGGACCTCCTCGCCGCCCTCCGGGGCCAGCCGGTGCGCCTTGTACGACGGCAGGGCCTCGACCCGGAAGGCCGGACGCCAGTCGTCGTCCCAGCAGGCCACCCAGCGGTCGGGCCCGTGGGTGGTGATCAGCCGGGCGGTCATGTCGAGGAAGCCGCGGACCGCGTTCACCGGCCGGCCGTCGGGCGAGGTCACGCTCGTCGGCACCCCGTAGAAGGCCCGGAAGTACAGGCTGGCCGCGTCCAGCAGCATCGTCGTCACGAGCGGGCACGGTAACGGCCCGGGAACTCGGGCGGGATCGGTCGTGCCCCACGGATATCCTCCGGTCGTGAGCAGCGACACGGGGGCACTGGTGACGATCGGGCGGGTGCACGCCGCGCGGGACGTGGCCGAGGAACTGGGTCTGGACCTGCTGGTGGTGACACCGGGGTCGGACCTGCGCTACCTCAGCGGCTACGACGCGCACGCCATGGAGCGGCTGACCGCGCTGGCGGTGCCGCGGCGCGGGGAGCCGTTCCTCGTGGTGCCGCGTCTCGAGGCGCCGATGGTCGACGCGAGCCCGGCCGGCGCGCTGGGGCTGGAGGTCCTGGCCTGGGCCGAGACCGACGACGCCTTCGCCCTGCTCGCCCGCGAGGCCGCCGGCCGGCTCGGCGCCGCGCCGGCACGGGTCGCCGTGGGTGCCCGGACCTGGGCCGAGCACGCTCTCGGCGTGCAGCGGGCGCTGCCCGGCTCGGCGCTGGAGCTGGCGACGCCCGTCCTCGACCGGCTGCGCATGGTCAAGACCGACGCCGAGGTGGCCGAGCTGGTCACCGCGGGCGCCGCGATCGACCGGGTGCACGCCCGGATGGCCGAGTTCCTCCGGGTCGGACGCACGGAGGCCGAGGTGGGCGCCGACATCGCCGCCGCGATCCTCGCCGAGGGGCACGTCGGGGTGGACTTCACCATCGTCGGCTCCGGTCCGAACGGCGCGAGCCCGCACCACGAGCTCTCCGACCGGGTCGTGGTGGCCGGGGACGTCGTCGTCGTCGACATCGGCGGGGTGATCGCCTCCGGCTACCGCTCCGACTGCACCCGCACCTACGTCGTCGGCGGCGAGCCCGACGCCCGCACCGCCGAGTGGTACGCCGTCCTGCAGGAGGCGCAGGGGGCGGCGGTCGCCGCCGTCCGGCCGGGCGTCGCGGCCGAGGAGGTCGACGCGACCGCCCGCCGGGTGATCGCCGAGGCCGGCTGGGGTGAGCACTTCATCCACCGCACCGGCCACGGCATCGGCCTCGACACGCACGAGGCGCCCTACATCGTCGAGGGCAACGACCTGGCACTCGTGCCGGGCATGGCCTTCTCGGTCGAGCCGGGCATCTACCTCGCCGGGACCTGCGGCGCCCGCATCGAGGACATCGTCATCTGCACCGCCGACGGCGTGCGCTCGGTCAACCACGGTCCCCGTGAGCTCGTCCGACTCCCCGGCTGAGGCGCCCGCGGACGTCGACCGCACCCTGCTCGCCGCGCTCGCCCGGGACGGCCGCGCCAGCTACACCGAGCTGGCCGAGCGGGTGGGGCTGTCGGTGTCGGCGGTGCACCAGCGGGTGCGGCGGCTGGAGCAGCGCGGCCTGATCACCGGGTACAAGGCGACGCTGGACGCGGCCGGGCTGGGCCTGGGCCTGACCGCCTTCGTGGCGATCACCCCGATCGACGTGGCCCGGGCCGAGGAGGCGCCGGGCAAGCTCGCGCACCTGGCCGCCATCGAGGCGTGCCACTCGGTGGCGGGGGAGGAGAGCTACGTGCTCAAGGTCCGCGTGCCCACGACGGAGGCGCTCGAGCACCTGCTGCGCGAGATCCGGACGCTGGCGAACGTGAGCACGCGGACGACGGTCGTGCTCTCCACCGTGTTCGAGGACCGCCCGCCGATCTAGCCGGCGGCGGCCATCGCCTCGCGGACCTGCCGCGGCGACGGGTTGGTCAGGTACTGGCCCCCGACGAGCACGGTCGGCGAGATCTCGTGGCCCCGCTCGTGGTGGGCACGGACGGCCGCCGCTCCCTCCTCGTCGTCGCGGAAGCGCACCGAGCGGTGCGGGATCCGGAGGAGCGTGAGCCGAGCGCGCAGCGCGGCCGAGTACGGGCAGCCCGGCCGGTAGTACACGACCGGGGTGTCGTCGGGCATGACAGGCCTCCCGCCAGGTGGCTGGTGGCTGGTGGCTGGTGGCTGGTGGTGCCAGGGTGCGCCCGCACCGTGGCCACGGCAACGGACTCGGGGCGCCGTGTCCCGCTGGACACCGCATCGAACGTGTGTTCGCATGGTCGGGTGCGGTGGGACGCCCAACGGCTGGACCTGGACGACGGCACGACCCTGCCGGGCATGCCGTCGATCCGGGGGCTGCTGCGCAGCGTCGAGGTGCCGGAGTTCCCGGGGCTGACGTTCCACGAGGTGCGGGCGAGGTCGGCGCTCAACGCCGTCCCGGCCGACTCGGCGATGCCCTTCCGGCACACGATCAACCCGTACCGCGGGTGCTCCCACCAGTGCGTCTACTGCTACTCCCGTGGCTCGCACCAGTGGCTGGAGATGGACAGCGGGCGGGACTTCGACACGCAGATCGTCGTCAAGACCAACCTCGTCGACGTGCTGCGCAGGGAGCTCGCCCGGCCCTCGTGGAAGCGGGAGCACGTGGCGCTGGGCACCAACACCGACCCCTACCAGCGCGCCGAGGGCCGCTACCGGCTGATGCCCGGGGTGATCGGCGCCCTGGCCGGCTCCGGCACGCCGTTCTCGATCCTCACCAAGGGCACGCTGCTGCGCCGCGACCTCCCGCTGCTCGCGGCGGCCGCGCGCGAGGTGCCGGTCGGCCTGGGCGTCTCGATGGCGATCTGGGACGAGGAGCTGCACGCCGCCCTCGAGCCCGGTGTGCCCTCGCCGCGGGCCCGGCTCGACCTCGTCCGGGCGCTGACCGACGCCGGCCTGCCCTGCGGGGTCTTCCTCGCCCCGGTGCTGCCCGGTCTCACCGACCGCCTCGCCGACCTCGACGCCGCGATCGGCGCCATCGCCGCGGCGGGCGCGACCGGCGTGACCGTGGTGCCGCTGCACCTGCGCCCCGGCGCCCGCGAGTGGTTCACCGCCTGGCTGGCGCGGGAGCACCCGCAGCTGGTGCCGCGCTACCGGCAGCTGTACGGCCGCGGCGCCTACGTGCCGGCCGAGTACCGGCAGTGGCTGGCCGGCCGGGTCGCGCCGCTGCTGGCGGCGCACGGGCTGGACCGGCAGGCCGGGGGAGAGGCGCGCGGCGTCGGCGTCCCGGGCGACGACGAGGCGGCCTTCCCGGCCGGGAGCATGCCGGAGCGCCAGGAGGAGCCTGCCGTCGCCCTGGCGGGCGCGACGTCCACGCCGGCCACCTCCCGGGTCGACGAGGTGCCCGAACAGCTCACGCTGCTCTGACGCCGGAGGGAGCGATCAGCCGGCGCGGCGGGCCTCCCGCGCGACCGCCCGCTCCGCCCGCACCACACCGCGGCTGCTGACCGGCGGCGCGCCCGCGGCGAGCGCCAGACGCCGGTAGGAGTCGTAGGAGAGCTCCCGGTAGGCCTCCGCCAGCGCGGCGGCCCGCTCGCGGCGCCGGGGCCCGGCCGTGGCCCGCAGGTGGTGCCCGGTGCCGACGGCGTGCTTGGTGAAGGTCACTTGCAGTGCCTGGTTGGACAGCCGCCCGCCGACCCGGGAGTCCAGGCCGGGGCCGCGGCGCAGCGCCGGCAGCACCCACGGGCTCGAGGCCAGCGCCGGGAAGCGGCCGCGCACGGTCTCCCAGGCGTGCCACGCCGTCGTGGCGCCCGGCACCGACCACTCGCCGTCGTCGGTGCGCACCACCAGCCGCCCGGCCGACGGGTGCACCTGCTCGCGGCGCAGCGACCGGAACTGGCCCACGGCGGCCGGCCAGCCCAGGGCCAGCGCGCACCAGGTCACCGCACGCAGGTGCTCGGGGTCCTCGCTGCGGATCTCGGTCAGCGGCCGCAGGTCGAGCGTCTCGGGGTCGGGCTCCGGCGTCTTCGGGACCGGCAGCGCGACGCCGCCGTAGCGGGCGACCTTGCTGTAGAGCGTCACGGTCGCCGGGCGCCAGCCGCGCGCCACGGCCACCGGTTCGAGGCCGTCCTCGGCCAGGTCGTCGGGGCCCAGCCCCAGTTCCAGGGCGGCGTCGACCAGCCTCCGCCACTGCGGTTCGTAGCCCTCGGGCGCCGTCAGCCGCCGCCACGCCCGCTCGGGCGGAGGCGCCGGCATCGCGGGCAGGGGGAGCTGCCACTCACGTGCCATGGCGGAAGTCTACCGTTATCCCCAACAAACGGGCACGATTTCGTCGTCGCGGATCGCCGTTGACACCCACGGCGCCTCCGGCGCCGGAGCACCGATCGGGCGACCTCCGCATGCCGGGGGCTGCGGGTGGGGACGATGCGCCCGTGCGGACCCTGGGCGTCGAGGAGGAACTGCTGGTCGTGGACCCGTCCGGGGTCCCGGTCCCGCTGGGGCCCGAGGCCCTGGAGGCCGCCGCGCGGTGGGGCGAGGCGGAGACGGTCGGCGAGCACGACCGCGAGACCCGGGACCACGGCGGGGGAGGGGACGACGGCGGCGGGGACCCGGTCGGTCACCTGGTCCCGGAGCTCAAGGCCCAGCAGATCGAGCTCGGCACCCGGGTGTGCACCGACCTGGCCGAGGTCACCGCGGAGCTGCGGCACTGGCGGGGCCGGGCGGACGCCGCGGCCCGGGCGGTCGGCGCCCGGGTGGCGGCGCTGGCCAGCTCGCCGGTGCGCGTCGAGCCGGTGACGACGCCGGGGGAGCGGTACGCCGACATGACCCAGACCTTCGGCCTGACCGCGCTCGAGCAGCTCACCTGCGGCTGCCACGTGCACGTCTCGGTGGGCGACGAGGAGGAGGGCGTTGCCGTCCTCAACCGGATCCGCGTCTGGCTGCCGGTGCTGACCGCGCTGACCAGCAACTCGCCGTACTGGCTGGGCCGGGACAGCGGCTACGCCAGCTTCCGGTCGCAGTCGTGGAACCGGTGGCCGTCGTCCGGGCCGACCGAGCTGTTCGCCGACGCCGCCGACTACGCCCGGGTGGTCGCCGAGCTCGTCGCGACCCGGACGATCGTCGACACCGGGATGGTGTACTTCGACGCCCGGCTGTCGGAGCGGTGGCCCACCGTCGAGGTCCGCATCGCCGACGTCGCGCTCCACGTGGAGGACGCGGTCACCCACGCAGGCCTGGTCCGCGGCCTCGTGGAGACCGCGGCGCGCGAGTGGCGCGCGGGTGTCCCGGCGCCCGACGTCCGCAGTGAGGTGGTCCGCGTGGCGGGGTGGCGGGCCGCCCGCTCGGGCCTGGGCGGGGAACTGGTGTCGCCGATCGACGGGCGGCCCGCGCCGGCGGCCGACGTCGTCGCCGCGCTGCTCGAGCACGTGCGCCCTGCCCTGTCCGACGCCGGCGACGAGGAGCGGGTCTCCGCCGGGGTGGCCACCATCCTGGACCGCGGCACCGGTGCCGAGCAGCAGCGCCGGGTGCACCGGGACAGCGGCGACCTGACCGCCGTCGTCCGGGCCGCGATCGAGGTCACCACAGCGGACTGACCGGTCCCAGGCGGCGTCCGGCCCGCGCGGTTAGGGTCCGGCGCATGCAGACCGCTCGCTGGCCCGACGTCGTCCGGTCCGACCTGTACGGGCCGCGGCCGGACCGGCGGGACCGGCCCTACCGGTTCGTCGTCCGCCTGGCGCTGGTCGTCTTCCGGCTCTTCCGCTTCCGGTTCGACGTCCGCGGCGCCGAGCACGTGCCGGCGGCCGGTGGCGCGATCATCTGCAGCAACCACGTGAGCTACCTCGACTTCACGTTCCTCGGCCTCGGCGCGCTGCCGGCGCGGCGGCTGGTGCGCTTCATGGCCAAGGCCTCTGTCTTCGGGCACTGGTTCGCCGGACCGTTCATGCGGGCGATGGGCCACATCCCGGTCGACCGGCGCGCGGGAGCGGCCGCCTTCGAGGCGGCGGTCCGGGCGCTCAAGGACGGCGAGGTGGTCGGCATCTTCCCCGAGGCGACCATCAGCAGCAGCTTCACCGTGAAGGACCTCAAGGCCGGCGCGGCCCGGATGGCCATCGACGCCGGCGTCCCGATCGTGCCGGCCGCGGTCTGGGGCGGGCAGCGGATCACCACCAAGCACCACAAGCCGCAGCTGCGACGCGGCGTCGCCGTCACCGTCCTGCTGGGCGAGCCGGTCGTCCCCGCCCCCGGGGAGACGGTGGAGGCGCTCCTCGGCCGCACCCGCACGGCGATGGAGGAGCTGCTCGACCGCGCGCAGCGCACCTACCCGCAGCAGCCGGCCGGTCCCGACGACCTGTGGTGGCAGCCGGCCCACCTCGGCGGCACGGCGCCGACACCGGAGGAGGCCAAGCGGCTCGACGTCGCCGACTACACCGGCACCCGCAAGAAGACGAAGCGGCCCCACCCGCTGGCCCGGCTGCGCGGGCCGGCGCGCCGGCGCTGACGCCTCACTCCACGACGGCCGGCGCCATCAGCCGGAAGGCCTCCAGCTCGACGTCGTACCAGCGCCGCAGCCGGCCGAGCGGCTCCATGCCCAGGCGGCGGCACACCGCCATCGACGCCTCGTTGCCGGGCCGGACGACGGCGTAGACCTCCGGCACCCCGGCGCAGAAGGCCCGCCCGATCACCGCCCGCGCGGCCTCGGTGGCGTAACCGTGCCCCCAGGAGTCCGGGTGGAGGTGCCAGCCCACCTCCACCTCGCCGAGGCCGTCGGGGAGCGGCTTGAGCAGGACCGTGCCGGCGATGCGGGGAGGGTCGAAGACCTCGACGGCCCAGCAG
The DNA here is from genome assembly GCF_054050735.1 of Blastococcus sp. SYSU D00813. Classification (NCBI taxonomy): domain Bacteria; kingdom Bacillati; phylum Actinomycetota; class Actinomycetes; order Geodermatophilales; family Geodermatophilaceae; genus Blastococcus; species Blastococcus sp. SYSU D00813. Next base: position 25,115 of record NZ_JBJGZX010000022.1, read on the forward strand.
CCGTGGCGGGGGTCGACCTCGCTCACCCGGTGCCAGCGCTCCACCAGCTCCACCGGCGTCACCGACGGCCCGCCGCCCAGCCAGCGCGTCACCTCGTCGCGGCCGTAGAGGTCGGTCAACCGGCTCAGGTCGTCGCGCCGGGTCGTCCACGGCCGCACCCGGAGCCGGTCGGTGCACGGCAACGGCTCCGGGGGAGGCTCGGGCGACACCATCCTGGATGCCTACCCGGAGGGGCCGTGCCGGGCCACCCGGGGTGGGCGGTCATGCTCGTCGCCATGAGCCTGCTGCTGACCGACGTGACCGTCGGCGACCGCCCCGGCCGCGCCGTGCACGTCGTCGACGGCCGGATCGCCTGGGTGGGGGACGCCGCGGACGCGCCCCGGGCCGACCGCACGCTGGCGGGGGAGGGGGCCCTGCTCACGCCGGCGTTCGTCGACGCGCACGTGCACGCGACCGCGACCGGCCTGGCGCTGAGCGGACTCGACCTCCACGGGAGGTCGAGCCTCGCCGACGCCGTGGCGTCCGTGGCCGAGCACGTGCGCCGCACGCCCGGCGGCGTCGTCCTGGGCACCGGGTGGGACGAGACCGGCTGGCCGGAGGGGCGGGGCCTGACCCGCGCGGACCTCGACGCCGTCGCGGGGGACCGGCCGGTGTACCTGGCCCGCGTCGACGTCCACTCGGCCACGGTCTCGACCGCGCTGCTCGACCTGGTGCCCGGCATCGCCGAGCTGCCTGGCTTCGGCGCCGACGGGCGGCTCCGGCTCGACGCCCACCACGCCGCGCGGCAGGCCGCCTACGGGGCCGTGCCGGCGGCGCAGCGCCGGGTCGCCCAGCAGGCGACGCTGGCGGCCGCCGCGGCGCTGGGCATCGGCAGCCTGCACGAGATGGCCGGGCCCGAGGTGTCCGGCGCCGACGACCTCGCCGGCCTGCTCGGACTCGCCGCCGAGGCGCCCGGTCCCCGGGTGCTGGGCTACTGGGGCGAGCTCTCCGAGCGCGGCGGCCTGGACCTGGTCCGCGAGCTGGGCCTGACCGGCGCCGGGGGCGACCTCTTCTGCGACGGCGCGCTGGGCTCGCACACCGCCGCGCTCGGCGCCCCCTACACCGACCGGCCCGACACCGCCGGGGCCCTCCGGTTCGAGACGGCGTCGCTGGTCGAGCACGTGCGGGCGTGCACGCTGGCCGGTGTCCAGGCCGGCTTCCACTGCATCGGCGACGCCGCGGTCGGCCAGGTGCTCGACGCGATCGGCGCGGTCGTCGAGGAGCTCGGGGTCGCCGCCGTCCGCGCCTGCCGGCACCGCCTCGAGCACGTGGAGATGGTCGGACCCGGGATCGCCGGGCGGATGCGCGCGTGGGACGTCGTGGCCAGCGTGCAGCCGGCCTTCGACGCCGCCTGGGGCGGGACCGCGGGCATGTACGCCGAGCGGCTGGGCACCGAGCGGGCCCTGGCGTGCAACCCGTTCGCCGACCTCGCCGACGCCGGCGTCGTGCTCGCCCTCGGCAGCGACGCCCCGGTCACGCCGATGGACCCCTGGGGCGGCGTGCACGCGGCGGTCGACCACCACACGCCCGGCTCGGGCCTGCGCCCCTTCGACGCCTTCGACGCGGCCACGCACGGCGGCTGGTACGCCGCCCGCGGTGAGCACGGCGCCGGGCCGCTGGGCGCCGGCGCGCCCGCCGACCTGGCGCTGTGGGCCACCGACCGGACGCTGTCGGCGGTGCTGGCCGACCGCGCCCGCCCGGAGTGCCGGGAGCTCCTCGTCGCGGGCGAGCCGGCCGGGGCGGCACAGCCGCGGTAACGATCGCGTCACGGTCCGGCACAGGTCGCCCGCAGCCGCCCGCGGACCCGGCCGCGGTTCCTACAGTCGCTGCAGTTCCGTCCCGGGGCACCGTCGCGTGCTCCTCCCGGTCGGTGCGCGCCCCTCCCGGCCGCGCGGGTCCTGCCCGCGCCAGCCGGGCCGCGGAGGGGACGCCGGGCCGGGAGGGGAGCGCGCAGCGGCTCCCCGGCGAGGACCGGCACGGCCCGCACGACCCCGGACAACGCCCCGGCGACCGCACCCCGCGGCCGGCCGGGACGGACTGGGGGTGCGCCGCCGTCCTGCCGGCCCCGCCGAGGCGCACCCGGACGGCGGCTCCGGCGCCGCGACCGACCGATCGCGGACCGGCCGCCGGGCGCGGAGTGGGATGCTGGCCCGGGACCGCGGCGATCCGCCGCGGTCCGGGCCGGCACCCGCCGCCGGCACCACCGCCCGGAGCACCGGGCCCAGCTCCCGGGAGGCGACGGTGTCGGCAGCCGCGACCAGCGCACCGGCGACCGCCGACCGTCCCGAGCCGGCGCCCCCGCGCGGCGGCCGCCGCCGGTGGCCGTGGCGCACCGCTCTCGCCGTGGCGGGCGGGCTGGCCCTGCTGCTGGCGTTCCCCGGCTACTCGCTGCACGGTCTCGCCGTCCTCGGCCCGATGGCCCTGGCGCTGGCCGTCCGAGGGCAGCGGGCCCGCTCGGGGGCCTGGCTCGGGTTCGCGTTCGGCCTGGCGTTCTTCACGCCGCTGCTGTCGTGGACCGGCGTCTACGTCGGTGCCTTCCCCTGGCTGGCGCTGGCCGTCTTCCAGTCCACCTACCTCGCGCTGCTCGGCGCCGCGACCGCGGTCACCTCGACCCTGCGGTTCTGGCCGCTGTGGACGGCGGCGCTGTGGGTCGCCGACGAGGCGCTGCGCGGCCGCTGGTTCCTGGGCGGCTTCCCGTGGGGCCGGCTGGGGCTCAGCCAGACCGACGGCCCCTTCCTCGCCCTGGCCGCCTACGGCGGGGTGCCGCTGGTCGGCTTCGCCGTCGCCCTCACCGGCGCGCTGCTGGCCGCCGCCGTCCTGGCGCTGGCGCGGGCCTGGCGGGACTCCCACGGGGACGCGGGGGAGCGGCCCGCCGCGCTGCGGGCCGGGGTGCTCGCAGTCGTGGCCGTGCTCGCGGTGCCGCTGGTCGGCGCGCTGGCCTGGCTGCCGCTGCCCGGCCGGTCGCTGACCGAGGGCGGCCCCACGCAGACCGTCGCGGTGATCCAGGGCAACGTGCCGCGGGCCGGCCTGGACTTCAACGCCCAGCGCCGCGCGGTGCTCGACAACCACGTGCAGCAGACCCTGGAGCTCGCCGCCGCCGTGGAGCGGGGGGAGGAGCAGCAGCCGGACCTCGTCGTCTGGCCCGAGAACAGCTCCGACATCGACCCCTACACCAACGACGACGCCGCACGCGCCATCGACCGGGCCGCGCAGGCGATCGGCGCACCGATCCTCGTCGGTGCGGTCGTCGAGGGCCCCGGCCGGTTCCTGAGCAACACCGGCATCGTCTGGGACCCGGAGACCGGTCCGGGGGAGACCTACGTCAAGCGGCACCCCGTCCCGCTGGCGGAGTACGTGCCGGCCCGGTCGTTCTTCCGCTTCTTCACCGACAAGGTCGACCTCGTGCGCCGCGACTTCCGCGCCGGCGAGGAGGTCGGGGTCCTGGACATCGCCGGCGCCCGCATCGGCGACGTCATCTGCTTCGAGGTCGTCTACGACGGGCTGGTGCACGACACCGTCGAGGCCGGCGCCGGGATGCTCGTCGTCCAGACGAACAACGCGACCTTCGGCTTCACCGACGAGAGCGAGCAGCAGCTGGCCGCCAGCCGGCTGCGGGCCGTCGAGTACGGCCGCACGGTGGTCGTGGCGGCGACCAGCGGGATCTCGGCGGTGGTGGCGCCCGACGGGTCGCTGGTGCGCCGCTCGGACCTGTTCGTGCCCGCGACGTTCGTCGAGGACGTCGCCCAGAGGGACTCCACGACCCTCGCCGAGCGGCTGGGCGCGGGTCCCGAGTGGCTGCTGACGGCGCTGGGCGTGGGGGCGCTGGCGTCGGTCGCCGTCCCCGGGTCCCTGCGCCGCCACCGGGCCCGGCGCGCACGCCGCACCTGAGGTCAGGAGCAAGACGGCCCGCTCGGGCGTTGCTCTGGGTGCGGGTCCTCCTCGGGCCCGCACCGAGGAGGGAAGTCGTGGGACGTCGTGTGCGGACGGCGGCCGGTGTGCTCGCACTGGCCGAGGTCGTCGTCTTCGTGCTGGTGGCCAACTGGATCGGGCTGGGAGCGACGATCCTGCTCACCCTGGCGACCAGCGCCCTGGGCCTGCTGCTGCTCGGCCGGCAGGGCACTCGGGCGCTGACGGAGCTGCGGCAGCGGGCCGAGGAGCGCCGGCCGGCCGGCCGCGCCCTGGGCGACGCGGGCCTGGTCGCCGTCGGCGGGCTGCTCATGCTGCTGCCGGGCTTCCTGGGCGACGTGGTCGGGCTGCTGTGCCTGCTGCCGCCCACCCGGCCGCTGGTGCGGGGGCTGCTCGGGCGGCTGTTCGTCTCCCGGCTGCCGGTGCACCTGCGCGGTCCGGTGCACGTGCGCAGCGCCCGCGCGGAGGGCGTCCCCGGCCCCGCGGAGCACACGGCGTCCGCGCACGGCCGGCCGCTGGTGATCGAGGGGGAGGTCCTGCGGGACGAGCCGCAGCGCTGACCGAGGGACTGCAGACGCGGAACGGCCCCGGTGGGAGATCCCACCGGGGCCGTCCTCCGTGCGCAGGTGCGCTCAGCTGGCGCGGGTGCGCCGCCCGCGGAGCACCTCGAGGCGCTCGGCGAGCACCTCCTCGAGGTCCTCGACGGAGCGACGCTCGAGCAGCATGTCCCAGTGCGTGCGCGGGGGCTTGACCTTCTTGGGAGCCGGCTCGGCACCACCGACCAGCTTCGCCGCGCCGCCGTCGAACTTGCACTCCCACGTCTCGGGGACCTCGGCGTCGTCGGCGAAGGGCACCGAGAACAGGTGACCCGACGCGCACTTGTACTCGACGTACTGGCGCTCGATCGGTGCGGTGTTCCGCTCGGTCTCGTAGCTCACGCTGCCCAGTCGGCTACCCCGCAGGGAACGCTCGCCCATGGCACACCGTCCTCTCGTGCTGGTGGTGTCTCGGTCACGACCCGATCCGTCCAGCGGGCCATACCCACTGGACGGCGGATTCGAAAGGACCAACGGCAGAACTCTGGAAGAGATTCCGCTCTGTCGGCCGCTCATCATCGCATGGGGGGAGATCCGGGCGCCCGGCGGCCCCCCGGCGTCCCCCGCCCGGGGGATCAGGGGAGGGCGAGCTGCCCCGGTCCGGCGGCGGTCGGGCCGAGCTGCCCCAGCACGTGGTGCCGCCGGCACAGCACCTGGTAGTGCACGTCGGCGTCCGCCGGCCCGCTGGTGGGCTCCCCCGGGGCCGGGGTGGGCGCGGTGTCGGCGACCACGACGGTCGCGCCGTGGCGGACCATCGCGCCGTCGACGACGCGGGCGTTGAGCAGCCCGGGCAGGCCGCACCAGCACAGCACCTCGACCTGCACCCGCTGGACGTCGTCGGCGACCTCCAGCAGCCGCTGGGTGCCGGGGAACAGCCGGGTGCGGAAGTCGGTGGTGAGGCCGAAGGCCCAGACGTCGACGTGCGACTCGTCGACGAGCTCGGCCAGCTGGTCGACCTGCGCCGGTGAGAGGAACTGCGCCTCGTCGACGATCAGGTAGTCCACCCGCCGTCCCTCGGCCCAGTGGCTGCGCACCAGCAGGCGCAGGTCGGTGCCGGCGTCGACCTCCACGGCGTCCTGGCTGAGCCCGACCCGCGAGCTGATCCGCGGCCGTCCCGACCGGTCGCCCTGGGTGAGCAGGAGCCCCGAGCGACCCTGCCGGGCCTGGTTGTGGTCGACCTGCAGGGCCAGCGTGGACTTCCCGCAGTCCATCGGCCCGTGGAAGAAGCGCAGGTGCGCCGGTGCCGGGTGGCTGCGGCGGTTCCCGGCGGCCGGGACGGCGGTCGGCCGCTGGCGGGCGCGCCGGTCGGGGTCGGGCACGGTCATGGCGACCGCGTCGTCGGGAGGAGTCACAACCGCTCCGGGGGTGTGTTGCCCGCCGCCAGGACGGCGCGGCGCATCGGGAGGAGGGCCAGCAGCACGAAGCCCGCCACGAAGAAGACCACGAGGCTGACGATCGCGTACCGGTAGGAGCCGGTGAGCTGGTAGGTCAGCCCGAACGCCAGGGGTCCGAGCCAGCTGGTGCCGCGGTCGCTGATCTCGTAGAAGCCGTAGTACTCGGCCTCCTTGCCGGCCGGGATGAGCTGGCTGAACAGGGACCGGGACAGCGCCTGGGTGCCGCCCTGGACCAGGCCGATGACGGCGGCCAGCGCGTAGAACTGAGCGACGGCACCGGCCTGCAGCCAGAACGCGGCCAGCAGCACCCCGATCCAGGCCACGAGCGCGCCGAGCACGACCCGCTTCGCGCCGTACCGGGCGGCGAGCCGGCCCAGGCCCAGGGCACCGGCGACCGCCACGACCTGGACCATGAGGATCGCCCCGGTGAGCACGTCCTGCCCCAGGTCCAGCTCCTCGCTGGCGTAGGTGGCCGACAGCGAGATCACCGTCTGGACGCCGTCGTTGAACAGCAGGTAGGCGCCGAGGAACCACAGCGTCAGCGGGAAGGCGCGCATGCCGCGCAGGGTCGTGGCGAGCTGGCGGAAGCCGCTGCCCGGCACGACCCCGGCCTCCCGGACCGGGCGGTTGCGCAGCCGGCTCACCGAGAGCAGCGCGAAGGTGCCCCACCACAGCCCCGCGCTGGCCAGGCAGATCCGCACCGCCTGCCCCTCGGTCAGGCCGAGCGACCCCGCGCCCAGGAACAGCCCGAGGTGGACGGCGAGCAGCAGCGCCCCGCCGACGTAGCCGACGGCCCAGCCACGGCTGGAGACGGCGTCCCGCTCGTCGGGGCCGGCGAGGTCGGGCAGCCAGGAGTAGTAGACGACGGTGGCGGCGCCGAAGCTGATGTTGGCGACGACGAACAGCACGCCGCCCAGCAGCCACCGCCCGTCGGCGACGAAGAACAGGCCGGTGGTGGCCAGCGCCCCCAGCAGCGCGAAGCCGCCGAGCAGCTCCCGCTTGCGGCCGCTGCGGTCGGCCACCGCCCCGGTGAGCGGCAGGACGAGCACCTGGAGCAGCACCGACGCCGACAGCACGTAGGAGAACCAGCTGCCGGTCGGGACGGTGAGGCCGAGCAGGCGCAGGTCGCCGTCCTCGCCGACGGCCTCGTCGGCGATCTCCTTCAGGTACGGGCCGAGGAAGACGGTCGTGACCGAGGTGTTGAAGACCGACATCGCCCAGTCGTAGGAGTACCACCCGCCCCGCTCCCGCCGCAGCGCCGGATCGGCGGCCGCGGCCGTGCTCACGGGACGGTGCTCACGGGACGGTGCTCACGGGACGGTGCTCACGGGACGCTGTCCGGGACGACGCCGCCCGGGTACGCCGCGACCGCGGTGGTCGGGCGGGTCGGGTCGAGGAAGGCCGGCCGGTCGGGCTCGTCGGCGCGCAGCGGGACCAGCCCGCGGGTGATCGCCGCGGCGATGCGGTACCGGGCGCGGTTGGCGTCGCCGGTGCGGCCCATCCGCAGGTCGTCCAGCCGCACCGGCGGGCCGACGTGCACCCGGAGGGCGGGACGGCGGACGGCGGCGCGCAGCAGCGTGCGCAGCTTGCCCCAGTCGTTGCCGTACTGCAGCACCTCGTGGGCGCCCCACTGGCTGACCGGGATCACGGGGACGCCCATGCCCAGCGCCATGCGCGCCATGCCGGTGCGGCCGCGCTCGGGCCAGCCGTCGGCGGCCAGCCCCACCCGGCCCTCCGGGTAGGCGACCACGTGCCCGCCGTGGACGAGCGCCACCTCGGTGACCCGGACGGCGTGCCGGGCCAGCTCGGTGCCGCGCTCGACGCGGATGGCGCCGGTGCGCTCCAGCAGGGGACCGGCGACCGGGGCCCGCAGGATCCCGCCCGTGGCCATGATCCGCGGGACCACGCCGAGGCGGTGCAGCGCGACGGCGACGACGAACGGGTCGAAGTCGCCGATGTGGTTGGCGGCCAGCAGCAGGGGTCCGCGGCGGAGCTCCTCGGGGATGCCGCCGGTGACCTCGACGCGGCCGAACAGCCCGACCAGCCAGGAGAACCGGCGCAGCACGAAGCGCCAGAACCACCACGGGGGCGCAGCGGCGATGGCCAGCTCGCGGGCGAACCAGTCCGGGTCGTCGGGCCGGAGGACCTGCTCCAGGTGGTCGGGCAGGGGCGGGGTGGCCGGCCGCCAGTCGCGCCAGCTCACCGCGGCACCCACTGCCCGCGCTTCTCCAGGACGGCGCGCAGCATCGACGGGCGGTCGGTCATGATCCCGTCCACCCCGAGGTCGAGCATCGCCTCGGCCTCCTCCTCGGTGTCGACGGTCCACACGTGCACCTGCAGCCCGCGGTCGTGCGCCGCGGCGATGAACCGCTCGTCGACCAGGGCGCGCCCGCCCAGCCGCAGCGGCACCTGCGCGCACCCGGCTTCGATGCGGACCAGCCCGGCCGCGCGCGGGGAGTAGGACGACAGCCGCAGGGCCGCGACCCCGCGCGGGCCCAGCGACGTGCACACCGTCGGGCCGAACAACCGCCGCGCGGCGGCGATGCGGGCGTCGGAGAAGGAGCCCAGGCAGATGCGGTCGGTCACGCGCATCCGGCGGACCAGCCGCACGAGCGGGGCGAGGACTCCGGCGGCCTTGATGTCGAGGTTGAAACGGATGTCGGGCCAGGCGTCCAGCAGGTCCTCCAGCCGCAGGATCGGTTCGCGCCCGCCGATCAGCGCGGTGGACACCTCCGACCACGGCAGCTGGTCCAGCCGGCCGCTGCGGTCGGTGACCCGGTCCAGCGTCGGGTCGTGGAAGACGACCGGGACGCCGTCGGCGGTCACCTGGACGTCGGTCTCCAGGTAGCGGTAGCCCATGTCCACGCAGGCCTGGAAGGCCGGCATCGTGTTCTCCACGTGCTCGATCGCCCCGCCCCGGTGCGCCATCGCCAGCGGGGTCGGCGCGTCGAGGTACGCGAAGCGGGCCGGGGACACGCCCGACACGCTAGTGCGACGCGCCGACACGCTGGTCAGGCCCTCGCGGGGCACGCCGATGGCGTGCGACACGTCGGCTGCAGGGTGTCGGGCGTGTTCGCCCGGACCTGTCGGTGGCGGCGTCTACGGTGCCTCCCGTGGCAGAGCAGCAGGGGTCCGTCGTCGCGCTCGAGGGCGACCACCGGGGGGACGACCGGGAGGCGGACGACGATCGGGGGAGCGCGGCGCAGCGTCGGTGCGGGTGGTGCCGCCGGGTGCTGCCGCAGCAGGGGTCGGTCGGTCGTCCGCGGCTGTACTGCGGCCAGGCCTGCCGGCAGCGCGCCTACGAGCAGCGCAACGCCACCGCCAAGGCGGGTCTGTCCGGTGACGTGGTCCTCGTGACCCGCGCCGAGCTCGACGGCCTGCAGGACCGGCTGTACCAGCTGCGCTGCGCCCTGGAGGACGTGCAGACCCTGCTCGGCGAGCGCCCGACCAAGGCCGAGCTCGAGCGGTCCATCGCCGAGCTCGTGCGGTCGACCGGCCGGCTCGACCGGCTCTGGGTCTCCGAGCGCGCCGGCTGACCCGGCAGGGCCGTCGCCGGTCAGTCCGGGTCCTGGTTGTCCTCGCCCTCCTCGACCTCGCGCTCGGGGTCGGAGTAGTTCGGGCCGGGGCCCGGGTCGTTGTTGACCTCGTCGTCGGTCGTCCCGTCGTTGCGGTTGGTGTCCGAGCCCGAGGGGTCACCGCAGGCGGTCAGCGTGGCGCTGCCACCGAACAGCGCGAGGGCGGTCAGGACGGCGGCGACGGGACGACGGAGGTGCATGCCCCCGACCCTAGAGAGATCACCGTCGGGCCGCGCGTCGGGGCCCGGCGGACCGCCGTTATTGCGTCACAGTGACGTTACTGGGGTGGTGTCCCTGGGTGGTGGGGAAGCGGTCATCGAGGCGGGCGGGACGCGCGAGGACGCCGTCGGTCGACGTGGGTCACCGGAGATGCGGCCATCGGCAGGCCGGACGGGTGGCCGGTCGAACAAGATCGACCCGAGGGGAGTCGCCGGCCCGTCGGGACCGGTCGGCAGGCGCCGGCCGCCGGCGCGACCGGGACGCCGAGCCGGCGCCCGGGAGCCACGGGCCGGACGTCGCAGGTGCGGGACGACGGGTGACGGGTCGCGGCGCGGGCGCGGGCACGACGTCCGCGTCGGATGGTCGTCCGTGGACACGCGTCGCAGGACCTGGACGTCCCAGGACCTGGACACTCCAGCGATCACCTCACCCGTCGACCCGCGCCGATCTCCGGCGCCGATAATTCACATTATGTCAACTAGTCGACCGCTCCGCGCCTGACACCCGACGCCCGCCGATCCTCCGCCACTGCCCTGCCTCGGTGGGCACCGACCGAGCAACGACGACGGAACTCCACCCGGGCCCACGACGTCACGGGACCGGCGACAGCCGGAGCCACGGCGGCGCAGGCGGCCTGTCGGCCGTGACGCACCAGCACGGCCTCGGGTGCACGCCGCTGCGGGCGCCTGGCTGGATCGCTGGTGGGATGCGTCCGGCGTGCTCACGGACGGCGGAGCGACGACCTCGTCTCCTCCCACTTCAACGTATAGCGCACCGGGGGGCTTGCGGCAAGACCCGGTCCGTGCCGCACACTCGCCCGGCCGAGCCGCTGACCTGCGGAAACACCGCGGTCCCCGACTCCGACGGCCCGGCTCCCACCCTCGCATCCCGGAAGAAGCGCGACCTTGCCGCACGCCCGCCCCAGTCCCCTGACCGTCGTCCTCACCGTGGTGGTCGGCACCGTGGTGATCCCCATCGACATGACCATCGTGGCCGTCGCGATCACCCAGCTCTCCGCGGAGACCGGTGCCTCGCTGCCGGTGATCCAGTGGGTGACCACCGGCTACGCCCTCGGCCTCGCCGCGGTCATCCCGGCGGCTGCCTGGGCCATCGGCCGCTTCGGCGCCCGCCGGGTGTTCCTCGGCGCCATTGCGCTGTTCACCCTCGGCTCGGCGCTGGTCGCCGCGTCCTGGGACGTGGAGAGCCTCATCGCCTCGCGGGTGCTGCAGGGCCTCGCCGGCGGCTTCGTGCACCCGGCGGCCCTGACACTGGTCCTCACGGCCGCGCCGGCCGACCGGCGCGGCCGGCTCATGGCGCTGATGGGCCTCCCGGTGCTCGTCGGCCCGGTGCTGGGCCCGGTCCTCGGCGGCTGGCTGCTGGACAGCCTCTCGTGGCGCTGGATGTTCCTCGTCAACCTGCCGCTGGGTGCCCTCTGCCTCGCCGCCGGTCTGCGCAACCTGCCGCGGCCACCGGCCGGCGCGAGCCCGCGGCTGGACGTCCGCGGGCTCGCGCTCCTCCCGCCGGCCACCGCCCTCCTGGTCCTCGGCGCCTCGCTCGCCGACCGTAGTTTCGTCACGCCGGAAGTGGTGCTGACCATGGGCGCCGGACTGGTCCTCGCGGCCGCGTTCGTGCGGCACGCGCTGCGGGTCCCCGACCCGCTGCTCGACGTCCGCCTGCTGGGCCGCCGCGCCACGGGCACCGGCGCCGCCGTCCTGGCCCTCTTCGGCGCCGGGTTCGGCGTCGCCATGCTCCTCGTGCCGCTCTACTGGCAGGTGGTGCGCGGCCAGAGCGCCACGACCGCCGGCCTGTACCTGGCCCCGGTCGGGATCGCCGCCGGTGTCACCGTGCAGATCGCCGGGCGGCTGATCGACCGGCTGCGGCCGGTCCGCGTCGTCGTCCCGGGTATCGCCGTCGCCGTCCTCGCGTACGCCGCGCTGACCCTGCAGCTGCGCGCCGGCACCCCGCCCTGGCAGCTGGTGGCCACGTCGATGGTGGGCGCGATCGGTGCGGGCCTCACGATCATGCCGACGACGACGGTCGCCACCCGCTCGCTCGAGCCCGCGGCCATCCCCTCGGGCACCTCGATCCTGGCCGTCCTGGCCCAGGTGTCGGCCGCGACGGGCACCGCCGTCTTCTCCGTCCTCCTCGCCACCGGGCTCGCCGACCGGCTGCCCGGGGTCGCCGGCGACGGCGTGGGGTCGCTCGCCGCCCTGCCGGCGGCCGACCTCGCCGCGCTGGCGCCCGACGTGGCCGGCGCCTTCCGCGCCGCCTTCTGGTTTCCCGTCGCCCTCATGGCCGCCGCGGGCCTGGTCGCCCTCGCCGGCCTGCGCGACACGGCGTCCCCCTCCCCGCAGCCCGCCCCCTCCGCCACCCGGACCCCGGAGCCGCTCCCGTGACCACCGGCACCAGCAGCGTGTTCGACCTCCCCGGCCACCTCTCCCCCAAGGCCGACCCGGCCCTGGTCGCCGCGGACGAGCGGCACCTGGCGGCCGTCGCCGAGAGCCTCCGGCAGACCGTCGCCCAGCTGTCCGACCGGCTCGACGCGGAGCGGCGGGCCACCGGCCGGCACGGCCAGGCCGCGCTCGAGCGCGACCTCGAGGTGCACCGGCTGACCGCGCGGCTGCGCACCCTGCGTCGCTTCGGCCCGGACCTGTGCCTGGGCCGGATGGTGGGCGCCGACGGCGGGGACCCGGTCTACGTGGGCCGGCTGGGGCTGACCGACGACGCGGGCTCCCGGCTGCTGGTGGACTGGCGCTCCCCCGCCGCCGAGCCGTTCTTCGGCGCGACCCACGCGAACCCCATGGGCCTGGCCAGCCGCCGCCGGTACCGCTGGACGCGCGGCCGGGTCACCGACTACTGGGACGAGGTGTTCACCCCCGACGGGCTCGAGGGGCACGCGGCGCTCGACGACCAGTCCGCGTTCATCGCCGGCCTGGGGACGAACCGGTCGGAGCGGATGCGCGACGTCCTCGGCACCATCCAGGCCGACCAGGACGCCATCATCCGCGCCGGCTCCAGCGGCGCGCTGGTCGTCGACGGCGGCCCCGGCACCGGCAAGACCGTGGTCGCCCTGCACCGTGCGGCCTACCTGCTGTACTCCGAGCCCTCGCTGGCCTCGCGCGGCGGCGTGCTCTTCGTCGGCCCGCACGAGCCCTACCTGGCCTACGTCGCCGACGTGCTGCCCGGCCTGGGCGAGGAGGGAGTGCGGACCTGCACCCTGCGCGACCTGGTCCCCGGCGGCGCGACGGCGCCCCCGGAGGACGACGCCGAGGCCGCGGCGCTCAAGGCGTCGCTCCACCTCGTCGACGCCGTGGAGGCCGCCGTCCGCTTCCACGAGGAGCCGCCCGCCCGCGGCACGACCGTGCCGACGCCGTGGGCCGACGTCCGGATCACCGCCGACGACTGGGCCGAGGCGTTCGCGGCCCCGGGGCCCGGCGCCCCGCACGACGAGGCCCGCGAGCAGGTGTGGGACGCGCTGCTCGACGTCGTGGTGGACCTCGTGGTGGACGCCGACGCCGACGTCGAGCCCGGGCAGGTCCGCGCCGTGGTGGGACGCGACCGCGAGCTGCGGGAGACCCTCGAGCGGGCCTGGCCGCTGCTCGACGCGGCCGACGTGCTGGGCGACCTCTGGACGGTCCCGGCCTACCTGCGCCGGTGCGCGCCGGGCCTCACCGCCGACCAGGTGCGGCGGCTGCAGCGCGCCGACGCCACGGCGTGGACGGTGTCGGACCTGCCCCTGCTGGACGCCGCCCGGCTGCGAGTCGGCGACCCCGGGGCGGCGCGGCGACGGCAGCAGCAGGCAGCGACCGTGGCGGCCGAGGTGGCGCGCCTGTCCCAGGTCATCGACGAGCTGATCGCCGCGGACGACTCCGAGCTGCTGCTGATGACCAGCCTGCGCCACGCCGACCTGCGCGACGCCCTGGTCGACCAGGCCGCGCTGCCCGCTACCCGGCCCGACCGGCTCGCCGGGCCGTTCGCGCACGTCGTGGTGGACGAGGCGCAGGAGCTGACCGACGCGGAGTGGTCGATGCTCCTGCGCCGCTGCCCGTCGGGCAGCCTGACCGTCGTCGGCGACCGGGCGCAGGCGCGGCGCGGCTTCGCTGAGACGTGGGAGGAGCGGCTGGCGCGCGTCGGCCTCCGGGACGTCCGGCTCGCCTCGCTGACGGTCAACTACCGGACGCCGGCGGAGGTCATGGCCGAGGCCGAGCCGGTGATCCGGGCGGTGCTGCCGGACGCCAACGTGCCGACGTCGATCCGCCGCGGCGGCGTCCCGGTGCGGCACGGGCGGGTGGCCGAGCTCGACGCGGTGCTCGACGCGTGGCTGGCCGCGCACGCCGAGGGGGTCGCCTGCGTCATCGGGGCGGCGCCGGCCCGCGAGCGGCCGCGGGTACGGTCGCTGACGCCGGTGCTGGCCAAGGGGCTGGAGTTCGACCTCGTCGTCCTCGTGGACCCCGACGGCCTCGGCGACGGCGTGCCCGGTGCGGTGGACCGCTACGTCGCGATGACCCGGGCGACGCAGCAGCTGGTCATCCTGACGAGCGGCTGACACCGGCGCGCCGGCGCCGCTTGGTTTGGATCCGCTCGATCTTCTGCGCCTGACCGCAGTCGCCCATGTCGCACCACCGGCGGCTGTGGTTGCGGGACCGGTCCAGGAACAGCCAGGGGCACCGGGCGCACCGGCTCAGCCGTGCCAGGTCCGGGCTGCGCAGCAGCTCGGCGGCGGCCGCGGCGACCGGGTGCAGGACGACGGCGAGGTCCTCGCCGGGCGTCCAGCGCCAGGTCGCGGCGCCGCCGGCGGGTGGCTCGAGCCCGGCGGCGGCGAGGGACTCGGCGACGAACGGACGCAGTCGCTGCCACGGCTCCTCGACGGGGCCGCCGTCGACGACGGCGCCGAAGACGTCGTTCAGCGCGTCGCGCAGCCGGTGCGCCCGGCGCACGGTGCCGGCGGCCGCCCGGGGGTGCTCGGCGGCCGCCGCGTCCAGCCGGGCGGCCTGGGCCCCGTCCAGCACGCCGAGACGCCGGGACCAGGCGATGAGACCGGCGGCGTCGGCGACGTGGTCGTGCCGGGCCGGGCCCAGCGGGTCGTCGACCGTGTTGGCGAAGTCGAGCGCCAGGTGGCCCCCCAGGACCGGCAGCGGACGCGGGTTCGTTGCCATCGGATCCAGTTGTACCGGCATCACCTGGTGTGCCGGTGGGCACGTTCCCGCCATGAGCCCTGACACCGGTAACACCTGGCGGACGGTCGCCACGTTGTGCCTGGTCCAGTTCGTGGACGTCCTCGGGGTGACCGTGGTCGTCACCGCGCTGCCCCGGATGAGCGCGGACCTCGCGGCCGGGCCGGCGGAGGCCACCGCCGTGGTCACCGCGTACGCCACGGCGTTCGGGGGCCTGCTCCTGATCGGGGCGCGCCTGGGCGACCGGGTGGGCCACCGGCGGGTGCTGCTGGCCGCGCTGGCGGTGTTCGGCGCCGCCTCCGCGCTGGGAGCCGCCGCCGGGACGCCGGAGCTGCTGGCCGCCTCGCGCGGCCTGCAGGGGCTGGCCGCGGCGGCGTCGGTGCCGGCGGCCCTGCGCCTGCTCACGGCCGCCACGCCCGGCCCTGCCGTCCGGCGGCGCGCGCTGGCCGCGTGGAGCGCCGCCGGGGCCGTGGCAGGTGCGGCGGGTTTCCTCGTCGGCGGGCTGGCGACCGAGCTGGTCACCTGGCGGGCGGTGTTCTGGCTCCAGTTCGCGGCCGCCGCCCTGCTGCTCGTCGCCGTCCGTGCCGCAGTGGACGGCGGCCGGCTGCCGGCGCCCGCCGGCGGGATCGGCCTGGCCTCGGCCGGCGCGCTGGTGCTGGCCGCCGGGGGCGTCGTCACGGGCGCGGCGCTGCTCGGCGAGTCCGGGACGGTGGCCGTCGGCGCGGGGATCGCCGCCGTCGGTGTCGCGGCCGGCGTGGTGTTCCGGGTCGTGGAGCGCCGGGCGGAGCACCCCCTGGTGCCGCGGGGGGCCGGGGCGGTCCCGCAGCTGCGCTGGGGCGTCATCGGCTCGGCCGCCAACACCGCGACGACGAGCTCGGCTCTCACCGTGGCCACGCTGCACCTGCAGGGGCCGCTCGGGCTCTCGCCGCTGGCCTCGGGTGCGCTGCTGCTGAGCGCGAGCCTGCTCGTGGTCGTCGGGTCGGCCGTCGCCCCGAGGGTCGTGGCCCGGCTCGGGTGGGCGGCTGCGCTGGCTGCCGGGCTGGCCGTCGTCGCCGTCGCCTGTGCGGTGCTGGTCGTCGTGCCCGGCGCGCCGGGCATCGGCGTGGCGGCCGGACTCTGCGGCCTCGGCCTCGGGGTCGCCTCCGTGGCGGCGAACGACATGGGGATCGCGGTGCCCGAGCACCTGGCCGGCACCGCCTCGGGGTTGCTCAACACCGCCGCTCAACTGGGCACCGCCGTCGGCACCGCCCTGGTCCTGCTGGTCGCCACCGCCGCGGGGCCGCGCCCGGCCTGGGCGGTCGCCGGCGGGCTCGCCGTCGTGGCGGCGCCGGCCGTCCTGCGCGGAGCGCCGTCCCGGCCGATGAGTCCCGACCCCGCAGACGGTCAGGACTCCGGACACCCGACCCGTGGAGGACCGCCGTGCCCAGCACCGTCCAGCCGATCCTGCTGACCGCCGACCTCGACCGCCTGGTGCGCTTCTACGCCGGGGTCGCCGGCGCCGAGGTCACCGACCGCCAGCCGCCGGAGGGCCCGGTGTTCTACCAGGGGCTGCGCATCGGCGACGCCGACCTCGGGGTGGTCGCCGAGGCCGACGCCCCGGTCGAGCCCGGGCGGGTGCTGCTGAGCATCGAGGTGCCCGACGTCGACGCCGCGCTGGCACGGGTGGAGCAGCTCGGCGGCGCGACGCAGGGCCCGCCGAACGACATGCCGTGGGGTCAGCGGGTGGCCCACGTCCGCGACCCCGACGGCAACGCGGTGAACCTGACGACGTCGACCTGAGCGGACGCGCAGCGCCGTATCGTCCGGGCGTGACCGCCGACGGGACGCGCGGCATCCTCCGGCCCTCCGCCGTGCCGGAGGTCTTCACCCTCGACCGGCTGCCGCCGTCGGACGACCTGGCCGACCTCGCCGCCGTCCACTGGCGGGTGGCGTGGGACCTCCCGCCCGGGCAGCGGCACGAGTCGCTGGTGCTCTCCTATCCCGCGGTCAACGTCTCCTTCGAACCCGACGGCACCTGGGTGACCGGACCCGTCTCGGGCACCTACCGCCGGGAGCTGACCGGCCGCGCCGCCGTGTGCGCCGTGCGCTTCCGCCCGGCGGCCTTCCGGTCACTGGTCGAGCGGCCGGTGTCCCACCTGCGGGACCGGGTGCTGCCCGCCCGCGACCTGGTCGCGCTGGACGACGACCTCGTCCGCCGGGTGCGGGAGTCCCCCGACCTCGCCACCGCCCGCCCCGTGGTCGAGGACTGGCTGCGGACCCTCCCCCGGCGGCAGACGCCGGAGCAGGCGGAGCTCTACGCGGCGGTCGACCTGGTCGAGCGCGACCGGGAGCTCACCCGGGTCGACCAGCTCGCCGACCGCTGCGGCCGGTCGGTGCGGTGGCTGCAGCGCGCCTTCGCCGACGCGGTGGGCCTGCCGGTCAAGCAGGTGATCCGGATGGCGCGGCTGCGCGAGGTCGCCGAGCGGGCGCTGACCGGGGACGTGGACTGGGCCGCCGTCGCCGCGGACCTCGGCTACGCCGACCAGGCCCACCTGGTGCGCGACTTCACCGCCGCCGTCGGCACACCGCCCGGGCGCTACGCGCGGGAGGCCGCGACTGCGTCGTCTTTCTCCAAGACCCCGCAGGGCACGGCGCCGAGCATGGGGCCATGAGCACCGCCCCTGCCGAGCAGCCGACCCTGCCACCCCTGTACGCCGACCTCGCCGACGCCGCCCGCGCAGCCGCCGCCGTCGCCCGCGGCGCGGCCGGGACGCCCCTGGACTCCCCCACCCCCGCCACCGGCTGGGACCTGCGCACCCTGGTCGACCACTGGGTGCTCTACACCGGCCACGGCCTCGAGCACCGGGCCCTCGGCAGGGAGCTGCCCGAGGAGCTCGTCGGCCGCGACTTCGCCGCGGAGCCGGACTGGCCGCAGCGCTACGCCGAGCAGCTGGACCGGGCCCTGGCCGCCTGGCGCGACCCCGCCGCCTGGCGCGGCGAGGTCGACCTCGGTGGGGGGACGACCATGCCGGTCGAGGCGGTCGCCGCCATGAACCTGGCGGAGATCGTGCTGCACGGCTGGGACGTCGCCGCCGCGACCGGGCAGTCGATCGAGGTCGGCGAGGCCACCGCCCGCAGCGTGCTCGCGGCCGTCGAGCAGTGCGCGGAGATGATGCGGCAGTACGACGGCTTCGCCGCGCCGCTGCCCGCCGACGACGACACGCCCCCGCTCGAGCGGGCGCTGCGGCTGTCCGGCCGCGACCCGCACTGGCGCCGGTGAGTCAGCGGCCGGCGGCGGCCACCCGCAGGCCGAGCGCCACCAGCACGGTGCCGCTCGCCACCTCCAGCCGGCGCCGGACCCGCGGCCGGCGGAACCACTCCCCCGCCCGCGCGACCCCGGCGGCCAGCCCCAGGTAGAGCAACGTCTCCACGACGACCTGCAGGCTCGCCAGCACGACCGTCGCCGCGAACGGCGAGCCCGAGGCCGGCACGAACTGCGGGTAGAACGCCACCATGAAGACGGCGAGCTTGGGGTTGGCCAGCTGGACGACGACGCCCTCGCCGAACGCCGTCCACCAGCCCCGCCCCGTCGGCGCGGCGACCACCGGCGGGTCGGCGGGCACCCCGGCTCGGCGCTCGCGCCACACCCCCAGCAGCGCCCGGCCGCCGAGGTACAGCAGGACGCACGCCCCGGCGACCCGCAGCACCAGGTAGGCCACCTCGGAGGCGGCGACGAGGGCGGCGAGCCCGGCGCCGGCCAGCAGCGCCCACAGGAAGAGGCCCGCCTCGACGCCCAGCACGGTGGGCACCGCACCGGGCAGCCCGCGCAGCGCGGCCCGCCGCACGACCAGCGCCATCGCCGGTCCCGGCGAGGCGGCGATGAGCAGCACCGCGGCGAGGAAGGCGGGCAGGGTGCCGACGAGCTCCACGCGGCCAGGGTGGCGCGGCCGGCGACGCGCGTCGACCGACTATCCGGCCGGACCGCCGCCCCGGGCGAGCGCGTCGAACGGTCCCTGCACGAGGAAGGTGCACCCGGGGCCCTGCAGGCTGGCGAACAGGTCCCGGCCGTCGGCGGAGAACACCGGCCCGCAGAACTCCGCCGCCTCGTCGCCGACGTCGCAGCGGGCCAGGGGGTAGGTCTCGCCGTCGTCGGTGGCGCCGAGCAGGTGGACGGCGCCCAGGCCGTCCTCGGCCACGATGACCCCGCCGTGCGGGGACACGGTGATGTTGTCCGGCCCCTCCCCCGGGGCGTCCGGGTCGGCCGCGACGCCGAAGCGCAGCCGCAGGGTCAGGGTGCCGGCCCGCGGGTCGAGGAACCAGACCTGGCCGTCGTGCTCGACCGCGCTGCCGTCGTCGGCCCGCGCGTAGGAGGAGACGACGTACGCGCCGCCGTCGCCCCACCACGCGCCCTCGAGCTTGCGGGCGCGGGTGATGCGGTCGTCGGGCAGCTGGCGGCGCACCGGGGTGGTCGTCGCGTCCCGGTCGGGCACCGGCACCCACTCCACGCGGTAGGTGGTGCCGGGCTCGGTGGCGGCGGAGAGGTCGGGCACGTGCCGGCCGTCGGACGTCGTGGCGCGCAGCGCCTCCAGGGTGCCCGCGTCGGCGGCCAGCGCCCGCAGCGAGCCGCGTCCCAGCGGCCGGGCGGCGTCCGGGGCGCGCCAGCGGTACAGCGACCCGTTCGGCTCCATGGCGTCCTCGGTCAGGTACACGGCGTCTTCGTCGGGGTCGACGGCGACGGCCTCGTGGGCGAAGCGCCCCAGTGCCCGGACCGGCTGCGGGTCGCGGTTGGCCGCCGGGTCGTGCGGGTCGACCTCGAAGACGTAGCCGTGCGGCCGGTCCCGCACCTCCTCGGTCTCCTCGCAGGTCAGCCAGGTCTCCCACGGCGTCCGGCCGCCGGCGCAGTTGTTCAGCGTGCCGGCCAGGCTCACCGCGTGGCCCAGGACCTCGCCGTCCGGGCCGACGGTGAGGGTCGTCGTGCCGCCGTGCGCGGCCGGGTCGTAGACCAGCCCCTCGGAGTGCGGGACGCGGAACGGCTCGTCGCCGCTGATCTCGTGGTTGAGCACCAGCACGCTGCCGCCGCCGTCGCGGGCGAACGCCGCGGCGCCGTCGGGGTCCGAGGGGGCGGGCTCGCCGCTGTCGAGCCGGGTCTCCCCCTGCCGGGCCAGCACGCGGTACCGGAAGCCGTCGGGCAGCGACAGCAGGCCCTGCGGGTCGTCGACCAGCGGCCCGTACCCGGGCGTGCGCGGCGCGGCGGAGCCGGTCGTCGCACCGCCCGGACCCGAGCCGGAGGAGCCGCACCCCACGAGCAGGACGCCGGCGCCGGCCGACAGCGCGGCCAGGAACGACCGCCGCGACACCTCGCCGCCACTGCTCGCCCCCGACACGCCGCCCCCGCTCCGGCGACCCCCGGACGGCCGCCCCGACCGAGGGTACGAGCGCGGTTCTCGCCGGCCGGGGACCCCGCTCGTCGTCGCGGTCGTACGTCTCGTCGCCGAGACGGCGGAGTTGTTGGGGATAACGGTCGTGCTGCCAGCCGGCTCCCAGGTCCGTCTGCGAGGCTGGGTCCCCGCCGACCCGACCGGGAGGGAGCCGACCGTGGACGTCCTCGGCCGGTTCTGGGCGCGGGTCACCACCCCGGTCGACGCCCCGCCGCGGGAGTGGCTGCTCGCCGCGGCGGCGGCCGCGCTGCTCGTCGTCCTCGTCCCGGCGCTGTGGCGCCCGGCGCGCAACGTGGTCACGATCGCCCACGAGGGCGCGCACGGGCTGGTGGCGCTCGCGGCCGGCCGTCGGCTGGCCGGCATCCGGCTGCACTCGGACACCTCCGGGCTCACCGTGTCCGCGGGGCGGCCCACCGGCCCCGGCATGGTCCTGACCTGCGCGGCCGGCTACACCGGCCCGGCCCTGTTCGGCCTGGGCGCGGCCGCCCTGTACGCCGCCGGGCACGCGGTGGGACTGCTCTGGGCGCTGCTCGCCCTGCTCGCGCTGCTGCTCGTGCAGATCCGCAACTGGTTCGGGCTGTGGTCGGTCCTGGCCACCAGCGCCGTCGTCTTCGCGGCCACCTGGTGGCTGCCGCCCTCCGGTCAGGCGCTGTTCGCCGCGGGCCTGACCTGGTTCCTGCTGCTGGCCGCGCCCAAGGCGGTCGTCGAGCTGCAGCGGGCCCGGCGCCGCCGGGCCGCCCGCGACTCCGACGCCGACCAGCTGGCCCGCCTCACCGGCGTGCCCGCGCTGGTGTGGGTCGGCGTCATGCTCGCCGTCGACCTGGGCTGCCTGGCGCTCGGCGGCTCCTGGCTGGTGACGTGGTGAAGGATTCCGTCCTCCTCACCCCTCGCAGGCTCGGGACGAGCCTCTGGACGGGGCCGCTCAGGCGCGGGCGCGGCGGCGGGGGGCCGCGCCGTGCGGCTGGCGCACCGGCTCCACCTTCGGGGCCGGCGGGATGTCGAGGGTCTGGTCCCGCTCCCCCACCGTGATCCGCCGGCCGTGGTGGTGGACGTCGAGCGGCTCGCCCTCGACCAGCCGGTAGGTGGCCTGCTCGCGGCCGATCTCCACCTCGAGGATCCGCCCCTGGTAGACCACGCGGAACCGCAGCCGGCTCAGCCGCGGCGGCAGGCGGGGAGCGAAGAGCAGCCGCCCGTCGTGGTCGCGCATCCCCCCGAACCCGGCGACGGCGACGGTCCAGCCGCCGGCCATCGAGGCGATGTGCAGGCCGTGGCCGGAGTTCCCGTGCAGGTTCTGCACGTCGGTGAGGGTGGCCTCGGCCCAGTAGTCGTAGGCCAGCTCCAGGTGACCGGTCTCGGCGGCGACGACCGCCTGCTGCGCCGCCGACAGCGAGGAGTCGCGCACCGTCCGGGCCTCGTAGTAGGCGAAGTCGGCGGCCTTCTCCTCCTGGGTGAAGGCGTCCCCGCGCAGGTGCAGCGCCATCACCAGGTCGGCCTGCTTGATCACCTGCTTGCGGTAGATCTCGAAGTACGGGTAGTGCAGCAGCAGCGGGTAGCACGACGGCGGCGTCGCCTCGAAGTCCCACTCCTCGTGGTGGGTGAAGTTCTCCGACTGCATGTGCACGCCCAGCCGCGCGTCGAACGGCACCCGCATCAGCCGGGCGGCGCGCTCCCACAGCGCCACCTCGTCGTCGGTCACCTGCAGCCGGCCGGCGACGTCGGGCTGGCGGGCCACCGCCCTGGCCGCCTCGCGCAGGTTCCGCTGCGCCATGAGGTTGGTGTAGACGTTGTTGTCCACCACGGCCGTGTACTCGTCCGGCCCGGTCACCCCGTCGATCCGGAACCCGTCCTCGGTGTCGAAGTGCCCGAGCGAGGCCCACAGCCGGGCGGTCTCCACCAGCAGCTCGGCGCCGAAGTCGCGGTCGAACTCGTCGTCCTGGGTGGCGTGCCAGTACCGGACGACGGCGTCGGCGATGTCGGCGTTGATGTGGAAGGCCGCCGTCCCGGCCGGCCAGTAGCCGGAGGTCTCCTCGCCGCGGATGGTCCGCCACGGGAAGGCCGCGCCGCGGCGGCCGAGCTCGCGCGCCCGGTCCTTGGCGAGGTCGAGGGTGGAGTGCCGCCAGCGCAGGGCGTCGCGCGCCGCGTGCGGGGCGGTGTAGGTGAGCACCGGGAGCACGTAGGTCTCGGTGTCCCAGAAGGTGTGCCCGTCGTAGCCGGGGCCGGTCAGCCCCTTCGCCGGGATCGGCTGCCGCTCGGCGCGCAGGCCGGCCTGCAGCACGTGGAAGAGCCCGACGCGGACGGCCTGCTGCAGCTCGTCGTCCCCCTCGAGCTCGACGTCGGCCTGGGCCCAGAACTCGTCGAGGACCGACTTCTGCTCGCTGACCAGCCGCTCGAACCCGGCCAGCTTGGCCGTGGCCAGGGCGCCTTCCACCTGGTCGCGCAGCGCCGGCGCCGACCGGCGCGAGGACCAGCCGTAGGCCAGGTACTTGACCAGCTTCAGCCCGCGGCGCTGGGGCAGCCGGGCGGCCAGGGTGAAGCGGGCGAGGTCCTCCCCCGACTCGATGTCCTCGGTGGCGGTGTCGGGGACGTCGACCACGTGGTCCATCCCCGCGGCGACCCGCAGGCCGCTGCGTGCGGTGCGGTGCACGAGGACGGCGCGCTGGCCGCGGGCGACGGCGAGCTCGCTGAGCAGCGGGCGGCGCAGCGCGGCCGCGGCCCGGGGGTCGTCGGACTCCGTGCCGCTGTCGGTCGGCTCGTTGGCCAGCAGGTCCGACTGCAGCGCCACGTACAGGTCGCCGCGGCCGTCGGTGCACTCGACCGTGTACTCGATGGCGGCGATCGACCGGCGGCTCAGCGACACCAGCCGGGTGCTGGTCACGGTGACGGTGCGGCCGGCCGGCGAGCGCCACTCGGTGACCCGGCGCAGCGTGCCGCGGCGCAGGTCGAGGGTGCGCCGGTGGTCGACGACCTGGCCGTAGTCGAGGTCCAGCGGGGTGTCGCCGACCAGCAGCCGGATCAGCTTGCCGTCGGTCACGTTGACCACGGTCTGGCCCTGCTCGGGGAACCCGTAGCCGGCCTCGGCGTAGGGCAGCGGCCGCTCCTCGAAGAAGCCGTTGAGGTAGGTGCCCGGGACGACGATCGGCTCGCCCTCCTCGAACGACCCGCGCATGCCGATGTGCCCGTTGGCCAGCGCGAACACCGACTCGTGCGTGCCCAGCGCCGAGTGGTCGAGCCCGATCTCGGTGAGCGACCACGGCTCGACGGGGAAGGTGGCCCGGCCCTCGGTCACGACCGCTCCCCCGTCGTCGCGCCGCCGTCCAGCAGGTCGGCGAGGTCGTCGACGACGACGTCGGCGCCGTTCTCCCGCAGCGCGTCGGCCTGCCCGACCCGGTCCACGCCCACCACGTACCCGAACCGCCCGGCCCGCCCTGCGGCGACCCCGGCCAGGGCGTCCTCGAAGACGACGGCCTGCGCGGGCTCCACGCCCAGCGCGCGGGCGCCGGCGAGGAACGTGTCCGGTGCCGGCTTGCCGCGCAGCCCGTCCCGGGCGGCGGCCACCCCGTCGACGCGGGCGTCGATCAGGTGCCCGAAGCCGCCGGCGGTGACCACCTGCTCGCCGTTGGCCGAGGCCGTGACCACCGCGGTGGCCAGGCCGGCCGCCCGCGCCGCCTCCAGGTAGCGGATGGAGCCGGGGTACACCTCGACGCCGTGCTCCTCGAGCTCGCGCAGCAGCAGCACGTTCTTGCGCTGGCCGACCCCGTGCACGGTCGCGGCCTCGGGGCCGTCGTCGGGTGTCCCCTCCGGCAGCGTGATGCGCCGGCTGGCGAGGAAGTCGCGGACGCCGTCGGCCCGCGGCTTGCCGTCGACGTAGCGGTTGTAGTCCTGCTGCGTGAACTCGGCCGCCCCCGGGTCCCGGGCGCGCAGGAACTCGTCGAACGTCCGCTTCCAGGCGGCCATGTGGACCGTCGCCGTCCGGGTGAGGACGCCGTCCATGTCGAAGAGGCAGGCACGGATGCCGTCGGGGAGTCCGAGCACGCTGCGACGCTACCGGCGCGGGCCGCCCCGTGACGGGTCGAGACCGGCGGGGTGCGCGACGGGCGCTCCCCTGCTTAGGGTCGCCTGCGATCCCGCCCACGACCTGCGAGGAGCCTCCCCGTGCCCGACCGCCCGGTGCCGCCCAGCCCCTACGACTTCCTGCCGCCCGTCCCCTCGTTCGAGGTCACCAGCACCGACCTGCGCGACGGCGGGACCATGCCGGTGCCGCACGTCAGCGGCGTCATGGGCGCCGGCGGCGAGGACCGGTCCCCGCAGCTGTCGTGGTCGGGCTTCCCCGAGGAGACCCGCGGCTTCGCCGTCACGGTGTTCGACCCCGACGCCCCGACCGGCAGCGGCTTCTGGCACTGGGTCGTCACCGCGATCCCCGCCTCGGTCACCTCGCTGCCCTCGGGCGCCGGGAGCCAGGACGGCGCCGGTCTGCCGGAGGGCGCGGTCCAGCTGCGCAACGACGCCGGCTTCCCCGGGTACGTCGGGGCCGCTCCCCCGTCGGGCCACGGGCCGCACCGCTACTTCGTCGTCGTGCACGCGCTCGACACCGAGGACATGGGCGTGCCGGCGGACGCCTCCCCGGCGTTCCACGGGTTCAACCTCTTCGGGCACACGCTCGCGCGGGCCACGCTCGTCGTGACCTACGAGGAGCAGTAGCCGCTCAGGACGGCAGGTCGGCGACGCCGGTGGTGCCGATCCAGGCGAAGCCCACCCGCTCGTAGACGCGGGCGACGTCGTCGTCGCCGGCGGTGAGGAAGACCAGGTCGGCGGTCTCGCGGGCGTGCTCGGCCAGCGCCGAGGTCAGGCCCGCCCCGAGACCGCGGCCGCGCAGCCGGGGCAGCGTGGCCACCCCGGTGATCTCGCTGACCTCGCGGCCGTCGACGTCGAGCGGGTGGTGCGAGCCCACGGCCACCGGCTCGCCGTCCTCGACGGCCACCATCATCACGGTGCGCCCGGTCGCGATCCGCTCGCGCAGCACCTCGGTGCGCGGACCGGCCGCGACCCGCTCCTCGACGGCGGTGGCGCCCCCGGCGCTGCCGGCGGGCGTGGCGAAGGCCAGCTCCGCCAGCCGCTGGTAGCGCGGCAGCTGCGGGTCCTCGGCGCCCACCAGGTACAGGCGGACGCCCCAGGGCAGCAGCAGCTCGACCGCGGTGTCGAGCACCAGCAGAGGCATGTACTCGACGGTCAGGCCGGCGCCCCGTGCGGCGGCCGCGGTGCCGGCGGACCGCTCCCAGATCCACTCCAGCGCCACCGGCAGGCCCTCGGTCTCCTGCAGCGCGACGGCGCCCCGGACGTCGTCGGCGGTCACCGGCCCGCCGCCGGGCCGCGGCCGGGCCGGGTACGGCCAGGCGGGCGGGACGACGGGGACGTCGAGCCCGCCGACGGGCTCGACGCGGCCGTCCGGCAGCGGAGCGGCGGCGTGGTACCGCTCGATGCAGTCGAACAACCCGGAGTCCGCCACGCGGCCGACAGTAGACGCCGCCCGGCGCCACGTCCGCCCTCCGCCCGCGTCCCGGCACCCGCGCACCCCCGTCGGGTGACCCGGCGCGCGGACACCGTGCAGGTGGACGGCACGATGGGCCGCGTGACGGCAGGGACCCGGGCCATCTCGCCCTACGCGGTGTTCGACCGCGCCTCGTGGCGCGCGCTCGCCGCCGGCTCGGCGCTGCCGCTGGACGAGCAGGACCTCGCCGGGCTCAAGAGCCTCGGCGACCGCATCGACCTCGACGAGGTCGCGACCGTCTACCTCCCCCTCGCCGGCCTGCTGAACCTGCACGTGGAGGCCAGCCGCGGGCTGTGGGCGGCCCAGAACCGCTTCCTCGGGGACACCAGCGCCAAGGTCCCCTACGTCATCGCCGTCGCGGGCAGCGTCGCCGTCGGCAAGAGCACCACCGCCCGGCTCCTGCAGGCGCTGCTCGCCGCCGGACCGGGCGCACCCCGGGTCGACCTGGTCACCACCGACGGGTTCCTGCTGCCCAACGCCGTCCTGGAGGCCCGCGGCCTGCTCGGCCGCAAGGGCTTCCCCGAGAGCTACGACCGGCGGGCGCTCGTCCGCTTCCTCGCCGAGGTGAAGAGCGGCCGCGGCCGGGTGAGCGCCCCGCTGTACTCCCACCAGTCCTACGACGTCGTCCCCGGCGCCACCCAGGACGTCGACCGGCCCGACATCCTCGTGCTCGAGGGGCTCAACGTGCTGCAGGCCGGCCGGCGGGCCGACGGCCGCGCGCCCGAGGTGTTCCTCTCCGACTACTTCGACTTCTCCGTGTACGTCGACGCCGCGGAGAGCGACATCCAGGAGTGGTACGTCGAGCGCTTCCTCGCGCTGCGCCGCACGGCGTTCGCCGACACCGGCGCCTACTTCCACCGCTTCGCCGACCTCAGCGACGAGCAGGCCCGGCAGACCGCGCTGGAGATCTGGCGGTCGGTCAACGTGCCCAACCTGCGCGAGAACATCGTGCCGACGCGCTCCCGGGCCCGCGCGGTGCTGCAGAAGGCCGCCGACCACTCGGTGCGCCGGGTGCTCCTCCGCAAGATCTGACCCCACCCTCGCCGCTCCCTCCCCCATGGCGTTCCCCGCGGCCGCTCCGCGGCGACATTGTTGGGGATAACGGTCGAGTCGTGAGCCGGGGGCGCCGGCCGGCATGGTCCGCGCGTGCGGCCGGGGCGCGCCATGGCAGGTCTCGACGACCCGGAGGGGTGACTCCGTCGTCGTCACCCCTGACACATGACGTGATCGGGAGCACACTCGTCCCGTCCGGTGACCGACCGGGCACGAACCGTCACCACTCGGCCCACCCGCCGCCGACCGGGAGTGATCCCCCATGTGCTCTCACGTAGTCCCCTGCCCCGCCGCCGACGACGACACCCGTGACCTCGCCGCGGTGGTGAGCAGCCACCCCGAGCAGGGGTGGAGCCTGCTGTGCAACGGCGTCGTCCTCTTCGACGACGACGGCGAACTGCTGCCCGACGGGCGGGCGGTGGCGCACCACCGCGACTTCGTGCCGGTGCTCGCCGGCGCCTGAGCCAGGCCCCCTGCAGGGTCCCGCCGCGGGCGTGCCGGTGGCGGGCCCCCGCAGGGGGGTCCTCCGTCAGGCCTGGCCGGCCCCGACCACGTCGGCGGCGGTGCCCAGGTCGTCCGGGGCGCCCTCGCCCCGGCCGGGCACGCGGCCGGCCGGCGCAGCCGCCGGCGCGGCGTCGGCCTCGATCTCCGCGAACGCCTCCGGCGGCGGGCAGGAGCACACCAGGTTGCGGTCGCCGTAGGCCTGGTCGATCCGCCGCACCGGGCTGAGGTAGCCGCGGCCCACCAGGCCGGGCACCGGGTACACCGCCGTCGAGCGCGGGTACGGGCGGCCCCACTCCCCCGCCACCATCGCCAGGGTGTGCGGCGCGTTGCGCAGCGGGTTGTCCTCCCGGTCGTACTCGCCGGTGGCGACCTTCTCGATCTCCGCGCGGATGGCGACCATCGCGTCGACGAACCGGTCGAGCTCGCCCTTGTCCTCGCTCTCGGTCGGCTCGACCATCAGCGTGCCGGCGACCGGGAAGCTCATCGTCGGCGCGTGGAAGCCGAAGTCGACCAGCCGCTTGGCGATGTCGTCGTTGGTGATGCCGGTGGCCTTGGTGAGCGGCCGGATGTCGAGGATGCACTCGTGGGCGACCAGCCCGTCGCGGCCGGTGTAGAGCACCGGGAAGTGCTCGCGCAGCCGGGTGGCGAGGTAGTTGGCGCCGAGGATGGCGTGCTCGGTGGCGCGCTGCAGCCCGTCGGGGCCCATGAGCCGCAGGTACGCCCACGAGATCGGCAGGATGCCCGCCGACCCCCACGGCGCGGCCGAGACCGTCGGCCCCTGCCCGCCGGTGTCGGCCAGCGGGTGGCCCGGCAGGAACGGCACCAGGTGCTCGCGCACGCCGATCGGCCCGACGCCGGGCCCGCCGCCGCCGTGCGGGATGCAGAAGGTCTTGTGCAGGTTGAGGTGGCTGACGTCGGAGCCGAAGCGGCCCGGGCGGGCCAGGCCGACCATCGCGTTGAGGTTCGCGCCGTCGACGTACACCTGCCCGCCGGCGTCGTGCACCGCGGCGCAGATGTCCTGCACGTCGGTCTCGAACACCCCGTGCGTCGACGGGTAGGTGATCATGATCGCGGCCAGCCGGCCGGCGTGCTGGTCGACCTTGGCCCGCAGGTCGGCGAGGTCGACGTTGCCGGCCTCGTCGCACGCCACGACCACCACGCGCATGCCCGCCATCACCGCGCTGGCGGCGTTCGTGCCGTGCGCGGAGCTGGGGATCAGGCAGACGTCGCGGTGCTCCTCCCCGCGCGACCGGTGGTACTCGCGGATGGCCAGCAGGCCGGCGAACTCGCCCTGCGAGCCGGCGTTGGGCTGCACGCTGACCGCGGCGTAGCCGGTGATCTCGGCCAGGCCCTCGCACAGCTCGTCGATCAGCCGGCGGTAGCCGCGGGTCTGCCCGGCCGGGGCGAACGGGTGGATGCCGGCGAACTCCGGCCAGCTGATCGCGGCCATCTCGACGGCCGAGTTGAGCTTCATGGTGCACGAGCCCAGCGGGATCATCGTGCGGTCCAGCGCGAGGTCCTTGTCCGACAGCGACCGCAGGTAGCGCAGCAGCGCGGTCTCCGAGCGGTGCGCGGAGAAGACCGGGTGGGTCAGGTAGGGCGTGCGGCGGCGCAGGTCGGCGGGCAGGGCGTCGGCGCCGTCGTCGTCGAGCAGCGACTCGTCGGCCGCCACGCCGAAGGCCTCGGCCACCAGCCGCAGCACCTCGGGCGTGGTCGTCTCGTCGCAGGCGACGGCCACGGTGTCGGCGTCGACCTCGCGCAGGTTCACCCGCCGCTCGGCGGCGGCGCGGACGACGTCGGCGGCCCGGCCGGGGACGGCGACGGTCACGGTGTCGAAGTAGGCCTCGTGGACGACCTCGAGCCCGCCGGCGCGCAGCCAGCCGGCCAGCGCGACCGCGCTGCGGTGCACGCGGGCGGCGATGGCGGCCAGCCCCTCGGGTCCGTGGTAGACGGCGTAGGCGCCGGCCATGACGGCGAGCAGCACCTGGGCGGTGCAGATGTTGCTGGTCGCCTTCTCCCGGCGGATGTGCTGCTCGCGGGTCTGCAGCGCCAGCCGGTAGGCGACGTCGCCGTCGGCGTCCACGGAGACGCCGACCAGCCGGCCGGGCAGCTGCCGGGCCAGGCCCTCGCGGACCGACAGGTAGCCGGCGTGCGGGCCGCCGAAGCCGAGCGGGACGCCGAAGCGCTGGCTGCTGCCGCAGGCGACGTCGGCGCCCCACTCCCCCGGCGCCTCGAGCAGCGTCAGGGCGAGCAGGTCGGCGGCGACGACGACGGCCGCGCCGGCCTCGTGCGCCGCGGCGGCCAGGGCCCGGTGGTCGCGCACCGCGCCGCTGGCGCCGGGGAAGCTCAGCAGGACGCCGAAGGCGCCGGCCTCGGGCAGGTCGGTGGGCCAGCCGGCGGAGAGGTCGGCGACGTGCAGCCGGATGCCCAGCGGCTCGGCGCGGGTCTCCAGCACGGCGAGGGTCTGCGGGAGCGTGTCGGCGTCGACGACGAACACCGCGTCGGCCTTGGCCCGGCCGGCCCGGCGGACCAGCGTCATCGCCTCGGCGGCCGCGGTGGCCTCGTCGAGCATCGAGGCGCCCGCGACCGGCAGTCCGGTCAGGTCGGCGACCATCGTCTGGAAGTTGAGCAGCGCCTCGAGCCGGCCCTGGCTGATCTCCGGCTGGTAGGGCGTGTAGGCGGTGTACCAGGCGGGGTTCTCGAGGATGACCCGCTGGATGACGGCCGGGGTGACGGTGCCGGAGTAGCCCAGCCCGATCATCGAGGTGAAGACCTCGTTGTCGGCGGCCCGCTCGCGCAGCGCGGCGAGGACGGCGGACTCGTCGGCGGCGGCCGGGAGGTCCAGCGGGCGGCGGTCGCGCACGGCCTCGGGCACGGTCGCGTCGACCAGTGACTGCAGCGAGTCGTACCCGACGGCGGCGAGCATCTCGGCGGTCTCGGCCGGCCGGGGGCCGATGTGCCGGGCGGCGAAGGAGCCGGCCGGGCTCAACGCCCGCAGCGACGGCAGCGGCTGGGGATCGGTGGACGCAGACCCAGGGTCGATCACTGAGGGAACGCTACCAGCGGGCGTCCCGCCGGGCGGGAGCCCGAGGGTCCCTAGACCGCCTTGCGGCGGCGGCGCAGCGACAGCTCGTCGTCGGTGTGCACCGGTGCGCCGTCGACGCGCTCGGCGGGCAGCTCGGCGAGCTCGCCGGACAGCTCCCGCAGCGCGCCGGAGACGGCGATGCCGAAGACGCCCTGACCGCCGGCGAGGAGGTCGACGACCTCCTCGGCGGAGGTGCACTCGTAGACCGTGGCGCCGTCGGAGAAGAGCGTGACGTTGGCCAGGTCCTTGATCCCGCGGTTGCGCAGGTGGTCCACGGCCTTGCGGATGTTCTGCAGGGAGACGCCGGTGTCGAGCAGCCGCTTGACGACCTTGAGCACGAGGATGTCGCGGAAGGAGTACAGCCGCTGCGTGCCCGAACCGGTGGCGCTGCGGACCGAGGGGGCGACCAGCCCGGTGCGGGCCCAGTAGTCCAGCTGCCGGTAGGTGATCCCCGCCGCGGCGCACGCGGTCGGGCCGCGGTACCCGACGAGGTCGGTGTCCACCTCGTCGTACGAGGGGGCGCCGACGGCGGCGTCACTGAAGAGCTGACCCTGGGAGCCAGTGCTCTGGTCGCTCACGTCGGCGTCCCTCCTCCGCGTCCCGCCCCGGTCGGGACGGTGACCCGGCACGGCACCCACGGACGGCGGTGTCACACCGGTGTTGTTCGCCGAACGGTAAGCCGGGCCCAGGGGCCGGTCAACTGAACGGGGCGGCGTGTCGCTGCACTCGACCCGAAGGGAGGGTATCGGCGGTGCCGTCGCGGAACTGGAGTCGGCGCGGTGCGGCTGTGACCCGTGTGACGACTGTTCCGCCCGAGGTCACACCGGCCCCGCCGGCCCCGTCCCCAGACTCGCGCCGAGCATGGGAGGCGGGAGGAGGACGGGGTCCTCCCTCAGCCGCCGGAGCCGGAGCCCGCGCCGAAGTCCTCGGGCGAGATCTGGTCGAGGAACTCGCGGAACTTCTCCACCTCGTCCTCCTGCTCGTCGGGGATCTCGATCCCGACCTCGTCGAGCAGGGACTCCGCGCCGAAGATCGGCGCGCCGGTGCGGACGGCCAGCGCCACGGCGTCGGAGGGGCGGGCGCTGACCACGCGGTCCTCGCCGAGCACGAGCTCGGCGATGTAGATGCCGTCGCGCATCTCGGTGATGTTGACCGCCTCCAGCGTGGCGCCGAGCGCGCGGACGACGTCGCGGAGCAGGTCGTGGGTCATCGGCCGCGCCGGCCGCACGCCCTGCTGCTCGAACGCGATGGCCGCGGCCTCGACCGCGCCGATCCAGATGGGCAGGTACCGCTCCCCCTGCGTCTCCTTGAGCAGCAGGATCGGCTGGTTGCCGGGCAGCTCGACCCGGACCCCGACGACACGCAGTTCCTGCACGGGAGACTCCTCGGCTGCGGCGGTACGGCTGGACTCGGCTCCCGGAGGGCGGACGGGTCGGCGCGACCCGGCGTCGCCCGGGGTCCTGTGGCGACAACGGTACGCCCGACCTAGGAGCGCAGGAGGTCCCGGAGTCGCGCCTCCAGCAACGCGCCGTGGAGCTGCGCGGAGAGCCCGGCGAGCTCCCGGAGCTTCTCCGTCGCGCGGGCCCGGGCGTCCTCCGACCGGGCCCGGAGCACGGGCGTGACCAGCTGTTCGACCAGCCCGGCCTCCCGCTCGGCGCCGGTGCGGTACACCCGCAGGTGGCGCGGCTCGAGCCCGTGCCGGGCCAGCCCCGCGGCCGCCCGCGCGACGGGCAGGTCGGCCGCCGGGTGCCGGCCGTCGGCGTCGGTGGCCAGCAGCCCGTACTGCACGCAGTCGGCCAGCTGGTCCAGGTCCATCCCCGCGGCCTCGGCGAACTCCTGCGGCGTGAGCGCGCCGTCGGCCCGGCCGGCGTCGGCGACCGCCCCGGCCGCCTCGGCGGCCGGGCCCCCGCCCCCGGGCAGCGGCAGCCCGCGGTCCAGGGCGTCGAGGTGCTCCTTGATCACGCGCAGCGGCAGGTACTGGTCGCGCTGGGCGGCCAGCACGTACCGCAGGCGCGCGACGTCGGCCGGGGAGAACTTCCGGTAGCCCGACGCGGTGCGCTCGGGGTGGACCAGGTCCTCGGACTCGAGGTACCGGATCTTGCTGATCGTCACGTCCGGGAAGTCGTCGCGGAGGACGCCCAGGACCTCCCCGATGGTGAGCCGGGGGGTGCGGTCGTCGGCGGCGTCCCCGGACGCGCGGGCTCGCGCTCCGGGCACCGGGTCAGCGGGCGGCGGGCTCGCCGGTGCGCGGGCCGGTGAGGTAGACCAGCCGGAACTTGCCGATCTGCACCTCGTCGCCACCGGCCAGGGTGGCCACGTCGACCGGCTCGCGGTTGACGTAGGTGCCGTTGAGGCTGCCGACGTCGTGCACCGAGAAGCCGCCGCCCTCGCGGTGGAACTCCACGTGCCGGCGGCTGACGGTGACGTCGTCGAGGAAGATGTCGCTGTCGGGGTGGCGCCCGGCGGTCGTCACGTCCTGGTCGAGCAGGAACCGGCTGCCGGCGTTGGGGCCGCGCTTCACCACCAGCAGCGCCGAGCCCGGCGGCAGCGACTCGACGGCGCCGGCGTGGGCGTCGGCGGCGTTCTCGACGGCGACCTCGGCGACCTCGCCGGAGTCCTCCCCGCCGACCTTGGGGATGACGCTGGTCGACTCGCCGATGCGCTCCGGTGCCAGGGCCGAGCCGCACTGCGCGCAGAAGCGACTGCCCTCGGGGTTGTTGTGTCCACAACGAGTGCAGTGCACGTCTGTCTCCTCCGGTGCAGGGGGCACCGCCGCGGACCTCGGGGGTTGGCCGCGGGCGGCCGGCTTGCGACGGACCGGTCGGTGCCGTCGTGGGTCGGCCGCCGTGCGGGGCACGGCGGGCCGTTGGTCATGGAACCAGCGGTGGACCCGAGGGTCAACCGCGGGTCCAGGGTCGCGTCCGCCACCCCCGGGAGGGCTCCCAGGAGGACGCGGACGCGCCGTCGAGCATAGTGAGCCGCCTGCGCGCCGCCCGCGGGCTCCTCCGCCGTCGCGGGCGCTGCGGCGCTGGTCGGGCGCGCCCTCGACGGCCCGGCCGGCGGCTCAGGAGCCGTCGACCATCGCCTGGTAGGCCGCCGCGTCGAGCAGGGACGCCGTGGGGTCGCCGCCGTCGACGATCCGGATGTCGACCAGCCAGCCGGCGCCGTACGGGTCGGCGTTCACCATCTCCGGGGTGGCGTCGAGCGCCTCGTTGACCGCGACGACGGTCCCGGCCACCGGGGCGTAGACGTCGGAGACGGACTTCGTCGACTCCACCTCGCCCATCGGGTCGCCGGCCGACAGCTGCGCCCCCACCTCGGGCAGCTGCACGAACACGATGTCGCCGAGCGCGTCCTGGGCGTGGTCGGTGATGCCCACGCGGACGACGGTCGCCCCCTCGTCGCCGTCCCGCACGAGGGTCCACTCGTGCTGGTCGGTGTAGCGGCGGTCGTCGGGCACGGTCATGCGGCGCGGCTCCATGCTGGTGTGGTGGGTGGGGACGGCTAGTCGTCGTCGGGCTCAGCGTATTGAGGCGTCTCCAGCGGCCGCAACGCGTCCACGAGCACGCTCTCGGACTGCGCGACGACCACGCTCCCGCCGCGGCGGTTGACGTTGTCGACCACGCCACCGGGGATGTTCATCGCCGTCTCGAGGTCCTGCGGGGAGCCGATGACGACGATCTCGTAGGGGCTGCTGATCGGCTCGCCGTCGATGCTCAGCTCCCCCGGCTCGCCGGTCACCGCCGAGGTGACGCCGATCCGCACGCCGTCGATCTGCATCGTCTCGGCGCCGGCCCCGCGCAGCTCCTGGATCGCGTCGAGCAGGTCGGCCACGCGGACCTCGCCCTCCGGGTCCCGGATGGTCATGAGCAGCCCGGCCCCCTGGGCGGCGACGGTGCCGTTGAGGATGGCCAGGGCGTCGGCCTGCCGCTGGGCCTCCTCGAGCGCGGCGTCGGCGCGGCTGTCGGAGTCGTTCAGCTCGCGCAGGGCCGCGCGCTGGTCGGCCAGCTGCGAGCGCAGCCGCGCCTCGTCGGCCTCGAGCTGGTCGAGGATGCGGACCAGGTCCTCCTCGCGCGCCCCGGTCAGCGCCTGCTCGGTGTCGGTGACGCGGACCTGGACGGCGAAGGCGAACCCCAGCAGCAGGGTGAGGACGCCGATGAGCGCGGCCGCGAGGGGGTCCCGCCGGCGCCGGCGCGCGGCGGGGGTCCCCGCCGCGGCGGCCGGCCCGCCGTCGGGGGCGGTCCCGGGCTCGGGCTCGGTGCTCGCCTGCTCCTCGGTGCGCGCCTGCTCCTCGGTGCTCGCCTGCTCCTCGGCGGCCGCCTGCGGCCCGGCGGCGGGCTCGGCGGCGGGCTCGGCGGCGGGCTCGGGTTCGGTGCTCGCCTGCGGCTCGGCGGCGGGGACGTCGTCCGGGTCGGGCCCGTCGTCCGGGGCGGCGGGGCGCGGGTCGCCGCTCATGCGCGGAACACGTGCCGGCGGATCGCGGCGGCGTTGCCGAAGATCCGGATGCCGAGGACGACGACGACGGCGGTGGACAGCTGCGCGCCCACGCCGAGCTGGTCGCCGAGGAAGACGATGAGCGCGGCG
The DNA here is from genome assembly GCF_054050735.1 of Blastococcus sp. SYSU D00813. Lineage (NCBI taxonomy): Bacteria > Bacillati > Actinomycetota > Actinomycetes > Geodermatophilales > Geodermatophilaceae > Blastococcus > Blastococcus sp. SYSU D00813. The sequence goes on from NZ_JBJGZX010000022.1 coordinate 60,206, forward strand.
ACGACGACGTTGGAGACGAACGAGATGACGAAGACCTTCGCGTCGAACACCCGGTCCAGGCGCGCGCGGACGCCGCCGAAGACCGCGTCGAGGGCGGCCACGACGGCGATCGGCAGGTAGGGCTGCAGCCACAGCGGGACGGTCGGGTCGAGCACGAGGCCGAGCACCACCCCCACGACGAGCCCGAGGACGGGGATCACGTGGGTCAGCCTCCGGGGTCGGGGTCGGGGGTGCCCGGGTCGGGGGCACCGGGGTCGGCGGGGGGCGCGGGGGTGCCGGTGGCCGGGTCGCCCGCGGGGGGCGGGCTGCCGCCGGCGGGGGCGTTCCCGGCGGCGCCGTCGTCCGGCGGGGGCACCGCCTCCGCCGACCGCAGCTCCGGCGTCCGCCCGGCGGGCAGGGACAGGTCGTCGCGCTGGGCGAGCTCGAAGGTCAGCCCGTAGGACTCGGCGATGAGCGCCAGCGACTGCACCTCCGGGACGGTGAGGAACGCCGACCGCAGCGTGGCGGGGTCGCCGATCGCGCGGATCTCGTAGGGGTTGGTGACCGGGCGGAAGTCGACGAGCACCGCCTCGCCGGCGAACCGGATCGCCGTGGTCGGGCCCAGGCGCTGGTCGTCGACGCTGACCGCCTCGGCGCCGGCGGCCCACAGCGCGTTGACGACCAGCTGGATGTCGTCGTCCCGGACCTGGCCGCGGGGGTCGACCTCGGCGTCCCCGCCCACCGGGTCGTCCTCGGCGTCGGCCTCCGCGTCGGCCAGCGTGATCAGCAGGCCGGGCCCGGTGACGGGCAGGGTGCCGGCCATCTGCTCGGCCGCGTCCAGCGCGTCGAGGGCCTGCCGGCCCTCGTCGGAGGTGGCCAGCGCGTCCTCGCGGGCGGCGGCGACGTCGGCGCGGGTGGTCTCGAGCTCGGCGGCGAGCTCGTCGGCGAGGTCCTGGGCGTCGCCGATGTCGGCGACGAGGGCGGCGCGGATCTCCTGGCGGCCCTCGGCCCCGACGGCGGTCAGGTGGTAGGTCACCGCGGCGAGCACGCCGGCGGCGACCATGACCAGGGCGACGGCCAGCCGGCCGCCGGCGCGGCGCGCGGGCCCCGGGTCCGGCCGCTCCTGCCGCGCCCGGGCGGCGCGCTCGTAGGCCGGGTCGAGCGTCTCGGCCAGCACCTGGTCCAGCAGCGAGGCGCCCGCCGCGCGCAGCCCGCCACCCCGGACGGGCGCGGTCACGGCACCGCCCCCGCGGCGGCCGCCCGCCGCTCCGCGGCGACCAGGCCGAGGACCTGGACGACGTAGAGCAGCCCGGCCGCCACGTACAGGACGCCGCCCCAGATGGTCAGCGCGTAGGCGATCGGCTGGCACACGGCGGCCAGCGTCCCGTCCCCGTCGGCGAGCAGGAGCCCGGGGAAGGCGTACAGCAGGATGAACGTCGCCGCCTTGCCCAGGTAGTGGACCTGCAGCGGCGGGTAGCCGTACCGGCGCAGGACCAGCAGCATGACGCCGAGCACGACCTCCCGGCCGACCAGCACCGCGACCACCCAGAACGGGACGACGTCGCGCAGCACGAACGCGACGAGCGTGGCGACGATGTACAGGCGGTCGGCCGCGGGGTCCAGCAGCGCCCCGAGCCGGCTGTACTGGCCCAGCGCGCGGGCCAGTGCGCCGTCGGCCCAGTCGGTGACGCCCGAGAGCATGAGGACCACGACCGCCCAGCCGTCGGCCTCGGGGCCCAGCAGCAGCCACAGGAACAGCGGGACGCCGAGCAGGCGCAGCACCGACAGCGCGTTGGGCAGGGTCCAGACGCGCTCGGGCAGCTCGTTGCGGTCGGTGACCCGGTCCACGGGCCCGGCTCCGGGCTGGGCGACCGGCGCGGGAACGGGCTGCGGAACGGGTGTGGACGACCCGTTCGACGACGTCACCGTTCCTCCCGCCCGACGCACGCTCCCGCCGGCCCCTGCCCGGGCCCCGTGCCGAGGCTAGTCGACGGCCCCTCGTCCTCCTCGCGTCTCGCGGGCCCGCGGCGAGCCCCGGCCGGTCCCCTACGCCGGGACCGCCACCAGGCCGGCGGCGACCAGGTTGGCCGGGGCGGGCTCGTAGCCCAGCGGCGCGCGGGTGAACGAGCCGGTGCCGTGCGAGACCGAGCGCAACGCCCCCGCGTAGGTGAGCAGCTCCACCTCGGGGACCTCGGCGCGCACCGTCGTCCGGTCCCGGTCGGGGTCGGGCTCGGTGCCGGTGACCCGCGCCCGCCGGGTGGCCAGGTCGCTCATCACCGGGCCGACGTACTCCCCCGGCACGACGACGGCGACCTCGCACCAGGGCTCGAGCACCCGGGTACCGGCCGCGGCGGCCGCCTCGCGCAGGGCCAGGGCGCCGGCGGACTGGAAGGAGGCGTCGGAGGAGTCGACCGAGTGGGCCTTGCCGTCGACGAGGGTGACGTGGACGTCGACGAGCGGGCGGTCGCCGTTGACCCCGCGGGCCGCCTGCGTGCGGATGCCCTTCTCCACGCTGCCGTGGAACTGCCCGGGCACGGTGCCGCCGACGATGCGCTGCTCGAAGACGATGCCGGAGCCGGGCGGGCCGGGCTCGGCCTCGACCACGACGACGGCGTACTGGCCGTGGCCGCCGGACTGCTTCACCAGCCGGCCGGTCACCCGGGCCGGGCCGGCGAGGGTCTCCACCATGGGCACCCGCACCGGGGCGGTGGAGACGGCGACGCCGTGCCGGGTGCGCAGCCGGTCCAGCAGCACCTCCGCGTGCCCCTCCCCCACGCACCACAGCAGCAGCTGGCCGGTGTCGGGGCGGCGCTCGACGCGGACGGTCGGGTCCTCGGCGGCCAGCCGGGCCAGGGCGGTGGCCAGCCGGTCCTCGTCGGCGCGGGAGGCGGCCTCGACCGCGACGGGCAGTTGCGGCACCGGCAGCTCCCACGGCGTCATCAGGTGGGGGTCCTCCGGGGAGGACAGCGTGTCGCCGGTCTCGGCGGAGGTGAGCCGGGCGACGGCGCAGACGTCGCCGGCCGGGCAGGCGGCGACCGGGCGCAGGGCGCCGCCCAGCGGCGAGGAGATGGCGCCGACGCGCTCGTCGACGTCGTGGTCGGGGTGCCCGCGGTCGGCCAACCCGTGCCCGGAGACGTGCACGGGGGTGTCGGGGCGCAGCGTGCCGGAGAAGACGCGCACCAGGGAGACCCGGCCGAGGTAGGGGTCGGTCGTCGTCTTCACGACCTCGGCGACCAGCGGGCCGTCGGGGTCGCAGGCCAGGGCCGGCGCGGGCCGGCCGTCGGGCCGGGTGACCGCCGGGCAGCCGTGCTCCATGGGGCAGGGGAAGGCGGCCACGAGGAGGTCGAGGAGCTCGGGGACGCCGACCCCGGTCAGCGGGGCCACGCACAGCACCGGGTGGAAGTGGCCGCGGGCGACGGCGGTCTCCAGGTCGGCCACCAGGTCGGCGACGACGAGCTCCTCGCCGGCGAGGTAGCGGTCCATCAGCGTCTCGTCCTCGCTCTCGCCGATCACCGCCTCGATGAGCTCGGCGCGCAGCCGGTCGGCCTCGGCCTCGTCGGGGGCGTCGGGGTGCGGCTCGAGCAGGGAGACCAGCCCGCGGACACCGCCGTCGGGGCCGCGCTGCACCAGGTGCAGCGGGAACACCCCCTCGCCGAGCATCGTCTGGCAGGCGCGGACGGTGTCGTCGACGTCGGCGCGGGAGCGGTCGAGCTGGGTGAGGACGACGGCGCGCGGCATCCCGACCGCGGCGCACTCCTCCCACAGCTGCACGGTCGCCGCGTCGACCCCGCCGGCGGCGGAGACCACGAACAGGGCGGCGTCGGCGGCCCGCAGCCCCGCCCGCAGCTCGCCGACGAAGTCGGGCGAGCCGGGGGTGTCGAGCAGGGTGATGCGGTGCCCGTCGTGCTCGATCGTGGCCGCGCCCAGGCCGACCGACCGCTGCTGGCGCACCTCGACGTCCTCGGCGTCCAGGCAGGTGGTGCCGTCCTCGATCCGTCCGGCGCGCGGCAGCGCGCCCGCGGCGACCAGCAGCGCCTCGGCCAGCGTGGTCTTGCCCGCGCCGGCGTGGCCGACGAGGGCGACGTTGCGGACCCGCTCGGCGGCTCGCGGCTCCGGCGCCGGGACCGTGTCCTTGGCCATCCCGGGGCCCTCAGGCCTTCTCGCGGACGACGGTGGCGGTGCCGGCCGGGAAGAACAGGCCGGTGTGCCCGTCGGGCTCCCACTCCACCTCGTACGGCGGGCCGCCGTCGGGCTCGTGGCACCGGATCACCCGGCCGGTGCGCTCGGGCTCCCCGGTGTGCGTGGAACGGACGACGATCCGGTCTCCGACGTGTGCTTCCACGGTGGCCTCCGCGACTGCCCGGCTCGGTTGTGGTGTGCATCACACCCTGCCCGTGGCCGCCCCGGCGGACAAGACCCCCGGACGCCGGACGGCCCCGGTGGGGATCCCACCGGGGCCGGCCGTGGCCCCGTCCAGAGGCTCGCCCCGAGCGTGCGAGGGGTGAGGAGGACGGGGTCCTTCTGCTAGTCGACGACGCGGGGGCCGTTGCCGTTCTCGCGGATCGGCAGGCCGATGGCCTTGATCTCCAGGTACTCCTCGAAGCCCCAGTGGCCGTTGCGGCGGCCCAGGCCGCTCTGCTTGTAGCCGCCGAGCGGGGTCCTGAGCCCGAAGTAGGAGCCGCCGTTGACGACCATCGTGCCCGCGCGCATCTGCAGCGCGACCCTCAGCGCCCGGTCCTCGTCGGCGCTGGCCACCTCGCCGGACAGCCCGTAGACGGTGTCGTTGGCGATGGCGATCGCCTCCTCCTCGGTGTCGTACGGGGTCACCGTGAGGACGGGGCCGAAGATCTCCTCCTGGCCGATCCGCGACTTCGGGTCGACGTCGGCGAGCACGGTCGGCCGGGTGAAGTAGCCGGGGAGCTCCTCGACGGCGGTGCCGCCGGTGACCAGCCGGGCCCCGTCGGCCACCGCCGACTCGATGAGGCCGAGCACCTTCTGCTGCTGCGTGCGGCTGATCTGCGCGCCCTGGATGTTGTTGACGTCCCACGGGTCGCCGAAGGGCATCATCTCCATCGCGCCCTTGAGGATGGCGATGCCCTCCTCGTAGCGGGAGCGCGGCAGCAGGATGCGACTGGCCAGGGTGCAGCTCTGGCCGGAGTTGAAGCAGGCGGTGCCGGCGGCCACGGGCAGCACGCTCATCAGGTCCGCGTCGTCGAGGGCGATCAGGCTGGACTTGCCGCCGAGCTCCAGCATCACCTTCTTCACCGTGGAGGCGCCGGCGGCCAGGATCGACCGGCCGACGGCCGTGGAGCCGGTGAAGGTGACCATGTCGACGTCGGGGTGGGCGGCCAGCGCCCCGCCGACCTCGTTGGACTCGCCGACGACCACGTTGAAGATGCCCGGCGGGATGTCGGTCTTCTCGGCGACGATCCGGCCGAGCTCGGTGCCCATCCACGGCGTGAGCTGCGCGGGCTTGAGGACGACGGCGTTGCCGGCCATCAGCGGCGGCACCGACTCGGCGATGTTCAGGTACAGCGGGGTGTTCCACGGGGTGATCGCCGCGACGACGCCGATCGGGTCGTACTGCAGGATCCGCCGGGAGCTCATGCCCATGGCGGTGTCGGTGCCGATGTCCTGCAGGTACTCGAAGCTGCGCCCGAACTCCGGCCAGTGCGCCGACTCCTCGACCGGGTGGGCGATCTGGATCCCGTAGGTGGCCGCCAGCGGGGTGCCGGTCTCGGTGACGACGATCCGGCGCAGCCGCTCCTGCTCCTCCTTCAGCGCCTCGTGCAGCTGCATCAGGCAGTGGTAGCGGAACTCGACGTCGCGCCTCCAGTTCGTCTGCTCGAAGGCGCGCCGGGCGGCCCGCACGGCGCGGTCGACGTCCTCGGGGGTGCCGTCGGTGCACTGGCCGGCGACCTCGCCGAGGGCGGGGTTCTCCACGTCGAACTTCGCGCCGCTGGCGGTCTCCACCAGCTCGCCGTCGATGAGGATCCGCTCCTCGCCGGCCAGGACCCCGCTCTCGCTCTGCACCGCTGTCATCAACTGACTCCCACAGGTCGCGCTGCCGTGCCGCGCCGGCGGTCCCGGGCCGCGATCCATCGACAGTTCGGCAAGTGTGTAACAGTGGTCACACGGTGACAAGGGCCGCGACCGCCCCCGGTCCGGTGCCGCCGCGGCGCGTCCGACGGCGCACGCGGGCCTGTCCGGACCGGTCGGGGTCAGCCGGTGGCGGTGGGGTCGGTGGTGGGCTCGGCGGTGCGGTCGGCGGCCAGCCGCACCCCCTCGACGATGCTCTGGTAGCCGGTGCAGCGGCAGATGTTGCCCGACAGGCACTCGCGGATCCGCCGGGTGCTCGGCGCCGGCTCCTCGGCCAGCAGCGCCACCGTCGTCATCACGAAGCCCGGTGTACAGAAGCCGCACTGGAACGCGTGGCTGTCGAGGAAGGCCTGCTGCACCGGGTGCAGCGTCTCCCCCTGTCCGGCCCCCTCTCCGGCCCCGTCTCCGGCGAGGCCTTCCACCGTGGTGACCTCCGCCCCGCGGGCCTGCACCGCCAGCAGGAGGCAGGAGCGGACGGCCGCACCGTCGACCAGCACGGTGCACGCCCCGCACACCCCGTGCTCGCAGCCCAGGTGCGTGCCGGTCAGGCCCAGCCCCTCGCGGAGGAAGTCGGCCAGGGTGGTGCGGACGTCGGCGGGGGCGGTGCGCTCCCGGCCGTTGACCCGCAGCGTGACGTCGGTCCTCGTGACGGGGGTGGTCATGCGGGTGCTCCTGCCCGGTCGGCCGCGGTGGTGAGGGCCCGGCGCACGGTGACGCGCGCGAGCTGGCGGCGGAACTCCCCGCTGCCGTGGACGTCGGAGGCGAGCTCCAGGCCGGCGACGGCGTCGTCGGCGGCCGCGGCGAAGGACTCCGCCGAGGCCGGCGCCCCCGCCAGCGCAGCCTCCACCGCCGGCAGCCGCAGCGGCACGTCGGCGACGCCGACGAGGCACAGCCGGGCGGACCCGACGGTGCCGGCGGCGGACAGGGCGACCATCGCGGCGACCCCGACGAGCGCGAAGTCGCCGTGCCGGCGGGCGACCTCGGTGAACGCCCACCCGGCGCCGGTTGGGGTGCCCGGGACCCGCACCTCGGCCAGCAGCTCGTCGTCGGCCAGCGCGGTCGTGTAGTGGCCCTGGAAGAACTCCGCCGCCGGCAGGACCCGCTCCCCGCCCGAGCGGGACCGCAGCACCAGCGTCGCGTCGGTGACCGCGGCGACGGCGGGCAGCTCGGCGGAGGCGTCGGCGTGCGCGATGCTGCCGCCGATCGTGCCCCGGTTGCGGATCGCCTCGTGCCCGATCAGCGGCAGCGCCTCGGCCAGCACCGGCACCCGCTCGGCGACCAGCGCGGAGCGCTCCGCCGTCCGTTCGCGGGTCGTCGCGCCGAACGCGAGGCCGCCGTCCTCCTCGCGGACGCCGGCGAGGCCGGCGACGCCGTTCAGGTCGACGAGCACGCTCGGCCGGGCCAGCCGCATGGACAGCATCGGCAGCAGGCTCTGCCCGCCGGCGATCACCTTGGCCTCGTCGCCGTGCTCGGCCAGCAGGTCGAGGACCTCGTCCTCGGTGGTGGGCGCGGCGTAGGCGAACGGTGCGGGCTTCACCGGGCCGGCCCCGCCCCGCCGGGGACCGCCCCGACCAGCTCCAGGACGCGGGAGGGCGGCAGGTGCTGTTCGCGCACCTGCGCGCCGAAGGGTGCGAGCGCGTCCTCGATCGCGGAGGTGATGGCGGCCGGGGCGACGATCATCCCGCCCTCCCCCACCCCGCGGAAGTTGACGTCGGGGTCGTTGAGCACGGTCTGCACGTGGTGGACCTCGATGTCGGGGACGAGGGTGCTGGTGGGCATGAGGTAGTCCAGGAAGGAGGCGGAGACGAACTGCCCGTCCTCGTCGTAGGCGGCGTGCTCGAGCAGCACCGCGCCGACGGCCTGGGCGACGCCGCCGCGGATCTGCCCCTCGACGATCGCCGGGTTGACCGGCAGGCCGCAGTCCTCGACGACGACGTAGCGCTCGAAGGCGACCAGGCCCGTCTCGACGTCGACCTCGACGACGCAGGCGTGCACGCCGCCGGACCAGCCGCCCTCCCCGCCGTCGAACTCCTCGGTGACGCGCAGGTCGGCGTCGGCGCCGGCGGGCAGGCGCTCCGGCTCGGCGGCGGCGACCCGGGCGAGCTCGGCCAGGGGCAGCGACACCCCGGGCGTGCCCCGGACCGTCACGGTGCTGTCGGCGAGCTCGAGGTCGGCGGCGTCGGCCTCGAGCAGCTCGGCGGCCAGCGCGAGGACCTTGGCCTTCAGCGCCCGGGAACCGTGCAGCACGCTGCCGTTGGCCATCGTCGCCGCGCGGCTGCCGCCGGTGCCGACGAGCGCGACCGGGGTGATGTCGGTGTCGCCCCAGCGGACCTCGACGTCGGTGAAGCGCACGCCCATCTCGTCGGCGGCCACCTGCGCCAGCGTCGTCTGGTGGCCCTGCCCGTGCGGCTGCTGGCGGGTGGTGACGACGACCTTGCCGCGCTCGTCGACGGCGAGGTGGGTCGTCTCGTTGCCGACGATGTCCGGCGTCCGCTCGCCGTTCGTCCTGGGCGGCGGCGCGCCCTCGAGGTAGGCGGCCAGACCCAGCCCGAGGTACCGGCCCTGCTCGCGGGCCGCCCGCTGCCGCTCGCGGAATGCCGGGACGTCGACCAGCCGCACCGCCTCGGCCAGGCACTCCTGCGTGGTCACGCCGGTGTAGGGCGTGCCGGTGAGCATCGCCAGCGGCGGCTCGTCCCGGACGACGTAGTTGCGCCGGCGCACCTCCGCCGGGTCCAGGCCGAGCTCGCGCGCCACGATGTCGAGCGAGCGCTCGCGCAGGAAGTCGCCGGTCGCCCACGGCCCGCGGTAGCTGACGTAGGTGGCCTTGTTGCTGAAGACGGCGGTGGCCTGGGCGTGCAGGCCCTCCAGCTTCAGCGGGCCCTGGAAGAACATGACGGCCGCCATCGCCATGGACGAGCCGGGGAACGGGTCGGCCAGGTAGGCGCCGGCGTTGAGGACCAGGTCGAGGCGGGCGCCGAGGACCCTGCCGTCGTCGGTCACGGCGAGCTCGACGTCCGCCTTCTCCTCGCGGGCGTGCCCGCCGCTGGACAGGTGCTCGAGCCGGTCCTCCACCCACTTGACCGGCCGGCCGAGGTCCTTGGCGACCGCGGCGACGGCGACGTCCTCGCGGAACACGCTGTTCTTCAGCCCGAAGCCGCCACCGACGTCGGCGGCCAGCACCCGGATCCGCTCCATCGGGACGCCGATCTGCGGCGGGAGCAGCAGGCGCAGCATGTGCGGGGACTGGGTGCTGGCGTGCAGCGTCAGCTTCTCCTCGGCGGCGTCCCAGCCGGCGACGATCCCGCGGGTCTCCATCGGGTTCGGGTGGTGGCGGTGTACGGAGATGGTGGTGCGCAGCACCCGATCGGCGCGGGCGAAGGCCCCGTCGACGTCACCCAGCGGCAGCTGCATCCGGAACGCGAGGTTGGAGCCGACCTCGTCGAAGACCGGCGGCTTCGCGGGGTCGAGCGCGTCGGCGTAGGTGACGACCGGCTCGAGCGGGTCGATGTCGACGGCGATGAGCTCCAGGGCGTCCTCGGCGACGTAGCGGCTCTCGGCCACGACGAGGGCGACGGGGTCGCCGACGTGCCGCACCTTGTCGGTGGCCAGGGCGTACGCGGCGGGGATCGCCATGCCCGGCATCTGGTCCATCCCGGCGATCGCGCCGGGCCTCCCGGGTCGCGTGAGGCGCTGGATGTCGGCGCCGGTGTAGACGGCGACCACGCCGGGCAGCTGCCGGGCCTCCTCGGCGTCGACCGACAGCAGCCGGCCGTGCGGCGCGTAGCTGCGCAGGAAGGCCGCGTGCAGCATGCCGGGGAGGACGACGTCGTCGAGGTAGCGGCCGCGGCCGGTGAGGATCCGCGGGTCCTCGACCCGGCGCACGCTCGTCCCGACGTTGCGCGCCGCGCCGACCCCGGTGACCGTCACGCCGTTCCCCCTCCGCCGACCGCGCCGGGCGTCCGCCCGGCTGGATGCTGGCGGAACCGGGGCGGATGTGGCAAGGGTCACGGTATGGCGGACCGCAGACGACGAGGGGCCGCCCCGGGTCTCCCCGGGACGGCCCCTCGCCGCGGCCGCGGACGGTCAGCTGTGCACGTCCTCCACGTCCTCGCCGGCGAGGACGTCGGCGATCCAGTCGATCAGCCGGGTGCCGCCGACCTCGGTCTCGTAGACCTCGTCCCGCGCGGTGAGCACGTGCGTCGTGCCGGGGCTGACCCAGGTGTCGAGCTCGACGCCGGCGGACTCGATGGCCTGCGTGTTGGTGTCGATCAGCTGGACCAGGGGTGTGTCGGCGAAGCCGATGAGGTCGGCGAAGCTGCGCTGGACCTCGTCGTCGGCGGTGTTGATCGTCGCCAGCCGGATGCCGGGCACGTGCTCGCTGGTCTGCACGAACAGGCCGGGCAGGGACCACGCCGTCGGCGGGTCACCGGCGGTCTCCGGCCAGGCCGGGAGGTCGTCGAAGATCCCCCACAGGCCGCCGATCACGCTGGTGATCGCCTCGTCGCCCGGGTAGGCGCCCGAGGCGTCGGCGAGCACGGTGATCTCGGCGTCGGGCAGCGCGTCGTGGACCAGCCCGCCGTAGAGCGGGGCGCCGGCCGAGCCGGCGCTCTGCCCGAACACGATCACCTCGGAGGCGTCCGGGAACTCCTGGGCCAGGGTCTCCAGCGCCGCGCCGGCGTTGGTCCGGCCCACGTGCTGGACGACCACGCCGCCGCCGTAGTCGTGGGTGGCGCTGCCCAGGTGCAGGTCGCCGGTGCAGTAGGGCACGTAGACGACGCTGGCCCCGGCGAGCGGGTTCTCCGGGTCGGCGAGGTCCAGGAGGCCGCCGACGCCGCCCTCTCCGCCCGGACCGTCCGGGGAGTCCTCGGCGAGGTTCGGCTTGAAGGTGGCCGACTCGCCGGGGGCGCAGGTCTCGGCGCTGAAGCAGGCGCCGCCGCCCTCGAGGAAGAAGACGACGCGGTCGCTGTCGCCGCGGTGGATCCAGTAGTGGAACTCGGAGGCGTCGCTGCACTGGCACTCGGCCGGGGCGTCCACCTGCTCCCAGGTGATCTCCTGGGGGGTGCCGGCGGCGCTGGTCTCGGTGGCGGCCGAGGACGCGTCGGCGGCGGAGTCGTCGTTCGTGGCGTCGTCGTCGGAGCAGGCCGCGAGCCCGGTGAGGGTGAACAGCGCGACGACGGGCGGTAACAGGCGGCGGAACATGGCCGGAGCGTAGCGGCACCCTACCGGCCAGTAACACCCGGGCTGTGACGCGCGGCACGCCCGGACCGCGGTCGCGACGAGGGTCAGGTCCCGGCGAGGAGGCGCCGCAGCGGCGCCGGCACGGCGGCCGGGTCGAGGTGCTCGACGAGGGCGCGGGCGTACCGGGCCTTGCGGCCGCTGGTCGTGCCCAGCCACCGGCGCAGCTGCGCCTCGGGCGGGCGGCCCCGCTGCGCCGGCTGGCGCCGGAAGGCGGCCAGTGCACGGGCCTCCCCCTGCGCCGCGGCCACCGCCTCCACCCCCGCCACGCCGACTGCGCGGACGAGCTCCTCCTCCAGGTCGGCCACGCAGGCGGTGAACCCCGCGGCCGCCAGGTCCGCCCCGGCGTCGCACCCGAGCGCCCGGCGGACGACGTCGGCCTCGGCCGCGTCGTAGAGGCCGCGCACCCGCACCCCTGGCGGGATCGCCGCCAGACAGCGCCGGATCCCGGTGGCCCCGCCCATCGCGACGACCTCGACCCCCTCCGCCGCGAGGTCGCGGCCCTGCCCGCGCGCCGCCGCGAGCACCGCCTCCCGGTCGCTCCCGCCCTCGACGAGGAGCACCGTGTGCGGCGCCGTCGCGTGCTGCCCGGGGCCCACCCCGGGACCCTCCCACGCAGGCCGGGACCGGACGAGCCGTGCGGCCTCCCGGCCGCCACGGACATGACGATCGCGTGACGGGCCGTTTGGGGAGCCCGCCCGACCGGGCACCGAGCCGCCATGATCGGTTTCCTCGTCGCCGGCCTCGTCATCGGGGCCCTGGCCCGCCTCATCAAGCCCGGGCGTCAGCGGCTGGGCATCCTGGCCACCCTGCTCCTGGGGATCGTCGGCTCCGTCATCGGCGGCACGATCGCCAACCTGCTGGGCACCGGGGACATCTGGGAGCTCAACGTGCTCGGGTTCGTCTTCGCCGTGATCGCCGCCGTGCTCCTCATCGGCGTCGCCGAGAGCCTGGCCGGCTCCCGCTCCCGCGCTGTGCGCTGACCCCACCGGCTCCTCCGACCGGCTGCGGCCGGGCCCCGTGCGGGGCCCG
>NZ_JBJGZX010000023.1:0-70871 GCF_054050735.1 Blastococcus sp. SYSU D00813
CTGGAGTCGAAGGCTGCTGGTCCGTCACGTGATCCCCCCGAGTTGGTTGTGGCGGCAGTGGATCACAAGAACTCCTCGGTGGTGGTCAGCAGCGGGCGAGTGCTAGTCCTTTCGGTACGGCGTCGAAGAGAACGGTCACCGGCAGCACGAGGAACACGACCGGGACCATCATCGCGATCTCCTTGCGGCCGCCGGCCTCGAGCAGCCGGCGCTTGCCCGCCTCGCGGACGTCGGCCGCCTGCGCGCGGAGCACCTCGGCCAGCGGCGTGCCGCGCTCGATCGCCACGAGGAGGCCGTCGACGAACCGGGCGAGCGGGTCCAGGGACGTGCGGTCGGCCAGCTGCTGCAGGGCCTCGGTGAGCGGCACCCCGGCGCGGGCCCGGGCGAGCGCGCCACCGAGCTCGCGGGCCAGCTCGCCGCCCGACAGCCGCGAGACGCGGTCGATCGCCGCGGCCGGCCCCTCTCCCGCCGTCACTGCGAGCGCCAGGAGCTCGGCGACGACCGGGAACTCGGCCAGCAGCAGCTCCTCGCGCCGGTGGACCTGCCGGGTCAGCCACCAATCGCGGCCGAGCAGCCCGCCGACCAGGCCGGCCACGCACAGCAGCACCACCGAGAGCACGTTGAGCTCGCCGGAGGCCAGCGTGCCCAGCACCGCGACCGCCGCCGCCCCGAGGAGGCCGAGGCCGCCCCACACGACCTGCTCGACGCGGAAGTCCTCGACCGTGGTGTCGGACCCGAGCGCGTCCAGCCGGCGCCGGACGGCGGCGCGCCCGCCGAGCACCCGGTCGAGCACTCGGGCGCCGTCGGTGACCACGGGCCCGAACACCCGGCGGGCGGCGGAGAGGAGGCCGGGCTCGGTGACCGTGCCCAGCAGCCGGGACGGCGGCGGGCTGTCGTGGAGGTAGGGCGCGAGCCGGTCGACCAGCCGGACCGAGCGGAACGGGGGCGCGTACGTGACCACGAGCAGCAGGCCGGTCGCCGTGAGCAGCCCGAGGACCATCCCGAGGACGGGCCCGCTCACTGCAGCACCCGGACGTCCTGGGGCAGCCGCCCGATCCGCAGCATCAGCCGGTAGGCCAGCAGGCACACCGCGCCGCCGCCGACCAGCAGGACGGTGCCGGCCGCCGAGTCGTAGGCCGCCAGCGTCGTCGACTGGGTGGCCAGCAGGAGGAGCACCACCCACGGCGCCGCGACCGCCAGACGGGCGGCCTGCACCACCCAGCCCTGCCGGGTCTCCAGCTCCGCCCGGGCCCGGGCGTCCTCGCGCAGGAACGTGGCCAGGGTCCGCAGCACCCGCCCGAGGTCGCTGCCACCCACCTCGCGCGCGACGCGCAGGGTCTCGACGATGCGGTCGCCGACCGGGTCGGCGAGGTCGGTCTTGAGCCGGTCCAGGCAGTCGCCGAACCGCCCGCTGCTGCGGTACTCGGCGGCGAACCGCGCGAACGGCGGGCGCACCACCTCCGGGCCGCGGACCGCCAGGGCGCCCAGCGCCTCGGGCAGGGAGAGCCCGGCGCGGACGGCGGAGGCGAGGTTGTCGACCACCTCCGGCCACACCTCGCGCAGGTCGGCGCGCCGGCGCACCGCCAACCGGCGGACCTGCACCGCCGGCAGCGCGAACCCGAAGACGGCGAACGCCAGGCTGACCGTGACCGTGCCGGTGGTCAGCAGGACGACGACCAGCACCAGGAGCCCGAGGCCGATCTGCAGCGCCAGCAGCTGAGCGGCGTTGATGCCCGTGAGCCCGGCGGCGGCGAGCTGCTGCTGCCGGCGCCCGGGACGCCGCGGCGTGGACCGGCGCTGCGGCGCGCGCGGGCCGCTGCGCCAGACCAGCAGCAGGCCGACGCCGAGCAGGAGCCCCAGCAGCGCCCCCGTCACCGGTCCCACCGCCGGGTGTCGTCGAGCAGGGCGGCGAGGTCGATGCCGGCGGCGGCGAAGCGGTCGGCGTGCGGCGGGTGGCCCCCGGCCCGCACGAGCCGCCCGTCCCGGGAGGTGAAGACGTCGGCCAGCTCCACGACCCCGTCCTCGGTCCGGCCCGGAACCGCGACGACCTCGCGCACCCGCCGCTGCCCCGACGGGTCGGTGCCCACGTGCACGACCAGGTCCACGCTGGCGGCGACGGTGGGGACGACGAAGCCGCTGCCGATGTTCTGGCCCGCCAGCAGCGGCAGGGTGCACATCTTCACGATCGCCTCGCGGGCGCCGTTGGCGTGCAGCGTGCACATGCCCGGCAACCCGGAGTTCAGCGCGATCAGCAGGTCCAGGCACTCCTCCTGCCGCACCTCGCCGACCACGATCCGCGAGGGCCGCATGCGCAGCGCCTCCTTGACCAGCCGGCGCAGCGGGATCTCCCCCGCGCCCTCGAGGTTCGGCTGGCGGGTCTGCATCGCGACGACGTCGGGCAGCGGGACGCGCAGCTCGGAGACCTCCTCGCAGGTCACCACGCGCTCGCGCGCGGGGATGGCCGCCGTGAGGCAGTTCAGGAGGGTGGTCTTCCCGGCCTGGGTCCCGCCGCTGACCAGCACGTTGAGCCCGACGGCGACCGCGGCCTCGAGGAACCGGGCGGCGTGGGCGGTCAGCGTGCCGAGGGCGACCAGCTCGTCGAGCGAGTGCGCCTGCAGGACGAACTTGCGGATGTTCACGGCCATGTGCCGGCGCGTGATGTCCGGGATGACGACGTGCAGCCGGGAACCGTCGGGGAGCATCGCGTCGACGAACGGCGTGGACATGTCCAGCCGCCGGCCCGACGTGCGCAGCATCCGCTCGACCAGGTCGCCGAGCTCGCCGGCGCCCAGGATCGTCGTGGTCAGCTCGCTGCGGCCGCGCCGAGCGACGAACACCCGGCCCGGCTCGTTGACCCAGATCTCCTCCACCTCGGGGTCGTCGAGGTAGCGCTGCAGCGGACCGAAGCCGGCCACACGGTCCAGGACGTCGCGGACGACGGACTCGGGGTCGCCGATCGGGGGCAGCGCCGAGGTGAGCGACCGCTCGGAGTAGTCGGCGACGACGTCGCGCACGAGCGACCGCACCGGCACCGGGTCGACCAGCGGGTCCAACCCGCGGCGGCGGATGAGCTCACGCACCTCGCCGTCGACGACCTCCAGCGCGCTGGTCGCAGTCGGCACACGGACCCCCGTCGAGCACTCCCCGTTCCGGAACGCCGGGACTGTAGGCAGGCGAGCCGGTCCCGCGGGGGTGAGCTGGGCGGAGCTGTGGACAGCTCACGCTCACGCGCAGCGACGACCACCGGACCGGGTGACACCCGCACGGGGGCCGAGCGTGTGCGCGCAGGCCGCAGGACCGACCCCGGAACGCCGCGCCGGCGCACACGCTCTCCTCCCGACGAGGGAGGACATGCGGAACGGATCCGTCTACCGTCCTGCGCGTGACCTCGCTGCCCGGCCCCGCCGCCACCGCCCCCACGCAGGCGGACGCCACCCCGTCGCTCAGCACGTACGGCGGCCCGCCGGTGGACGTCGCCCTGCGTCCCCTCGACGGCGACGTGCTCGACGAGACCGCCTTCCGGCGCTTCATGGCCCGGCACGCCGCCGCCCAGGCGCTGAGCGCCCAGCGCACCGAGTTCTACCTGCGGTCGATGCGCCTGTACGTCGTGTGGTGGTTCTGGCTGACGGTCATCGGGGCGGTCATCGGCGGGATCTGGCTCGGCATCGCCCTGTCCGAGGCCGAGAGCTCCGGCTACCCGTACTGACCGCAGCAGGTCGCGGGCCGGTCAGCTGACCGCGGCCGGCTCGCGGGCCGGCGGCCCGGCGGGCACCGGGCCCTCCACGGTCAGGTGCGGCAGCGCCCGGTCCAGGCGCCGGGGCAGCCACCAGTTGGCCCGGCCGAGCAGCTCCATCGTCGCGGGCACCAGCACGAGCCGGACCACCGTCGCGTCGATCAGCACGGCCGCCGCCAGCCCGAAGCCGAACAGCTGCAGCTCCCGCTCCGAGCCGAGCACGAAGCTGCCGAAGACGCACACCATGATCGCCGCCGCGGCCGTGATCACCCGCGCCGTCCGGGCCAGGCCGGTCGCCACCGCCGAGGCGTTGTCGCCGGTCCGGTCGTACTCCTCCCGGATCCGCGAGAGCAGGAACACCTCGTAGTCCATCGACAGGCCGAACACGATCGCGATCAGCATCATCGGCACCCACGCCTCGACCGGCCCGACGCCCTCGATGCCCAGCAGGTCGGTCGCCCAGCCCCACTGGAACACCGCGACGAGCGCGCCGAACGCCGCCCCGATCGACAGCACGTTCACCACCACCGCCTTGAGCGCGACCAGCAGGCCGCGGAACACCACGGTCAGCAGCAGGAACGACAGCAGCAGCACCACGCCGAGGAACAGCGGCAGTCGCGAGGCCGTGTAGTCGGCGAAGTCGACCGCCGCCGGCTGCGCGCCGCCGATCGCCACCTCGGCGTCCGCCCCGGACACCGCAGCCGGCACGACGTCGTCGCGCAACCGGTGCACCAGGTCGGTGGTCGCCTCGTCGCGCGGCGCCGAGGCCGGCACGACCTGGAGGACGGCGGTGCGGCCGTCGTCCGCCACCGTCGGCGGGCTCACGGAGGCGACGCCCGGGTCGGCCGCGACCGCGTCGGCCACACCGGCAGCCACGGCCCCGGCGTCGTCCGCGCGGACCGCCACCACGAACGGGCCGTTCACCCCGGGGCCGAACCCCTCGGCCACCAGATCGTACGCCTCGCGCGCCGAGCTCCCCTCCGGCGCCGTGCCGGCGTCGCTGAAGCCCAGCCGCAGGTCCAGCACCGGGACGGCGAGCACGAGCAGCACGCCGAGCGCGGCGGTCACCCAGACGACGGGACGGCGCTGCACCGTCCGCGCCCACCGCTGCGCCCCCACCCCCGAGCCGTCGCTCCCCCGGCGCGCCCGCGAGCGCTGCAGCCGCGGACCCACGATCCCCAGGAGCGCCGGCAGCAGGGTGACCGCGCCGAGCATCGTCACCAGCACCGAGGCGGCGATGCCGACGGCCACCCCGGTGATCAGCTCCATGCCCATGAGCACCAGGCCCAGCGAGGCGATGACCACCGTGGTGCCGGCGAACAGCACCGACCGGCCCGCGGTGTGCTGGGCGAGCGCGACGGCCTCGACCACCGGCGTCCCGGCGCGCAGCGACTCCCGGAACCGGGTCACCACCAGCAGCGCGTAGTCGATGCCGACGCCGATCGCGATCATCCCGGCCGCGGCGCCGGCGAAGCTCGGCACGTCGATCACGTGCGCGGCCAGCTCGATCGCCGCGACGCCGCACAGCGCGCCCAGCACGCCGATGACCAGCGGCAGCAGCACCGCCACCAGCGAGCCGAACGCGACCAGCAGGACCACCGCGGCGGCGAGGACGCCGATCACCTCGGCCGGCGGCCCGCCCCCGCCCTCGGCCTCGCCTCCGCCGACCGCACCGACCACGACCTCCAGGCCGGGCACGTCGACGTCGCCACCCAGCGCGTGCAGCACCTCGGCGGCGTCGGCGACCTCGGCCTGGTCCACCTGCGGCAGGTCGACCTGCAGGTAGGCGACGTCGCCTCCCGGCGCGACCTGCCGCTCGCCGCCCGGGTCGAACGGGCTGGTCACCTGCGCCTCGGGCAGGTCGGCCGCGATCGCCCCGGCGAGGTCGCCGACGGCGGCGCGCACCTCGGGACGGTCCACGCCCTCGGCGGAGGAGAGGACCACCTGCACCTGCGTGCCCGAGCGCGCGCCGAACCCGGCCTCGGCCAGCAGGTCGGAGGCACGCCGGCTCTCGGAGTCCGGCAGCGAGAAGTCGTCGCTGGTGGGTCCGGCGAAGGCGCCGGCGAGGACCGACAGCAGGACCACGGCGGCCAGCCAGGCGCCGACGACGAGCCGGCGGGCACGGGCACAGGACCGGGCGAGGGACGCGAGCACGGCGCACTCCAGACAGGGGGGACGGCGACCGTGCCCACGCTGCCGAGGGCCTGCAGCCGGGGGATCCGCTGTGCCGATCGATCCCACTACGCACCTCGACGTACGCACCGACCGGTGCAGTACGTCGCCGCGCGGACGCCGGGGAGCGCGCCGACGCCCTAGCCTCCCCGCATGAGCTGGCGCCCCGGACGCGTCGACGTCGTGCTGGTGCTCGCATCCGTGCTGCCGGCGTGGGCCGCGCTCGCCGGTCACCTGGAGCCCGAGGCCCGGCCCACCGACGCCCTGGGTTTCGTCCTCGTCGCCGTGGTGGGCCTGCCCATGCTGGTCGCCCGGCGCGCGCCGGTGCCCGCGCTGTTCCTCAGCATCGCCCTGCTCTACGGCTTCTACTCGACCGGCTACTCCGCGGTCGGCCTGGCGCTGCCACTGGCGCCGGCGCTGTTCGTCGTCGCCCTCTCCGGGCGGCTCCGGCTGGGCGCGGTGACCGCCGGCACCGGCCTGGCGCTGTCGAGCACGTTCCGGCTGCTCAGCGACGGGCAAAACGAGACGGCCGGCCTGATCGCCTACGACGGCGCCCTGTCGCTCGCGCTCATGGCCGCCGTCCTTGCCCTCGGCGACGCGGTCCGGTCGCGGCGCGGCTGGCAGGCGGAGATGGCCGACCGGCTGCGCAGGGCGGACGAGGAGCGGGAGGCCGAGGCCCGCCGCCGCGTCGAGGAGGAGCGCCTGCGCATCGCCCGCGACGTCCACGACTCCCTCGGCCACGCCGTCGCGGTGGTGACCCTGCACGCGGCGGTCGCCGCGGAGGCGCTGGACGACGACGACCCGGCCGCCGCCCGCCGCGCCGTCGAGACCATCCGCGCGGTCAGCCGCGACGTCCTCGCCGACCTGCGCGACACCGTCGGGCTCCTGCGCACGGGCACCCCCGAGGGAGCCGCCCACACCCGCGGCCTGGCCGACGTCCCCGACCTGCTGGCCGCCACGGCGGCGGCCGGGGTGGACGTCCGGCTGGTCGAGGACGGCGACCCCCGCCCCCTGCCGGCCGCCGTCGAGGCCACCGCCCACCGCGTGGTGCAGGAGGCGCTGACCAACGTGCTGCGGCACGCGCAGGCCACCACGGTGACCGTCACCGTGACCCACGACCCCGAGGTCCTGACCGTCACGGTGACCGACGACGGGCGCGGCTCCGGGGCCCCCGGCGGCGAGGACGGCGACGGCGGCGGGCACGGCCTCGCGGGCATGCGGGAGCGGGTCGCGCTCCTCGGCGGCCGGCTGCTCGCCGGGGACCGGCCCGGTGGCGGGTTCGCCGTGAGCGTCCTGCTGCCCGTGCCCACCGGCCGGGTGCGGGCACCGGCGTGATCGGCGTCCTCGTCGTCGACGACCAGCCGCTCGTGCGGGCCGGCATCCGCGCGGTCCTCGAGCGCGCCGACGACCTGCGGGTCACCGGTGAGGCCGGCGACGGCCGGGCGGCCCTGGACCGGCTGCGCGCGGCCCCGGCCGACGTCGTCCTCATGGACCTGCGGATGCCGGTGCTCGACGGCATCGAGGCGACCCGCCGGATCGTCGCCGACCCGGCGCTGGGCGCCACCGCCGTCCTCGCCCTCACCACCTTCGACGACGACGAGCTGGTGTTCGGGGCGCTGCGTGCCGGCGCCAGCGGCTTCCTCCTCAAGGACGCCGAGCCCGACGCGCTGCGCCGCGCGGTGCGGGCTGCGGCGGCCGGCGAGGCCGTGCTCGACCCCGGGGTGACCCGCAGCGTGCTCGCCGCGGCGCTGCACGCCCCGCCGGCCCCCGACCGGATGTCGCTGCGGCACCTCACCGATCGGGAGCGGGAGGTGCTGGCGGCCGTCGGCCGGGGCCTGTCGAACGAGGAGATCGGGCGGGAGCTGCACATGAGCCCGGCGACCGCGCGCACCCACGTGGGCCGCGTGCTGACCAAGCTCGCGGCCCGCGACCGCGCACAGCTGGTGGCGATGGCCTGGCACCACGGACTCGTGTCCTCCGCGCCGCGAACGGGACCGCCGGGGAGCGACCGCGGCTAGCGTGAGCGCTCCGCACAGCCCGACGGGAGACCCGGTGACCGGCAAGAGCCTGACCAAGCTGATCGGCTTCCTCGCGTTCCTGGCGGTGGTCGCCGGCGCCACGGTCGCCGCCTGGGACTACGACACGACCTCCTCCAGCAGCAGGGGCCGGGGGCTGGAGACGATCTGGCACGGCCTGCTCGCCCTCGTCGGCCAGGAGGAGAACGCCACCGGGGACATGATCTGGATCGGCCGCGGCCTCGCGCTCGTCGGCGTCGCCCTGCTGGTGCTCTACGTGGTCCGCCGGGTGCGTGCGAGCCGCCCCGCGGGCGCCGACCGGCCGGCCGGGCAGCAGCCCGGCGAGCAGCACGCACCGGAGCACGCGACCCAGCAGTACGCGTCGGCACAGCACGCGCCCCAGCAGTACGTGCCCGAGCAGTACGCGCCCCAGCAGTACGCGCCCCAGCAGGCACCGCAGCAGCCTGGTGCCGAGCCGTACGCCGCTCCGCAGCCGCAGCCGCAGCCGCAGCCCCAGCAGGTCCAGTGGTCGACCGGTGGCCCGCAGCCCGCACCCCCGCCGGCGGCCTCGCTGTCCTGGGGTGCGGTGACCAGCGGGCCGACGCCCTTGCCGCCCGTCCCGCAGGAGCGCCCTCAGCAGGAGCAGGCCGGTGAGGAGCAGCCGACGCAGCAGGCGCCGCAGACGCGGCAGCCCGACCCGGCCGACATGACCCGCGAGGTGATCATCCCGCCGCTGCCGCCGGGCTGGGGCCGGGGATGAGCCCGGCCGGCGGTCAGGCCTCGGCGCGCGCGGAGGAGCTGCTGAGCAACAGCAGCGACGCGTCGGCGGGCTCCAGCGGCCGGGCGAACAGGTAGCCCTGCGCCAGGTCGCAGCGGCCGTCGACGAGCAGCCGGTGCTGCACCTCGGTCTCCACGCCCTCGGCCACGATCTCCAGGCCCAGCGTGCGGCCGAGCTCGATCATCGCCCGGACGATCGGCGGCAGGACGCCGTCCTCCCCGATCGTCGCCACGAACGACTGGTCGATCTTGAGCACGTCCACGGTGAACTGCCGCAGGTGCGCCAGCGACGAGTAGCCGGTGCCGAAGTCGTCCAGCGCCAGCCGGACGCCGAGCCCGCGCAGCGCCGCCAGGCACTCGCTGGCCCGCTGCGGGTCGCTGACCAGCGCCGTCTCGGTCACCTCGAGCACGAGGGCCGACGGCGACAAGCCGCTGACCGCCAGCGCCTCGGCGATGTGGCCGACCAGGTGCGGCGAGGTCAGCTGCACCGCCGACACGTTGACCGCCATCGTCAGGTCGCGGTCGTGCTCGGCCCGCCACGCCGCCGCGGCGGTGCACGCCTCGCGCAGCGCCCAGGCGCCGATCTCCTCGATCAGCCCGGAGGCCTCGGCGACCGGCACGAACCGGGATGGCGGGACGGGGCCCAGCGTCGGCGAGTCCCACCGCAGCAGCGCCTCGAACCCGCTCACGGAGCCGTCGGCCAGGTCGAGGACCGGCTGGTAGACCATCCGGAACTCGCCCGCGGCCAGCGCGCCGTGCAGCTCCTGTTCCAGCTCGCGGGCCGCCACTGCCGACTCCCGCATGGCGGGGTCGAAGACCACCGAGCGGCCGCGGCCGGCGAGCTTGGCCGCGTACATCGCGATGTCGGCGTCGCCCAGCAGGGAGTCGCCCGTGGCCCCGGGGCCGCCGACGGCGATGCCGACGCTCCCGGAGACCGTCACGCTCTGCCCGTCCAGGACCACGGGGGCGGCGAGCGCGGCGAGCACCCGCTCCGCCGTCGCCGCGGCCTCGTCGTGACCGCTGCCGCACTGCTCCACGAGGACGGCGAACTCGTCGCCGCCGAGCCGCGCCACGGTGTCGTCCACGCGGACGACCGAGCGCAGCCGCGCGGCGACCTCGCGCAGCAGCGCGTCGCCGGCCGGGTGGCCGAGGGTGTCGTTGACGCCCTTGAACCCGTCGAGGTCGATGAAGACCAGGCCGGGCTGCCCGTGCCCGCGGGCGCCGCGGCGCAGCGCCTGCTCCACGCGGTCGGTGAACAGGGCGCGGTTGGCCAGCCCGGTCAGCGCGTCGTGGAACGCCTGGTGGGCCAGGGCCTCCTCGGCCCGCTTGCGGTCGGTGATGTCGGTGACGTGCACGACGACGCCGCCGACGTCCGGGTCGTCGGTCAGGTCGACCAGACGGACGCCGATCCAGTACGCCCGGCCGGCGCGCTCGCAGGCCAGCTCCGCGTCGACGACGTCACCGGCGGCGTGCAGCGCGCGGCGGAAGACCACGTGCGCCTCGTTCGGGTCGGCCCCGAGGAGGCGGACCATGTCGCCCGCCTCGACCGCCTGCCCCGCGTCGAGGCTGAAGCCCGCCGGCAGGGTGGAGGGGTCGCTGAGGAGCTGACCGTCCCGGCTGACGACCACGACGGCGTCCGAGCTGTGGGCGGCCAGCGCGGCGCTGTACCGCTGCTGCGACTGCACCCGCGCCCGGGCGGCGGCCTCCCCGCGCACCAGCAGCGAGGCGCGCACGAAGACCAGCGTGGTCAGGGTGAGCGTGGTGGCCAGGAGCAGACCGGGGGTCTCCTGGGCGTCGCTGACGTCGAGCACGAACTCCATGACGGCGGGCACCAGGAGGGCGCCGAGGGAGACCGCGAGCCGGCTGAGCCCGCTGCGCACGTCGACGAGGGACTCCTCGGGGAGGGGCCGCCGGTGCTCCCGCGGCAGCGTCGCGAGGCCGAGCAGGACCGAGCCGAGCATCCACCCGGTGTCCAGCCACGAGTTCGCGAGTGCCGCGTCGGCGCCGAGCAGGTAGCCGACGTCGCACACCAGCCACGCCCCGACGCCCGCGGCGACCAGCAGACCCGCCAGCTCGCCCCGGGCCCGCCGGACCAGCAGCCGCATGACCAGCCCCAGCAGCGCCGCGTCGAGGGCGGGGTAGAGCGACCACACCAGCCGCGTCCCCACCGGCAGCTCGGCGTCGGAGACGATCGAGGCCAGGGACAGCTGCCACACCAGCGCCAGGCCGGCGACGAACACCACGAGCGTGTCGATCCAGCCCGCGACCGCCCCGTCCCGCGCGCGGTCCCGGCCGCCCGCCAGCCGCCACAGGCCGACGCCGAGCGCGACGTAGCTGCCGAGGTACCAGGCGTCGGACGGCGCGACGTCGGCACCGGTGCCGAGCTCGGTCTGCACCTGCCAGCTGACGTCGCCCAGGAAGTACAGGGTCAGGCCCAGCGCGACCAGGCGCACGGCCGGGCGCGCGGACTCCGGCTGACGCCCACTGCCCCACCAGGCCAGGACGACGGCGGCGAGCTCCACCGCGTAGTACAGGAGCATCCCTCCGACGCTGCCGTGCACGGCCAGGTGGACGGCGAGGAGCGCGACCCCAGCCACGCAGATCCCCGCTGTGCAGGCCCGCAGATCCCGGCGCACCCCAGCCTCCAGCCGTCGACGACACTGTCAGCTGGGGGATCGGCCGGCGGCATCCGGAACTGGATGAGCCGAAACCAGCTCTCCCCCGGAGGGGTGAGGCGCCCGGTCAGCGCAGGACGGCGTCCACCAGGTGCGGCCCCGGCTCGGCCAGCGCGGAGCGCAGCTGGTCGGCCAGCTCCTCCGCGGTCGTCGCCCGCGTGCCCGGCACGCCCATGCCCTGCGCCAGCGCGACGAAGTCCAGGCCGGGCCCGCCGAGGTCGAGCAGCTTGCCGGCGCGCTCCCCGCCGCCGGAGGCGCCGACCCGGGAGAGCTCGTGCTCGAGGATCGCGTAGGAGCCGTTGTCGCAGACCAGCACGGTGACGTCGAGCTGCTCGCGGGCCATCGTCCACAGCGCCGAGATCGTGTACATCGCGCTGCCGTCGGCCTGGATCGCGAGCACCGGCCGGTCCGGGGCGGCCACCGCCGCCCCGACGGCCATCGGCAGCCCGTCGCCGATCGCGCCGCCGGTGAGCGCCAGCCAGTCGTGCCGGGGCGCGCCGGAGGTCAGCTCGGCCAGGCCCACGCCGGAGGTCAGCGCCTCGTCCACCACGATCGCCCGCTCGGGCAGCAGCGCCCCGACGACCGCGGCCATGGTCCGCGGGGTCAGCTCCCCGGTCGGCAGCTCCGGGCGCGAGGCCTCCAGCAGCTCCGGCTGCACCTCCTCGGCCACCAGGTCGGCCAGCTCCCGCAGCGCCGCGACGCCGTCCTCCCCCGGCTCCGACAGCACGTGCACCGTGCAGTCCTCCGGCACCGGGGTGCCCGGGGTGTCGGGGTAGGCGAAGAAGTGCACCGGCGGCCGGGCACCGGCGACCACGAGGTGGGCGGTGCCGGCGAGCGAGGCCATGGCCATCTCCGGCGGGTAGGGCAGCCGCGGCAGGTCGGGCAGCCCGGCGCCGCGGACCGCCCGGGCGGGGAAGGTCTCGCTCATCAGCCGCGCGCCGGTGCCGGCCGCGACCTGCGCGGCGGCCCGCAGCCCGGCCTCCGACGCGACGACGTCCCCGCCGACGAAGAGCACCACGGGCGCGCCGGAGCGCAGCGCGGCGGCGACGGTCCCCAGCCGGTACGTCGTCGGCACGGGTGCGTACCGCGGCGCGGGCGGGTCGACGGGCTCGGCGCCCTCGGACCACGAGACGTCGGCCGGCAGCACCAGCGTGGCCACCTGCCCGCGCGCGGCCGCGGCCACCGCCTCGACGGCGTCGGCGGCCACGTCGGCCGGTGACAGCGACCGGCGCACCCAGCCGGAGACGCTGCCGGCGATCGCGTCGACGTCGGACTCCAGCGGCGCGTCGAGCCGCTTGTGCGAGCGCGCGTGGTCGCCGACGACGTTGACCAGCGGCGCTCCCCCGCGGCGGGCGTTGTGCAGGTTCGCCAGCCCGTTGCCCAGCCCGGGGCCCAGGTGCAGCAGGGTGGCGGCGGGCCGGCCGGCCATCCGCGCGTACCCGTCGGCGGCGCCGGTGGCGACCCCCTCGAACAGGGTCAGGACGCCGCGCATCTCCGGCACGTCGTCCAGCGCGGCGACGAAGTGCATCTCCGAGGTGCCGGGGTTGGCGAAGCAGACGTCCACCCCCGCGGCGACCAGGGTCCGGACCAGTGCCTGTGCTCCGTTCACGTCCGCGACCCTCGCACGCGGGCGTGGGGCCCGCTGGGCCAGACTGGCGGCGCCCGACCCCGACCGGACGAGGAGCCATGAGCACCCCGCAGCCCGCCGCCCCGCGCACCCGCCCGCACCCCGCCTTCAGCGCGCTGGTGGGGCTGACCTCGCTGGGTGTCCTGCTCCAGGGGCTGTGGGCCGGGCTGTTCCTGCGCCGGGACGGCGACCGGGAGACGTGGGTCTCGGTGCACCAGCACGCCGCCGAGGCCACGATCGTCCTGGCCCTGCTGGCCGTGGTCGCCGCGCTGGTGTGGCTGCGGCACAACCGGCCCGCCGTCGTCGGCAGCGTCGCGCTGCTCGTCCTCCTCGGAGTCGAGTACCTGCTCGGCCTCGCCGGCAACGAGTCGGTCGCCGTCGTCCTCCACGTTCCGCTGGCCATGGTGCTCATGGCGCTGGCGGTGTACCTGCCGGTGGTGGCGCGCCGCGGCTGACGGCGGCCGCTCTCCCCGCGGCCACCAGCACGTGACACCACTCCGACGCCACCGACGGTTGACGTGACACCAGTGTGGTGTCACAGTGACGTCATGGACCTCGCCCCCTTCGTCGAGCAGCTGCGCCGCGACCTGCTCCACGCGGCCGGCGCGGGTGGCGAGGAGGCCCGCGCCCTGGCGGAGCGGCTCACCGCCCCGCTGGAGTCCTCGGTCCGCCTGGCGCTGCTCAGCGCGCTGTCCCAGGCCGCCGAGGAGATCACCGCCCAGCTCGCGCCCGGCACCGTCGACGTCCGGCTCCGCGGCAGCGACCTCGGCTTCGCCGTCACCCCACCCCCGGTCGCGCCGTCCGGCCCGGCCGCCGACGCCCCCGCACCGGAGGCCCCGCCGGCCGCGGGCCCCGCCGTCGACCTCGACGAGGGCGAGACCCTCCGCATCACGCTGCGGCTGCCCGAGCAGCTCAAGGCCCGGGTCGACGAGGCGGCCGGCCGCCTCGGCATCTCGGTGAACACCTGGCTGGTCCGGGCGGCCGCGAACGCGGTCGAGCCCGGCTCCCCGCCGTCGACCCCGCGGCGCGGCCGCCGGGCCTCCGGCACGAACTACACCGGCTGGGCGCGCTAGCGCCGAGCCGCACCGCCGCACCGCCGCACCGCCGACCCCGGCCGACCGGTCCGGGGGCGATCCCCCCTGCCCCGAGGAAGGCGCAGCCATGCCCACCTTCGACACCCCCGGCCCCGTCGCGGCCCGCATCGAGGTCGTCCACGGAGCCGTGCAGGTCCACGCGGACGACCGGCACGACACCACCGTCGTCGTGCGGCCGCGCGACCCGGCGAGCGCCGCCGACGTCGCCGCCGCCGAGCAGGCGGAGGTCTCCTTCGCCGACGGCCGGCTGCTCGTCCGGTCGACCAGCCGCCCCCGGCTGCTCTTCTTCGGGTTGGGCCCGGAGGTCGAGGTCGACGTCGTCCTCCCCGCAGGGTCCTCCCTCGACGTGCGCACCACCGCGGGCGACATCAGCTGCACCGGCCGGCTGGGCGCCGCGGACCTGGAGTGCAAGCACGGCGGCGTCCGGCTGGAGCGGGCCACCCGCCTGCGCGCCCGGAGCTCCAGCGGGAACATCTCGGTCACCGCGGTCGAGGGCGAGACCGAGGCGGTCACCTCCTACGGCGACGTCCGCGTGGGCGAGACCGCCGGGCCCGCACGGCTGGAGACCGGCTACGGCAACGTCACCGTCGACCGGGCGCTGGGGTCCCTGACGGGCACGACCAAGTACGGCCAGGTGCGGGTCGGCGAGGCCGTCCGCGGCTCGCTGGTGCTCGAGACCGCCTACGGCGAGGTCGAGGCCGGCGTGCCCGAGGGCACGGCCGCCTGGCTCGACGTCTCGACGGGCACCGGCCGGCTCCGCAACCTGCTGACCGAGGCGGAGGGCCCCGAGGACGCCGCGGAGACGGTCGAGATCCACGCCCGCACGTCCTACGGCGACATCCTCGTCCGCCGGGCCTGAGCGGACCTGCCGTGCACACGCCTCCCGCCATCTCCGTGACCGGCCTGCGCAAGTCCTTCGGCGCGACCGTCGTCCTCGACGGCCTGGACCTGACCGTCCCCGAGGGGACGATCTACGCCCTGCTCGGCCCCAACGGGGCCGGCAAGACCACCACCGTGGACGTCCTGTCCACCCTCACCCCCGCCGACGGCGGCGAGGTGCGCGTCGCGGGGCACGACCTGCTCCGCGAGCCCGACGCCGTGCGCGCCTCGATCGCCCTGACCGGCCAGTTCTCCGCGGTCGACACGCTGCTCACCGGGGCGGAGAACCTGCGCCTGATGGCCGACCTGCTGCACCTCGGCAGACGGGAGGGACGCCGGCGGGCCGCCGAGCTGCTCGATCGGTTCGGCCTCGTCGAGGCCGCCGACCGGACGCCGGCCACCTACTCCGGCGGCATGCGCCGGCGGCTGGACCTCGCCATGGGTCTCATGGCCGACCCCCGCGTCGTGTTCCTCGACGAGCCCACCACCGGGCTGGACCCGCGCAGCCGCCGGGCCATGTGGGACGCCGTCCGCGGACTGGTGGCCGAGGGCGCGACCATCCTGCTCACGACCCAGTACCTCGAGGAGGCCGACCAGCTGGCCGACCGGATCGGCGTGCTCGACCGCGGCCGGCTCGTCGCCGAGGGCACGGCCGAGGAGCTGAAGCGGCTGGTTCCCGGGGCGCACGTGCGCCTGCAGTTCGGTGACGTGGCCGCCCTGCACGAGGCGGCCCGGGCGCTCGGCGTCCCGACACCGGACGCGGCCGCCCTGACGCTCGAGGTGCCCGGCGACGGCAGCGCCGCCGAGCTGCGTTCCCTGCTCACCCGGCTGGACGACGCGCACGTCGACGTCGCCGCGCTGACCGTGCACACCCCCGACCTGGACGACGTCTTCCTGGCCCTGACCGGCCGTCCGACCACCGAGGAGGTGCCCGCGTGACCACCGTGGGCCTCGCGCTGACCGACTCCGCGACCATGCTGCGGCGCAACCTCAGGCGCGCCGTCCGCTACCCCGGCCTCACGGTGGTCGTCGCGGCGATGCCGATCGTCTTCCTGCTGCTGTTCGTCCACGTCTTCGGCGGGACCCTCGGCGCCGGGCTCGGCGGCCCCTCCGGTGGCCGGGCGGAGTACATCGCCTACGTGGTCCCCGGGATCCTGGTCCTCGCCATCACCGGCGGGGCCCAGGGGACGGCGATCGGGATGGCCATGGACATGACCGAGGGCATCATCGCCCGGTTCCGCACCATGTCGATCGCCCGCGGCTCGGTGCTCACCGGCCACGTCGTGGGCGCGGTGGTGCAGACGACGGCCGGGCTGCTGCTGGTCGTGGCCGTGGCCCTGCTCGTCGGGTTCCGGCCCGACGCGAACGCCGCGGAGTGGCTCGCCGTGGTGGGGGTGCTCGCGATGGTGAGCTTCGCGCTGTCGTGGCTCGCGGTGGCGATGGGCCTGGCGACCAAGACGGTCGAGGCGGCCAGCAACCTGCCGATGCCGCTCATGCTGCTGCCCTTCTTCGGCAGCGGCTTCGTACCGGTGGAGTCGATGCCGGCGGGACTGCGCTGGTTCGCCGACCACCAGCCGTTCACACCGATGATCGAGACGGTGCGCGGGTTGCTCACCGGCACGGAGATCGGCTCGAGCGCGGTGCTGTCGGTCGCCTGGTGCGCGGCCATCGCCCTCGTCGGCCACCTGTGGGCCCGGCGGAACTACGAGCGACGCCCCGCCCGCTGACCACCCGGCACACCGGACGAGATCTGCACACCCGTCGCCATCAGCCGCTGATGGTGACGAGTGTGCAGATCTCGCCGAGGGTGCTCAGCGCTTGAGCGCGTACTCCTTGAGCAGGTTGCGGCTGATGATCGTCTTCTGGATCTCGCTGGTGCCCTCGCCGATGAGCAGGAACGGCGCCTCGCGCATGAGCCGCTCGATCTCGTACTCCTTGGAGTAGCCGT
The DNA here is from genome assembly GCF_054050735.1 of Blastococcus sp. SYSU D00813. Classification (NCBI taxonomy): domain Bacteria; kingdom Bacillati; phylum Actinomycetota; class Actinomycetes; order Geodermatophilales; family Geodermatophilaceae; genus Blastococcus; species Blastococcus sp. SYSU D00813. Next base: position 16,921 of record NZ_JBJGZX010000023.1, read on the forward strand.
AGCCGCCGTGGATGCGGAAGGACTCCTGGGTCACCTCGGCCGCGTACTCACTCGCGATGACCTTGGCCATGCCGGCCTCGACGTCGGAGCGCACGCCGGCGTCCTTGAGTCGGGCGGCGCGGACCATCATCGTGTGCGCGGCCTCGACCTTGGTGGCCATCTCGGCGAGCTTGAACGCGATCGCCTGGTGCTGGGCGATCGGCTTGCCGAAGGTCTCCCGCTGCTGGGCGTACTGGATCCCGAGCTCGAACGCGCGGATCGCGATGCCGCAGCCGCGGGCGGCGACGTTGACCCGGCCGACCTCGACGCCGTCCATCATCTGGGCGAAGCCGCGGCCGGGCTCGCCGCCCAGGATGGCGTCGGCGCCGATCCGGTAGCCGTCGAACACCAGCTCGGTGGTGTCCACGCCCTTGTAGCCCATCTTGTCGATCTTGCCGGGGATGGTGAGCCCGGGGGCGACCTCGCCGAAGCCGCGGGGCTTCTCCACCAGGAACGTGGTCAGGTTCTGGTGCGGCTTGGGGTGGCCGAGGTCGGTCTTGACCAGCGCGCCCACCAGCGAGGAGGAGCCGCCGTTGGTCAGCCACATCTTCTGGCCGTCGATGACATAGGTGTCGCTGTCGCCGTCACGTACCGCCTTGGTGCGGATCGCGGCCACGTCGGAGCCCAGGCCCGGCTCGGACATGGAGAACGCGCCGGTCACCTCGCCGGTGGCCATGAGCGGCAGCAGCCGCTCCTTCTGCTCGGCGGTGCCGTGCTGGCGGAGCATGTAGGCCACGATGAAGTGGGTGTTGATCACCCCGGAGACGCTCATCCAGCCGCGGGCGATCTCCTCGACCGCCAGCGCGTAGGTCAGCAGCGACTCCCCCAGCCCGCCGTACTCCTCGGGGATCATCAGCCCGAAGATCCCCAGCTCCTTGAGCCCGTCGACGATCTCCTGGGGGTACTCGTCGGCGTGCTCGAGCTCCTGGGCGGCCGGGATGATCTCCTTGTCCACGAAGGTCCGGACCGTCGACAGGATCTCCTGCTGCACGTCGGTCAGGTCGGCGGTCTGGGCGAGACGGGCCATCGGTTGCGCTCCTCCGGGACTCCGGTGTCCGTTGTTACCGGCGAGTATGCGGGACGGCGGGGCTCCCTCCACCGTGGCGCCTGTCACCTCGGCCGCCCCCTCCGCCGCCCGCGAGGCTAGCGTCGGTGCGGATGACCGCCCGCCTGCGCCTGGCCGCCGCGACCGCCGCCCTCGTGCTGCTGGCCGGCTGCGGAGGGGACGACGACGCCGGCGCCGGCAGCGGCACCCCGACCAGCGCGCCGGCGCCCGCGCAGGCCGCCGAGTCGGCCGCGGCCGCGCTCGACCCCGCCACCGTGGCGAACGCCGGGGAGGCCGCTCTCGCGGTCGCGCTCCGCGGCACGGACCTGCCCGCCGGCTGGTCGGTGCAGGCGAACCCGGTGCCCGAGCGCAGCGACCTGGCCGCCAACCCGAGCCTCGAGGGCATCTGCGGGGTGTCCTTCGCCTCCGAGGAGCGCCGGGTGCTCAAGTTCCCCGTCGTCGGGCTGGACCCGGCAGGTGCGCCGACGGTCGTGTCGGAGGCCATCGCGTACGACACCGCCGCTTCCGGCGCCCTCGCGCTCACCGAGCTGCGCGACGCCCTGTCGGCGTGCCCGGCCGGCGACCGGACCTTCAGCGAGCCGCCGGTCGTCGAGGGGCTGGCGGAGGACGTCGTGGTGGCCCGCTACAGCCTGGCCGACGGCACCACGCAGGACGTGGTCGCCCAGGGGCGTGGCGCGGTGGTGTCGGTGCTCATCGCGGAGGATCCTGCGGCGGGCGCGGCAGCCGCCCAGGGCATCGCCACGCGGCTGCGGGCCCTGCCGCCGGCCGCCGTCGGCCAGTGACCGGGAGGACTCCATGAGCAGCGACGACTTCCACCGCGGCGACCCGCCGCCGTCCGGTCCCGGGCAGCCGCAGCCGTACGGGTCCCCGCAGCCCTACGGGTCGCCGCCCGCGTACGGGCAGCAGCCGTACGGCGCCCCGCCCGGCTACGGACCGCCGGCGTACGGGCAGCCGGCGTACGGCCCTCCCCCGGGCTACCCGCCCTACGCCTACCGGCGCCCGACCAACACCATGGCGATCCTGGCGCTGGTCTTCATCTTCGTGTTCTCGCCGGTCAGCCTGGTGCTCGGCCTCATCGCCCGGCGGCAGATCCGCGAGACCGGCGAGGAGGGCGACGGCATGGCCCTGGCCGGCGTCATCGTCGGCGGCATCTCGGTCGGCCTGATCGTGCTGGCGATCCTGTTCGTCGTCGTCGCCTCGGTCTCGCTCAGCCCCTGATGGGGGACCCCGTCCCCCTCACCCCTCGCAGGCCCGGGGCGAGCCCCTGGACGGGGCCGCCGGCTGGTCACGCCGAGCGGCCCCGTCTCGTCAGGCGTCCGGGGGCGTGAAGGACGAGGTGCGGGACATGCCCGCGGCGCGGCCCTTGCCCGCGATGACCAGCGCCATCTTGCGGCTGGCCTCGTCGATCATCTCGTCGCCCAGCATCGCCGAGCCCTTCTTGCCCCCGGCCTCCGACGTGTACCAGTCGTAGGCGTCGAGGATCAGCTCGGCGTGGTCGTAGTCCTCCTGCGACGGGGCGTAGATCTCGTTCGCCGCGTCGATCTGACCCGGGTGCAGCACCCACTTGCCGTCGAAGCCCAGCACGGCCGAGCGCTTGGCCACCTCGCGGAACGCGTCCACGTCGCGCACCTGCAGGAACGGGCCGTCGATGGCCTGCACGCCGCGGGCGCGGGCGGCCATCAGGATCTGCATGAGGATGTAGTGGAACGGGTCGCCCGGGTAGTCCGGGTGCAGCGCCCCGACCACCAGCGACTTCATGTTGATGCTCGCCATGAAGTCGGCCGGGCCGAAGATGATCGTCTCGATGCGGTCGCTGGCGAAGGCGATGTCGTTGACGTTGATCAGCCCCTGCGCCGTCTCGATCTGCGCCTCGATGCCGATCCGGCCGACCTCCAGGCCGTTGGCCTTCTCGATCTGGGACAGCAGGAAGTCCAGCGCCCGCACCTGCGCGGCGTCGGCGACCTTGGGCAGCATGATGCAGTCCAGGTTCGCCCCGGCGCCCTCGACGACCTCGATGACGTCGCGGTAGGTCCACTCCGTCGTCCAGTCGTTGACCCGGACGGTGCGGATCTTGTCGCCCCAGCCGCCCTCGTTCAGCGCCGCCACGATGTTCTTGCGGGCACCGGGCTTGGCCAGCGGCGCGCACGCGTCCTCGAGGTCCAGGAACACCTGGTCGGCGTCCAGCCCCTTCGCCTTCTCCAGGAACCGCGGGTTGCTACCCGGGACGGCCAGGTTGGAACGGCGGGAACGGAGCTCGGCCACGGTGCCTCCTGCTGCGAACGGGGTAGCGGCGACCTCGCCGCTCGTCGGTTACCGGACAGTAGTGACGGCGCGGTGCCCCTGCCGCGCCAGGGGCGGCTATGTGGCCGGTTCCACGATCGTGGCGGGCCGGCTGGCGCGGACGACGAGCGCCACCCCGGCGACGACGAGGACGACGCCCGGCAGCGCGAGCAGCGGCGGCAGCTGACCGAGCAGGACCAGCGCGAACAGCAGGGCGCCGGGCACCTCCAGCAGCACCACCAGGCTCACCATCGTCGGTCCGACCGAGGCCAGCACGAGGTTCAGCAGCGTGTGCCCGAGCAGCTGCGCGCAGAAGGTGATGCCCGCGATCAGCCACCAGTCCCGTGCCGGGAACCCGCCGAGCGGGGTCGAGGTGGCCAGCGCGGCGACGGCGATCGCGACGGCGCACACCCCGTAGCAGACGACGGCGTAGGCCGAGGTCGACAGCCGCTCCCGGGCCCGCGCGCCGGCGAGCACGTAGCCACCGGCGCAGACGGCGCCGAGCAGCGCCAGCGCGTCGCCGGCCAGCGCCCGCGCGCTCACCGTGACGTCGACGCCGGCGATCAGCGCGACGCCGGCGACGGCCAGCACCAGCCCGCCCCACACCGCGCCCGGCAGCCGCACCCCGGCCACCCGCGCCGCCAGCGCCGTCCAGATCGGGGTCGTGGTCACCAGCGCCGTCGACGCGGCGACCGTCGTCATCGACAGGCTCGGCAGCCACGCGGCGAAGTGCGCCGCCAGGAAGAGCCCGGCGACGACGGAGCTGCCCAGGTCGCGCACCCGCAGGCCGCGCAGCGTCGCGCGCTCGCGCAGCAGCAGCACCGGCAGGAGCACGGCGGCGCCCGCGGCGTTGCGCCAGAAGGCCAGCGCCAGCGCCGGCGCGCCCAGCAGCGTGGTCAGCGGCGCGGACAGGCTGATGCCGACCACGGCCATGGTCATCAGGCCGACGTCGCGGGTGCCGGGCCGGTGCACCGCCCACGCGGCGGCCGCCCCGTTCGGCGGCTCCCGTCGAGCGGGGCGGGGCGTGAGGGGGACGGGGTCCTTCACCACGAGGGGACGCGGATCCTCCCCGCGGCGATCGGCACGACCGCCCCGGCGACCGTGGCCGACATCGCCGCCCCCGCGGTGGCCGTCACCGTGCAGGTGAGGACCGAGGGCCGGCCCACCTGGTCCCCCTGCCGGACGACGTACTCGCTGGTCCCCTCGCCCCTGAGCAGACCGTTCGCCGTGAGCCACACGCCGGCGCCCAGCGCGGCCGACCCGGTGGCCGGGTCCTCCCCCCAGCCGAGGCCCTGGACGAAGACGCGCGCGTGGGCGGTGCCGGTCAGCCGGTCCCAGGAGAAGACCGACACCCCGTGCCCGGCGACCCGGTCCAGCAGCACGGGGTCCGGGGCCGCCCGGTACACCGCCTCGTGGTGCACGTGCAGGTAGGTGAAGGGCAGGCCGCAGCCGGCGACGTCCGCGGGGTGGCCCACGAGGTCGGCGGGCGCGAGGCCCAGGGCCTCGCCCAGCTCGGCCGGGTCGGGCCCCTCCTCGAGCGTGGGCCGGCCGCCGGAGAGCCGCGCGCCGTCCCCGTCGACGACGACGTCGAGGACACCGGCGCCGCACTCCTGGCGCAGCGTGCCGGCCGGCAGCCGGCCGGTGCGCACCAGCGTGTGCGCGGCGCCGACGCTGGGGTGGCCGGCGAAGGGCAGCTCCACGTGCGGGGTGAAGATGCGGATCCGGTAGTCGGCCGCCGGACCGCCCGCCGGGGCGAGGTGGTCGCCGCCCTCGCCGGGGGCCGACAGGAACGCGGTCTCGGAGAGGTTGAACTCGTTGGCCAGCGCCTGGCACTGCGCCGTGGTCAGCCCGTCGGCGTCGAACACCACGGCCAGGGCGTTGCCGGCGAAGGCCCGCGGGGCGAAGACGTCGACGATCTCGTAGTCCAGCGCTGCCGGGGCGTCCACGGGCGCCGACGGTAGCCTCAGCGGCCATGACGACGGTGACGCGGGCCTACGTCTCCCGCCTCGCCGGGCTGGCCGTCTTCGACCCGAACGGCGACCGGGTCGGCAAGCTCCGCGACGTCGTCGTCGCCCTGCGGGTGGGCAGCGCCCCGCCGCGGGTGCTCGGCCTGGTGGTCGAGGTGGTCGCGCGCCGCCGGATCTTCGTGCCGGTGGGTCGGGTGACCGCGATCGACCCCGGCGCGGTGATGCTCGCCTCGGGCACGCTCAACCTCAAGCGCTTCGAGCAGCGCCGCGGCGAGACGCTGGTGCTCGGCGAGCTGCTCGACCGCACGGTCACCATCGACGAGTCGGGCCGGCCGGCGACCGTCGTCGACGCGGGCATGGAGCAGCAGCGCACCGGCGAGTGGCTGATCACCCGGCTCGCCGTCCAGGAGCCGGGCCGGCTCGGCCGCCGCGGGCAGCTCCACCAGCTGGCCTGGGACGAGGTCACCGGGCTGGGGCTGCCGGAGAGCGGTCAGGGCGCCGAGACGCTCATCGCCACCTACCGCGAGCTGAACGCCGCCGACCTCGCGCACGCGCTGCAGGACCTGCCGATCAAGCGCCGGCACGAGGTCGCCGAGGCGCTGGACGACGAGCGGCTGGCCGACGTCCTCGGGGAGCTGCCCGAGGCGGAGCAGATCACCATCCTCGGCACCCTGGCCGAGGCCCGCGCCGCCGACGTCCTCGAGGAGATGGACCCCGACGACGCCGCCGACCTGCTGGCCGAGCTGTCCAACGTCGACCGCAACCGGCTGCTCGAGCTCATGGAGCCCGACGAGGCCGAGCCGGTCCGCCAGCTGCTGCAGTACACCGAGGACACCGCCGGCGGGATGATGACCAGCGAGCCGGTCATCCTCACCCCCGACGCCACCATCGCCGAGGCGCTGGCCCGGGTCCGGGCGCCGGAGCTCACGCCGGCGCTGGCCAGCCAGGTGTACGTCTGCCGGCCGCCGTCGGCCACCCCGACCGGCCGCTACCTGGGGCTGGCGCACATCCAGCGGCTGCTGCGCGAGCCGCCGTCCAGCCTGGTCAGCGGGGTCCTCGACGACCTGGAGCCGCTGCACCCGGCCACGCCGCTGGCCGAGGTGACCCACTACTTCGCCACCTACAACCTGGTGGCCGCGCCGGTCGTCGACGAGCAGGGCCGGCTGGTGGGCGCGGTCAGCGTCGACGACGTCCTGGACCACCTGCTGCCCGAGGACTGGCGCGAGCGGGCCCGGCGTGGCTGACCCGGGCCGGCGGCTCGACGTCCCGCGGGGCCGGGCCGGTGGGTTCGGCAACTTCCTGCGGCTCGACCCCGACGCGGTCGGCCGGTTCGCCGAGAACATCGCCCGCTTCCTGGGCACCGGGCGCTTCCTCGCCGTCCAGACGATCATCGTCATCGCCTGGATCACCCTCAACGTGGCCGCCGTGCGGCTCCGCTGGGACCCCTACCCGTTCATCCTGCTCAACCTGGCCTTCTCCACCCAGGCCGCCTACGCCGCGCCGCTGATCCTGCTCGCGCAAAACCGGCAGGCCGACCGCGACCGGGTCCAGGCCGAGGAGGACCGGGCGCGGGCCGCGACCACCCGCGCCGACACCGAGTACCTGGCCCGCGAGCTCGCCGCGCTGCGGGTGGCGGTCGGCGAGCTGGCCACCCGCGACTTCATCCGCAGCGAGCTGAACCGGCTCTCCGGCGACGAGGCCGACAAGCGGGAGGAGAAGGCCCGCAGGAAGAAGGACAAGCGCGAGGCCCCCGCCGAGGGCGGCACCCCGGGACGGTGAGCGGCCGGCGCCCCCGTGGCGCCGCCGGGGAGCGGGCCGGCGGCGCGCCGTCGGCGACCGGGCTGTCGGTCCCCGGCGGCAGACTGCGGCCATGCGCGCGCACGCCGTGGTGCCCTCGCCGGTCGGGCCGCTCACCGTCGTCGCCGAGGACGGCGTGCTGCTGCGGCTGTACCTCGAGCCGCCCGGGCCGGCCGCCGAGCTCGGTCCCCGCGACGACGCCGCCCTCGCCGGCGTGGCCGGGCAGCTCGGCGAGTACTTTGGCGGCGAGCGGGAGACCTTCGAGATCCCCCTGCGGCCGGTGGGGAGCACGTTCGAGCTCGCGGTGTGGGAGCAGCTGACCCTCATCCCCTACGGCGAGACCCGCTCCTACGGCCAGGTCGCGCGGGCGGTCGGTGAACCGGGCGGCGCGCAGGCGGTCGGGCTGGCCTGCGGGCGCAACCCGCTGGCCGTCGTCGTCCCCTGCCACCGGGTGGTGGGGGCGGACGGCGCCCTGGTCGGCTTCGGTGGCGGGCTGCCCCGGAAGCGGTTCCTGCTGGACCTCGAGCAGCGAGACACCCGGCTCTTCTGAGCCCGCGTCATCAACTCCTGTTGACGCCGTCACCGCATCAACATAGGTTGATGGGCGTGGTCGACCTCCCGTCCGTGCCCGCCCCGGAGGACCCCGAGGCGGCGCTCGCCGCCGTCGTGGCGCTCCGCCGGCTCGCGGCCCGGCTGGAGGTGGAGGCGGTGACCGAGGCCGTCGAGCGGGGCTGGACGTGGGCCCAGGTCGGCGAGGCCCTCGGGATCAGCGCCCAGGCCGCGCACAAGAAGCTGGCCGCCGAGGTCCGCGCACGGCGCGGACGCTGACGAGGAGACGTCGATGGGTCTGGTCCGGGCGATCCGGGACATCCGCACGATGAAGCGCCTGCTGCCGGGAGCGGAGGCGGAGGCGCGGCGGGCCGGGGACAACGTCCCCGGCCCCGAGCACCTGCTGCTGTCGGCGACCGCGCTCCCCGACGGGACGGCGGCCTGCGCGCTGGCCCGCGTGGGCACCGACGCCGCGTCGCTGCGGGCCGCCGTGGCCGCCGCCCACGACGAGGCCCTGACCCACCTCGGGCTGGACGCCGCGGCAGCGCCGGCCACCGCCCTGGCCGCCCCGCCGGCCGGGCCGCTGCGCACCGGTCCGCAGGCCCAGCAGGTGTTCCGGCGTGCGGTCGAGCTCTCCCGGTCCGCGTCGCCGGCCGGGCTGCGCGGCGCCCACGTGGTCGCGGCGGTGGCCGAGCTCGAGCGGGGCACCGCCGTCCGGGCGCTGCGCCGGCTGGGCGTGACGCCGGAGCAGCTGCGCGCGGCCGCGCGGGCCGAGGCCGGCCTGCCGGACTGACTCAGGCGAGCACGTGCACCAGCGCCCCCGCGGCGCCGGCGAGCACGAGCACCACGATGAACGGCGCCCGCAGCGCCAGGGCCAGCGCGGCGACGGCCAGCCCCACCAGCCGGCCGTCGACCACGAGTTCCTGGCCGGAGGTGAGCGCCTGCACCGCGACGAGCGCGGCCAGCAGCGCCGCCGGCACAAAGTCCACGACCCGGGCGACCCACGGCTGCTCCACCCAGCGCGCGGGCACCGAGAGCCCGGCGAGCTTGAGCAGGTAGCAACCCAGCGAGGCGCCCAGCACCAGCGTCCACAGCGTCCCGTCGCTCACGCCGCGGCCTCCCCGGACCGCGCTCGGGGCCGGCCGGCCAGCGCGACGGCGACGACCGCGGCGATCACCTGCACGCCCGCGGGCACGAACGGCGTGAGCGCCAGCGCGACCACCGCCCCGGCCAGCGCCACCCGGCGCTGCACGGCGGGCTCGGCGGAGCCCGTGCGCAGCCGCGGCCACAGCAGCGCGAGGAACGCGGCGGGGACGACGGCGTCGAGCGCCGCCTGCGCGGTGTCCCCCAGGGCCGCCGAGCCCAGCGCACCCACGACCGTGGTGGCGTTCCACAGCAGGTAGACGCTCGCGCCGGTGGCGAGGAACCCGACGCGGGCCAGCCGCCGCTCGGGGGCCGAGACCGCCATCGCCGTCGTCTCGTCGATGACCCAGTGCGCGGTGCCCACCCGGCTCAGCACGCCCCGCGGCCGCAGCAGCGGCACCAGCCGCACGCCGTACACGGTGTTGCGGGTGCCCAGCAGCAGGGCGCTGCCCGCGGCGGCCAGCGCGCTGCCGCCGGCGCCGAGGACGCCGACCAGCGCGAACTGCGAGGCGCCGGTGAACATCAGCAGCGACAGCGCCGCCGCCTGCCACGCGTCCAGCCCGGCCGCCGCGGCCGCCGCGCCGAAGGCGACGCCGTACAGGCCGACCGCCACCCCCAGCCCGATGGCGTCGCGGAGGACGGCGGAGCGGGCGGCGTCGGGCACGTCTGCCGAGGCTAGGCGGCGCCCGTCCCTCCCCCACCGCGGGCCCGCCGGCGGCGCACCGTGCGGTCGAGGATGCCCAGCGTCCCCTTGAGCGCGGACTCCGGGACGATCGGGAAGGTCAGGAACGCCCGGTAGTCCTCGCGCAGGTTCGACCAGTCGTAGTACGAGGTGACCCGGGTGCCGCCGTCGACCGGCTCGAGCCGGTAGCCGTACACGTGCCGCAGCGGGGGCCGCACCGTGCCCTCGATGGTCCAGGCGATCTCGCGGTCGGCCTCGTAGGCGGTGATCACCACCTCGACGTCGTACTGCCCCATCGGGAGGTCGCCCAGCGCCTCGCGGTCCATGTGCACGAGGAACCGGTCGCCGACGGCCGAGACCGGCTCCCCCTCGGCGTCCATGAGCATCCCGGAGGCGTCGATGTCGACGTGCCCCTGCGGGTCGCGGAGCACGGCGAACACCTCCGCGGGCGGAGCCGGGACGAACCGGGTCACCTCGATCCGCTCGGCGTCCTGCGGTGCCTCGTCGACGCTGCTCATGCCCCGAGCATGGCAGCCGGCTGAGCAGCAGATCACCCCGGCGATGGACGGCCCGCCCGGCGCGCCGCCGTACAGTGGCTGCAGACCCGTGTGCGCAGGTCGCGCCCAGGCCCGGAGTGCCGGAACGGGTCCCCCCTCGAAGGAGACACACATCCCGATGTCCGACACCCTGACCGGCTCACCGGCGCTCGACGCGGTCAACGCCGCTCTGGCCACCGTCCAGGACCCGGAGATCAACCGGCCCCTCACCGAGCTCGGCATGGTCAAGGACGTGCAGATCGGCGCCGACGGCGCCGTCCGCGTCGACGTCTACCTGACCGTCGCCGGCTGCCCCATGCGCCAGACCATCACCGACCGGGTGACCCAGGCCGTGTCCGCCGTGGCCGGCGTGACCTCGGTGCAGGTGGAGCTCGACGTGATGAGCGACGAGCAGCGCGCCGAGCTGCGCCGCACCGTCCGCGGCGACTCCGCCGACCCGGTCATCCCCTTCGCCCAGCCGGGCTCGCTGACCCGCGTCTACGCGGTGGCGTCCGGCAAGGGCGGCGTCGGCAAGTCCAGCGTGACCGTCAACCTGGCCGCGGCGCTGGCCAAGCGCGGCCTGTCGGTCGGCGTGGTGGACGCCGACATCTACGGCCACTCGGTGCCGCGCATGCTCGGCGTCGACGACAAGCCCACGCAGGTCGACAACATGATCATGCCGCCGCAGTCCTACGGCGTGAAGGTCATCTCGATCGGCATGTTCACCCCGGGCAACACCCCGGTCGTGTGGCGCGGGCCGATGCTGCACCGCGCGCTGCAGCAGTTCCTGGCCGACGTGTGGTGGGGCGACCTCGACGTCCTGCTCATGGACCTGCCGCCCGGCACCGGCGACGTCGCCATCTCGGTGGCCCAGCTCGTGCCCAACGCCGAGATCCTCGTGGTCACGACGCCGCAGCTGGCCGCCGCCGAGGTGGCCGAGCGCGCCGGCGCCATCGCCACGCAGACCCACCAGCAGGTGGTCGGCGTCGTGGAGAACATGTCCTGGCTGGACCTCCCCGACGGCTCCCGCATGGAGGTCTTCGGCTCCGGCGGCGGCGAGGCGGTCTCCGACGCGCTGACCCGGACGCTGGGCGCGCGGGTGCCGCTGCTGGGCCAGATCCCGCTCGACACCCGGCTGCGCGAGGCCGGCGACAGCGGCGCGCCGATCGTGCTCGCCGAGCCGGAGTCGGCCGCGGCGCAGGCGCTGAGCAAGGTCGCCGACGCGCTCGCCGTCCGCCAGCGCGGCCTGTCGGGCATGTCCCTGGGGCTCACCCCGGTCAAGCACTGAGCTGACACCCGAGAGGCCGTGATCCCGCCCGGGATCACGGCCTCTCGGCGTCTTCGCGGGCATCCTCCCGACCTCGCGGGCGCTACAGCACCCGCAACGTGCGGAGAACGCCCGCGTCGTGGAGCCGGGGACGGCCTGGTGGGTGAGAAGACCGAGCCGGGGACGCGCACCTGCGGTTGCCGGGTCCGGGGACGGGCCCGGAGGGTCCTCACCGGACGCGACGGCGGAGCTCAGCTCAGCAGGGGGACGGCACCTGGCCGCGGTGTCGGCCGGTGGGCCGGCAGGTCACGTCGCGTCGATGTCGAACGGGGGCGGGGTGCCGGCGTCCCGAGGGCGGGCGGCGGCCCGGCGGGCGGCCAAGGCGCCGGCGGCGGGCGCCGCACCGGCGGCGGTGGCCCCGGCGGTCTCCCGGGCCAGGCCGCCCGAGCCGTTGCCGTTGGCGGTGCCGCGGCGCACCGGCGGGCCGTCGTCGTCACCGAGCAGCTGCTCGCGGATGAACGTCTTGGGGTGGTACTTGCGCAGGTCGAGGTCGCGCAGCCCGGCCAGGTCCTCCCCGAGGGACTCGTCCACCTGGGCGCGCACGCCGGTGATCGCCCCGCGCAGCCGCTTGAGCCCCGCGGCCGCGTCCTTGGCCAGGTGCGGCAGCCGCTCGGGCCCGAAGATGAACAACGCGGCCAACGCGAGGACGACGATCTCGCCCCAGCCGATCGAGTCGAACACCGCTGCTCCCGTCCTGCCGCGCCCCGCGGACCGTCTCCCAGCGTAGGTCAGCCGGCCACGGCTGTGGCCCCCTCGATCAGGGGTCCTCGGTCACGCCTGACCGAGGGTGGCCTGGACCGTCGTCGAGGCGTCCCCGCCACGCACGTACTCGATGGAGACCGTCTCGCCGGGGGCGTGCGCGTCGATCGCGACGACGAGCTCCTCCGAGCTGCCGACCCGCTGACCGTCGACGGCGATGATCACGTCCTGCTCCCGCAGGCCCGCGTTCGCGCCGGGGCCGTCGGGCTCGACGTTGACCACGAGCGCGCCGTCGCGGGTGCCGTCGGTGACCGACCGGGCGGCCACGCCCAGCGAGGCGTGCACCGCCTCCCCGCTGGAGATCAGCTGCTCGGCGATGTCCCGGGCCCGGTCGATCGGGATGGCGAAGCCCAGGCCCACGCTGCCGCCGCCGAGCGAGGCGATGGCGGTGTTGATGCCGATCACGGCACCGGTGGCGTCCACCAGGGCGCCGCCGGAGTTGCCCGGGTTGATCGGCGCGTCGGTCTGCACCGCGCTGATGACGGCGTTGGTGTCGCTGCCCTCGCCGGACAGCCGCACCGGCCGGTCCAGCGCGCTGACGATGCCGGAGGTGACCGTGCCGGCCAGGCCGAGCGGCGAGCCGATGGCCACCACCGGGTCGCCGACCACGAGGTCGTCGACGGTGCCCAGCGAGGCCTCGAGCAGCCCCGGCTTCTCGACCTTGATGACGGCGATGTCGCTGGCCGGGTCGCGGCCGACGATCCGGGCCTCGGACCCGCTGCCGTCGGAGAACACCGCCCGGATCTCGGCGTCGTCGTTGCCGTCGGCGCCGGAGATCACGTGGTTGTTGGTGACGATGTAGCCGTTCTCGCCGTCGACGACGACACCCGACCCGGTCGCGCCGGCGTCCCCGAGCCGCACCTCGATGGAGACCACCGCGGGCGTGACCGCCTCGGCGATCTCGGCGATCGAGCCGGGCTCCCGGACGACGCCCTCGTTGGTCTCCGACAGCTGCGTGTCGGGGGTCAGCAGCGGCGACTCGTCGGCCGTGCGGGTCAGCCAGTAGCCCAGGCTGCCGCCGACGGCGCCCACGAGCAGCACCGCGAGCAGGGCGAGCACCGACAGCCGCACCGACAGGTCGCGGACGCGGAGCCGCTTGCGGCCCTTCGCGTCGACGACGACCGGGCCCTCCTGCTCGTCCTCCTCCTCGAAGACGGCCGGGCCGGCCAGGCCGGCGGGCGAGTGCGGATCCCGCCAGGGGTCGCTGCGGGCGTCGGGCTTCCACCACGGGCCGGCCGAGGTGCGCTTGCGACCCGGGCGTCCGCCGGGCGGCTCCTGCAGGCCCCGCCGGTCGGTGCCGGGAGGGGCGAACGCCCGCAGCACCGCCTCGGGCGGCGGGGGCGTGACCGGCCGCGGCGGCGGGGTGGGGCGGTCACCGGCGAAGGTGCCGCTGACCGTGGCCGGGCGCCCGAACGCCGAGCTCAGCGCCGGGCTCGGCGGGGCGGCCGGCGAACCGGCCGGCCGCGGACGCGCGGGCGGCGGGTCGAAGCCGCCCTCGCGGCCGGCGGGCCGGGCGAACAGCTCGTCGGAGGACCCGTCGGCGGCGGGACGGTCGTCCCCGCCGGCGGACGGCGGTGTCTCGGGCAGCGGGTCCTCCCCCGGGCGCAGGGCGGTCAGGCGCGGTCGGTGGTCACGGGTGACGCGGCGATCACGGGGAGGTGCGCGTGCCGGCCGGGACGGCGACGACGGCCTGGGCCCCGCCGTTCACGGCCCGCACGACCGGGGGCACGACCTCGCTGTCCTCGCCGCCGGCCCGCGAGTCGGCCACCGAGGAGGCGGGCGCCGGCGGGTCACCGGGCGCGGGCAGGCTGAGCGCGAGCGCGGTGACGCCGATGCCGAGGCCGGCGAGGGTCCCCGCCACGCCGCGGCGCAGCCAGCGCGCGTGACCGGGCCGCGCGGCCGCGGCCGGCTCCGGGTCCAGCGGCACCGACCAGCTGCCCCGCCCGTCGCGGACGGTGAGCTGGCCGGGACCGGCGCTCAGCACGCCGGGCCCGCCGGAGCCGGGCACGTCGGCGGTGAAGGGGATCGCGCACAGCCGGCTGAGCAGGTCCCCGGGGACGGCGACGTCGGTGGCGCGGTGCAGCGCCTCCTTGGCCTCCCGCTGCGCCTGCACGGCCATCCGGCAGGAACCGCAGCCGGCGAGGTGGCGGGCGGCGCGGGCGGCCGGCCCGCTGGCGAGCTCGCCGTCGACCAGCGCCGCGATCGCCTCCTGGGCGAGGTGGCTCTCCGGGAGGCTCATCCCTCCCCCTCCCCGGCGGAGACGGCCTCGGCACGCCGCGGGGCGAGGTGCGCCAGCGCCTGGCGCAGCTGCACGCGGCCGCGGTGGATGCGGCTGCGGACGGTGCCGAGCTTGATGCCCAGGGTCGCCGCGATCTCCTCGTAGGTGAGGCCCTCGATGTCGCACAGGACGACGGCCACGCGGAACTCCGGCGCCAGGGCGTCGAGCGCCGCCTGCACCTGCGGGTCCAGGTGGGTGTCGGCGTAGACCTGCTCGGGGCTGGGCGCCGTGCCCGGCAGCCGCTCGGTGTCCTCGGGGAGGGCGTCGAAGCGGATCCGCTGCCGACGCCGGACCATGTCGAGGAACAGGTTGGTCGTGATGCGGTGCAGCCAGCCCTCGAAGGTGCCGGGCGAGAAGTCGGCCAGCGACCGGAAGACCCGGACGAACGTCTCCTGGGTCAGGTCCTCGGCGTCCTGCGCGTTGCCCGACAGGCGGTAGGCCAGGCGGTAGACCCGCGCCGAGTGCTCGCGGACGACCTGCTCCCACGTTGGGGCGACCCAGGCCGCGGGCGCAGCCGGCTGGTCCTCGGTCGCGGCGGCGGGGTCGGTCACGGAGCCAGGATCGCAGACACCGGGCCCGCCCACCGGCTCGGGACCGGCGGGTCTGCCCACGACGGGGGTACTGGCGGCTCTGCTGGGGCGCACGGAACGTCCAACGGGCGGCCGGCGAACGGGTGTTCCCGTTCACAGGCAGTTCACAGCCTGCGCCGCCCGCCCGCCGTGGCGGTCCCGCCACTACCCTCGCCCGGTGATGAGCGACCGGGGACGGCCGTCGGTCGGCGGCGAGGGGGACCCGGGCAACGGGGACCCCGGCCGGGCGTACGCCGACCGGTTCGCGGCCGAGCCGCCGGCCCTCGCGGCGGCCCGCACCCGCGCCGCGCACCTCGCCGGGCCGCCGCCGGTCACCCCCGCGGTGGGTGCCACGCTCGCCGTCCTGGCCGCCGGGGCCGGTGCCCGGGCGGTGGTCGCCGTCGGCAGCGGCGGCGGGGTCAGCGGGCTGTGGCTGCTGCAGGGCATGCGCCGCGACGGCGTCCTCACCTGCCTGGACGTCGACGCCGAGCACCAGCGGGCCGCGCGGCGGGCCTTCGCCGACGCCGGACACCCGCAGGGCCGCACGCGGATGATCTTCGGCACGCCGGCCGAGGTGCTGCCCCGCCTCTCCCCCGGCGCGTACGACGTCGTCGCCTGCTCGACCGCGCCGACCGACTACGCCGCCGACCTCGCCGGGCTGGTCGGGCTGCTGCGCCCGGGCGGGCTGCTGGTCTGCTCCGGCCTCCTCGAGGGCGGCCGCATCGCCGACCGCTCCGCCCGCGACCCCGAGACGGTGGCCTGGCGGGACGTCGCCCGCCGCGTGCGCGAGGACGAGCGGCTGACCTCCGCCGTGCTGCCGGTCGGCACCGGCCTGCTGGTGGCCAGCACCGCCCGCTGAGGACACGCGCCGCGGGCCGTGCCGCGGTCGTGGACCTCGGGCGGTCCAGCCGCCACACTCCAGCGGCCGCCGAGCCCGAGGAGAGTCCCGTGCGCCGCACCGTCCCCGCCCGCTGCGCCGCGACCGTCCTCGTGGCCGCGACGACGGTCCTCGGCGGCTGCACCTCCGTGGTCGACGGGCGGGCCACGCCGTCCGCCGCGGCGCCGGGCACGCTGAACGTCCTGCTCGCCAACGACGACGGCATCGCCAACCCGGCGATCGACGTGCTGCTGGCCCTGCTGCTCGAGCAGCCCGGGATCGAGGTCACCGTGGTGGCCCCCGACCGCCAGCGCAGCGGCAGCTCCGACGCCCTCACCGACGGCGAGCTCACCTACCAGCGCGCCCGCACCCCGGCCGGGGTCCTGGGGTGGTCCCAGGACGGCTATCCCGGCGACGCCGTGGTGGTCGCCCTCGACGGGCTGCACCTCGACCCGGACCTCGTCGTCTCCGGCATCAACCCCGGGCCGAACGTCGGGCCGTTCGCCGCCGAGTCGGGCACGGTCGGCATCGGGCGGACGGCGATCCGGCGTGGGGTCCCGGCGCTGGCCGTGAGCGCGGGCGCCGAGCTCGACCCGGAGCAGTTCGCGTTCGCCGCCGGCCTGGCGCTGGACTGGATCACCGCCCACCGCGACGCCCTGCTGGCCGGGACGGAGCAGACCGACACGGTCACGAGCATCAACGTCCCCGCCTGCCCGGTGGCGGCCATGGGCGAGCTGCTGGTGACCGAGCTGGCCGACCGCTTCCCGGCCGGTGCCGACCCGTTCACCTCCGACTGCGACCTCGCCGATCCCGCTCCGGACGACGACTACGAGGCGCTGGTCGCCGGCTACCCCTCGGTCGCGCAGGTGCCGGCCGACCTCTGACCCGGCTCAGCGGAACGGGTGCTCGGCGACCGGCTCCCACGGGCCGCCGAGGTAGCGCCACAGCCCGAGCCCCCGCGCGGGCACGGTCTCCGGCACGAAGGCGGCGGCGAGGTCGGCGTGCAGCGCCCGGGCGACCGCCGGGTCGACCTTGTTCTGCACCGTCACGTGCGGGGCGTGCCGCTGCCGGTCCTGCGGCGTCAGCCACGGCTCCCAGCCGGCGGCCAGGCCCTCCCGCAGCCGCGCCAGCTCCGCCGAGGCCAGGGTGTAGGCGACGCCGCGGCCCAGCGAGCGCACCCCGGTGACCTCGACGTCGAACGGCGGCCGGGCCGCGGCCGCGGCGAGGTCGGCGTCCACCCGGCTCAGGTGCTCGCCGGGCAGGGCGTGGAACAGCGTCACGTGCGCGGCCAGTCGGAACACCCCTTCCCCCCCACCACTCGCGAGCTCGCGGCGGGCCCCTGGAAGGGGCCGGGCTGGGAAGTGCGCCGCCCGCAGCCGGTCGAACCGCCGCTGCGCCTCCTCGGCCAGCAGCAGCGTGACGACCAGCGGCTGGGACATCGCGCCCCTCGAGTCGGTCGGCCCCGCCCGGAGGCTCGCCCCGAGCTGGCGAGGGGTGTGGGGGGCGGGGTCCTCCGACTTCACGTGATGGCGCGGGCGCCCTTGCCGAGCACGGTCACCCCGCCGACGCTGACGTGGTAGCGCTGCCGGTCGGCCTCGAGGTCGACGCCGATCCGCGTCCACGGCGGCACGACGACGTTCTTGTCCAGGATCGCCCGGCGCACATAGGCGCCCTCCCCGATCTGGACGCCGTCCATCAGCACGCTGTCCTCGACCCGGGCCCCGCGGTCGATCCGCACGCCGGGCGAGACCACCGAGTGGTGCACCGAGCCGCCGCCGATGATCGCGCCGGCGCTGACCATCGACTCCTCCGCGCGCCCGCCGAGCACGAACTTCGCCGGCGGCAGCTGCGGCGGCAGGGTGAGGATCGGCCACCGGTCGTTGTAGAGGTTGAACACCGGCGTCACCGACACCAGGTCCATGTGCGCGTCGAAGTAGCTGTCGATGGTCCCGACGTCGCGCCAGTAGCCGTGGTCGCGCTCGGTGGCCCCGGGGACGACGTTGGTCGAGAAGTCGTAGACCCACGCCTCCCCGGCGTCGGCGAGCATCGGCATGATCGAGCCGCCCATGTCGTGCACCGAGTGCGGGTCCTCCGCGTCGGCCCGCAGCGCCTCGAGCAGCGCGTCGGTGCTGAAGACGTAGTTCCCCATCGAGGCGAAGCTCTCCTCGGGGGAGTCGGGCAGCCCGGGCGGGTCCTGCGGCTTCTCCAGGAACCCGCGCACCCGGCCGTCGGCGTCGGCGTCGATGACCCCGAACTCGGTGGCCTCGCTGCGCGGCACGCGCAGCCCGGCGATCGTCACCCCGGCACCGGTCTGCAGGTGCTGGTCGATCATCTGCCCCGGGTCCATCCGGTACACGTGGTCGGCGCCGAAGACGACGACGACGTCGGGCCGGGCGTCGTAGATCAGGTTCAGGCTCTGGAAGATCGCGTCGGCGCTGCCCATGTACCAGCGCGGGCCGAGCCGCTGCTGCGCCGGCACCGGGGTGACGTAGTTCCCGAGCAGCTGGGACATCCGCCAGGTCGTGGTGATGTGCCGGTCCAGGCTGTGGCTCTTGTACTGGGTGAGGACGGCGATCTGCCGGATCTCGCCGTTCACCAGGTTGGACAGCACGAAGTCGATGAGGCGGTAGTTGCCGCCGAAGGGCACCGCCGGCTTCGCCCGGTCCTGGGTGAGCGGGGCCAGGCGCTTGCCCTCACCACCGGCCAGGACGATGCCGAGGACTCGAGGACCGCCACGCATGCGAGGACCGTAGCCCGTGGGCGGGGTGCTGAACCCCCGATCCCCGGAGGGACCGCCCCCTAGGGTGACGGCGTGCGCATCGGCATCGTGACCAGGGAGTGGCCGCCGGACGTCTACGGCGGCGCCGGAGTGCACGTCGAGCACCTCGTGGCGGCCCTGCGCTCGTTGCCGGCCGGACCGGAGATCGACGTGCACTGCTTCGGCGCGGCCCGCGCCGACGCGGTGGCCCACGCCGTCCCCGCGGGGCTCGTCGCCGCGAACGGCGCCCTGCAGGCGCTGGGCACGGACGTGGAGATCGCCGCGGCGCTCGCGGGCGCCGACCTGGTGCACAGCCACACCTGGTACGCCAACGGCGCCGGGATGCTCGCGGCGCTGGTGCACGGGACGCCGCACGTGGTGACCGCGCACTCCCTGGAGCCGCGCCGGCCGTGGAAGGCCGAGCAGCTCGGCGGTGGCTACCGGCTGTCGTCCTGGGTGGAGCGCAGCGCCTACCTGTCGGCCGACGCGGTCGTCGCGGTCAGCGCCGGCATGCGCGACGACGTCCTCGCCGTCTACCCCGAGCTGGACCCGGCGCGGGTGCACGTGGTGCACAACGGCGTCGACGCCGAGGCCTACCGGCCGGTGCCGGCCCCCGACGTCGTCCGCTCCCTCGGCGTGGACCCCGACCGGCCCTACGCGCTGTTCGTCGGCCGGATCACCCGGCAGAAGGGGCTGGCCCACCTGCTGGCCGCGGCCGAGCTGCTGCCCGCCGAGGCGGGGCTGGTGCTGTGCGCCGGCGCCGCCGACACCCCGGCGGAGCGGCAGCAGGTGGCCGACGCGGTCGCCGCGCTCCAGGCCCGCCGCAGCGGCGTGGTCTGGATCGAGGCCATGCTCCCCCGCGAGCAGCTGGTCCCGCTGATCACCGGCGCGACCGTCTTCGTGTGCCCGTCGGTGTACGAGCCGCTGGGCATCGTCAACCTCGAGGCCGCCGCGTGCGGCACCGCCGTGGTGGCCAGCGCGGTGGGCGGCATCCCGGAGGTGGTGGCCGACGGCCGCACCGGGCTGCTGGTCCCGTACGACCCGGCCGACCCCGCCGCGTTCGAGGCCGGGCTGGCCGCGCGGGTCGCCGAGCTGCTCGCCGACCCGGCCCGCGCCGCCGCGATGGGCGCCGCCGGGCGGGAGCGCGTGCTGTCGGAGTTCGGGTGGCCGGCGGTGGCGCAGCAGACGGTCGGCGTCTACTCCGCGGTGCTCGACGCCCGGGGGTGACCGCCTCGCCGGGCCGGCCGCGGCGCTCGATGCGATCATGGCCCGTCGTGAGCACCCCGACGTCCGCACCCGGGAACGACCCGGTGCGGTCGCTGCTGCTGGCGTCGCACCACCTGCCCGCCGCCCGCCTGGGCACCGCGGTGGCCGAGCACGCCAGAGCGCTGGGTGCCCGGGAGGCGGTCGTCTACCTCGCCGACTACGCCCAGCACCTGCTGGTGCCGCTGTCCGGGGAGGGGGTCCCCGAGCGGCCCGAGGTGACGATCGACGGCTCGACCGCCGGCCGCGCCTTCCGCCGGGTCGAGGTCGTGCGCTCCCCCGGCACCGAGGGGCCGGCCCGGCTGTGGGTCCCGCTGCTCGACGGCGCGGAGCGGATCGGCGTCCTGGAGCTCGTGGTGGACGGCCCCGCGGTGGAGGACCTCGACCACGAGGCCCGGGTGTTCGCCTCGCTGGTCGCCGAGCTCACCGTCACCCGCGACGCGTACAGCGACGCCTTCTCCCGGCTGCGCCGCCGGCGACCGCTGGGCCTGGCCGCGGAGATCCAGTGGGACCTGCTGCCCCCGCTCACCTACGCCAGCGACCGGGTGGTGATCACCGGGGCGCTCGAGCCGGCCTACGACATCGGCGGCGACACCTTCGACTACGCGGCCAACGACCCCCTCGTCGACTTCATGGTCCTCGACGCGGTGGGCCACGGGCTGCCCGCGGCCCTGCTGTCCACCGCCGCGGTCGGCGCCTACCGGCACGGCCGGCGCAACGGCCTGCCGCTGCCCGAGCTGGCCGCCGCGATGGACGCCGTGATCGCCGGCCAGTTCACCGCCAGCCAGTTCGCCACCGCCGCGCTGGCCCGCCTCGACAAGCGCAGCGGCCTCCTGGAGTGGGTCAACTGCGGTCACCCGGACCCGCTGGTGGTCCGCGACGGCTCGCTCGTCCACCCGCCGTCCTGCCCGCCGGCGCGGCCGCTGGGACTGCAGGACGGGCCCCCGGACCTGTGCTCCACGCAGCTGCGCCCCGGGGACCGGGTGGTCCTCTACACCGACGGCGTCGTCGAGGCGCGGTCGCCGTCGGGCGAGTTCTTCGGCGAGGAGCGGCTGGCCGACCTGGTCATCCGGGCCGCGCGGGCCGGAGAGGCGCCGCCGGAGACCATGCGCCGGCTGATGGGCAGCGTGATGCAGCACCAGGACGGGCAGCTCCAGGACGACGCCAGCATCGTCCTGGTCGAGTGGCGCACCGGCGCCGAGGACACGCTGGTCCTGTGAGCGCCCTCGAGGAGGACGCCGGCCGGGCGTCCGGTCCGTCCGCGCTGCCCGACGTCGTCGTCGGGCTGGTCGCCGCGCCCGGCGCCGCGGCGGAGCTGGCGACCCGGCTGGCGCCCGAGCTGACCGCCGAGCTGGCGGCGCAGCACCCGGAGGTCCGCTGGGACGTCCGCGCCGTCGAGGACGGGCTGGTCCAGCCGCCCGCCGACGACGACGAGATCGTCGCCGCGACCCGGGCCCGGCTGCTCGCCGAGGACTGGGACCTCGCCGTCGCGCTGACCGACGTGCCGCTGGAGGTCTCGCGGCGGCCGGTGGTCGGCTCGGCCAGCCCGCTGCACGGGGTCGCCCTGATCTCGCTGCCCGCGCTCGGCGCCGTCGGGCGGCACCGCCGGGCGCTGCAGACCGCCGTCGGCCTGGTCCGCTCCCTGCTCGGCACCGGCGACGGCAGCGCGACCGGTGAGGTCGACGCCGACGACCGGGCCGCGCTGGGCCGGCGGCTGCGGCAGCTGGCCGACGACGCCGACGGGGACGAGGGGATGCGGTTCACCGCCCGGGTGCTCAGCGGGAACCTGCGGCTGCTCGTCGGGATGGTGCGGGCCAACCGGCCCTGGCGGCTGGCGATCCGGCTCTCCCGGGCGCTGACCGCCGCCGTCGCCGCCGGGGTGTTCGCGCTGATCACCAGCGACATCTGGCGGCTGGCCGACTCCTTCGGCTGGGTCCGGCTGACCGTGGTCGCGCTCGGCTCGGTCGCGGCCGTCGTCGTCACGCTCGTGGTGGGTGCGCAGCTGTGGGAGCGGCCGCGCGGGCGGCGGGTGCGCAAGCAGGTCCTGCTGTTCAACGTGGCGACCTCCGCGACGGTCGTCATCGGCGTCCTGTCCCTGTACGCCGTCCTGTTCCTGCTGGCGCTCGCCGGCGGGCTGCTGCTGGTGGTCGAACCGCTGTTCTCCGAGGGCCTGGGGCACGACGCGCATCTGTCGGACTACCTGGAGCTCGCGTGGCTCACCTGCTCGCTGGCCACGGTCGGCGGGGCGCTCGGGGCGGGGCTGGAGTCCGACGACGCGGTCCGCGAGGCCGCCTACACGTACCGGTCCGGCCACACCCAGGAGTGACCCGGGCCGCGATCGGGCACCCCACCGGGATGCCATCCATCGCGGAGCGCTTCGGCGCGGCGCTCGAGCGGGCCGAGCAGCCGGGCCTGGCCGGCCCGGAGCTGCTGCCCGTGCGCCTCATGCGGGCCTGCGCGCAGACCCTGCCGGTGGACGGCGCCGGGCTCAGCGTCGAGGACGGCTCCGGGCGCCGGCTGCCCCTCGGCGCGAGCTCGGACGACGCCGCCACGGCCGAGCGCCTGCAGTTCACCGTCGGCACCGGCCCCTGCCTGGCCGCCCACCTCGGCGGCGAGCCGGTGTTCGCCATGGCCGACGACCTGCGCCGGCGCTGGCTGCCCTTCGCCGAGCTCCTGTTCAGCCGCACGCCCTACTGCGGGGTGGTGGCCCTGCCCCTGCCGCTGTCGCTGGCCGGCAACATCGCCATCGACCTCTACTTCACCGACGAGTCCGCCGTCCCGCGGCTGCCGGTCTTCGAGGCGATGGCGGTCGGCGCCCTGGTCACCTCCGCGCTCAGCGAGGCCGCCGTCTGGTCGGACTGGGAGCCGGCGCACGGCCCCGAGTGGCTGCGCACCCCGGCCGCCCGGCGCCGGTCGCTGGTGTGGGAGGCGCTGGGCCAGCTCAGCGTCGCCCACGCCACCGACACCCGCGGCGCCCTCGACCTGCTGCGGGCCGCGGCCTACGCCAGCGGCCGGCCGGTCGACGACATCGCCGCCGACCTGCTCTCCGGCTCCCTGCGACCGACCGCGCTGGGGCGTCCCGACGACGCGGACGACTGACCGTCCATTCCCGTGCGCGGTGTGCCGATCCGCGCAGCCCCGTGCGGAACAGCCGCCGTCCCGGCACCGCTGTACCGCTCGTGGAGACCGCCACCCCGTCGTCGCCCGCCCACCTTCCCCGCCCGACCTCCCCGACCCGCCTGCTCGACGTCCGCCAGATCTACGCCGAGCCCGCCGCCCTCGACTCCGCCCGCGGCCGCGAGGTCCTCGAGCGCTTCCCCGGCGCCGAGGTGGTCGAGGTGCCCTCGCACTGGCAGATCCCCGAGCTGCACGGCAACGCCGGCAACGTCGACCGCTGGGTGCGGGTGAAGACCGAGACGCTGGTCCTCGGCGTCAAGAAGTCGCTGTCGGCCCGCCCGAACAGCCGGTCGTCGAACTGGATCGCCCCGTCGACGGCGAACGGCTGCGCGATGGCCTGCGCCTACTGCTACGTGCCCCGGCGCAAGGGCTACGCCAACCCGATCACCGTCTTCACCAACATCGAGCAGATCACCGGATACCTGCGCCGGCACGTCGCCCGGCAGGGCCCCAAGACCGAGCCGGACCAGTGCGACCCGGAGTCGTGGGTCTACGACATCGGGGAGAACAGCGACTGCTCGGTCGACGCGCTGGTCAGCGACAACGTCGCCGACCTCGTCGCCACCTTCCGCGAGCTGCCCACGGCCAAGGCCTCCTTCGCCACCAAGCACGTCAACCGGCAGCTGCTCGACCTCGACCCGCAGGGCCGCACCCGCGTCCGGTTCTCCCTCATGCCCGACGCCGACTCCAAGGTGGTCGACGTCCGCACCAGCCGGATCGCCGAGCGCATCGCCGCCGTCGACGACTTCGTGGCCGCCGGCTACGAGGTGCACCTCAACCTCTCCCCCGTCGTGCTGCGCGAGGGCTGGGAGGCCGACTGGGCCGAGCTGCTGCGGCGGCTCGACGACGAGCTCGGGCCCGCCGCCAAGGCGCAGGCCGCGGCCGAGGTGATCATGCTGACCCACAACCGCGACCTGCACGAGGTCAACCTCGGCTGGCACCCCAGGGCCGAGGACCTGCTGTGGCGCCCGGACCTGCAGCAGCCCAAGCGCAGCCAGAACGGGCAGTGGAACGTGCGCTACCGCAACGGCGTGAAGCGGGAGGGCGTCGAGCGCCTGCAGGAGCTCATCGCCCACCACGCGCCCTGGCTGCGCGTGCGGTACGCGTTCTGAGCGCCGACCCGGTCGACGCGGCGGCCGGCGGGGCGGGACCGTCCGGTGCCGGTACGGGCATGTGCGACCCTGGGGCGACAGCACAGGGCCGTCAGCGGGGAGGCACGGTGCTCGAGACCTCCGCCGGCGTGCCCGCCGCGGCGCTGCTGGCCTCCCTCCCGGACACCGTGGTCGTCGCCGACGGCGCGGGCCGGATCGCCTACGTCAACGCAGCGGTCTCCGGTCTGCTGGGCCACCGGCCGGAGAGCCTCGTCGGCCGGTCGCTGACGGTCCTCATGCCCGAGCGCTACCGGAACGGGCACGGTGAGGGCTTCGCGCGCTTCCGCCGGACCGGCGAGGGCAAGCTGGTCGGCTCGACCACGCGGGTGCCCGCGCTGCACGCCGGCGGCCGGGAGATCCCGATCGACCTGACCCTGTCGAGGTTGACGCCCGGCGCGACCGACGACCCCGACGGCGCCGTCGTCGTCGCCGTGTTGCGCGACGCGAGCGCCACGATCCTGCTCGAGCGCCAGCTGCAGGTGAGCCGGTACCTGGCGGCGACGCTCCGGGTCACCGCGGCGCTGACCGAGGCCCCCGACGCCGACGTCGCCTTCCAGCGGCTGCTGCCCAGCCTCTGCGCCGAGCTGGACTGGGACTGCGCGACCTTCTGGGCGCCCGACCCGACCGGCCAGCGGCTGACCTACGGCGGCATCTGGGCGATCCCGGGCGTGGACGTGGCCGCCCTCCACGCGGCCAAGCTGCCGCTGACCTTCCTCCGCGGGCAGGGGCTGCCCGGCCTGACCTGGCGCCGGCAGGCGCCCGTCGCGATCGAGGACCTGCAGGCGGCGCCCCCGACCCACGGCGCCACCGCCGCGCGTGCGGCCGGCTTCCGCACCGGCGTCGCGTTCCCGGTGCTGCGCGGCGGCACGCTGCTGGGCGTCTGCGAGCTGTTCACCCGCGAGCCCCGCCCGGTGCCCCCGGAGCTGCTGGACGTCCTCGCCCACGCCGGCCGGCAGATCGGCCAGTTCCTCGGCCGGCTGCGCGCCGAGTCGGAGGTCCGCGACCTCGCCGACACCCTCCAGCGCAGCCTGCTCCCCTCCACGCTGCCGACCGTGCCCGGCCTCGAGCTGGCCGCCGAGTACCGGCCCGGCGGCGGGTCCGCGCTCGTCGGCGGGGACACCTACGACGTCGTCCCGCTGCCCGACGGGCGCTGGATGGTGCTGATCGCCGACGTCTGCGGCACCGGCGCGGAGGCCGCGGCCGTGACCGCGCTGACCCGGCACACCGCCCGCGCGGCCGCGGCGAGCTCCGGCGACCCGGCCGAGGTGCTCGCCGCCGTCTCGGCCGCGCTGGTGCACGAGCAGGGCGCGGGCCCGCTCCGGTTCGTCACCGCGGTCTGCCTGGTGCTGGAGACCGGCGACGGCCCAGTGCACGGCCGGATCGCCGTCGCCGGGCACCCGCGGCCGCTGCTGCGCCGTGCCGGGGGGTGGGAGGAGGTCGGCGTGGTCGGCCGGCCCCTGGGCGTGGGCGACGGCGCCGGCTTCACGTCGGTGCCGTTGGAGCTGGGACCCGGCTCCTCGCTGGTGCTCTACACCGACGGAGTCACCGAGTCGCGTGACGCCGACGGCGTGCAGTTCGGCGAGGACGGGCTGGTCCGCCTGCTGACCCGGCCCGGCCCGCACTCGGCCGCCTGCATCGCCGGGACGATCGCCACCGCGGTGGCCGACCGGGCCGCCGGCTCGCGGTTCGAGGCCGACGACCTCGCGGTCCTGGCGATCACCGTCCCCGCCTGACTCACCCGGTCGCGCCCGTGTCGGCGTGCGCGGCCCCGACCGGCTTGGACTCCGGGGACCCGCGCTGACGCAGGTAGACGGAGAACACCACCATCGAGCCCACGGCGAGCATCTCCGACTGCCAGTTCTGGAAGGACCGGTTCCAGAAGTCCGCCTCCCCGAGGTAGCCCAGCCAGCTCTCGGGGTCCTGCTCCTCGGCCAGCTGCTCGCTGTTGTACGCGGCCCAGCCGGCCACCGAGGACGCCGCCCAGGTGAGCAGGAAGAGCGCGCCCATCACCAGCCCGAGCGACCGGGAGAACAGCGTCGTCCGCCAGCCGCCGGCACGCACCCACGCCGGGGACCAGCGGTGGGCGTGCTCGCCCACCAGCTGCTCGCGATCGGACTCCATGCCCTCGTCCCCGGGCTCCTTCGACTCCGGGGACCCGCGCTGGACCAGCCACACCGTGGCGAAGATGTAGAGGAAGAACTGCAGGTACTCCGACTGCCAGTTCTCCATGACGTCGACCCCGAAGGACGACGAGGTGACGTAGTCCAGGAGGGAGACCGGCTCGCGGCCGTTGGTCACCTGCTGGTCGTTGTACTGCGCGGTCCCGGCGATCGCCTGGCCCACCAGCGTCACGACGAAGAGCCCGCCGAAGGCCAGGCCGAGGGCGTTGTCCCTCACGAAGCCGCGCTCCTCGGTCATCGCCCCATCAGCCCCAGCAGGGTGACGTAGGCGATCCCGAGCAGGATCACCGTCAGGTAGGCGACGTACAGCCGGTGCACACCCCTCACGGCCCCTCCACCTCGCAGTCGTACGGCGCCTCCCCGCGCGGTTCGCAGGCGGCGGCGGAGACGCGCCAGCCGTCGGGGGTCTCGGTGAGGAACAGCGTGTCCTCGCTCGTGCGCACCTGGGCGTCGCCGCCCCAGACCTCCACCGACTCGACGGTGCCGGCGGCCAGGGGCAGGTCGCCGATGACCTCCGGGCACGGCGCGGACCCGCCGGACTCCAGCGCCGCCCGGGTGGCCTCGGCGAGCAGGTCGCACCGCTCCACCGGGTCCCCGCCGGGATCGGCGAAGGCCGTGGCGACGTCCTCCACCTCGGGCTCCTGCATGCCGGCGCACCCGCTCAGCGCGGCGGCCGCGACGACGGCCGCGGCGCCGGTCCTCGTCCGGATCACCACGTCAGTCCCTCCCCCCGGGCACTGCGCCGTCGGGCTGGGCTCACCCGGTGTCCCGCCGCTACCCGGACCACTTCACAGGTGAAACGACCCGTCCCCCGAACGGGTCCGTCCCGGCGCCTACCGTGGCGGCCGTGGCGCGGGTTGCGGTGGTGGGCGCCGGACTGGGTGGCCTGGCGGCCGCGGCCCGGCTGGCGGCCCTGGGGCACGAGGTCACCGTGCTCGAGCGGGGGTCCGCGGTGGGCGGCAAGCTGGGCTGGTACGCCCGGGACGGGTACGCCTTCGACACCGGACCCAGCCTGGTCACGCTGCCGCAGGTGTACCGCGACCTCTTCTCCGCCACCGGCGCGCCGCTGGACGAGTCGGTCGACCTCGTCCGGCTCGACCCCGCGGTGGCCTACCGCTTCGCCGACGGCACCCGCCTGGCGCTGCCCGGCACCGCCGGCGAGGTCCCCGGGGCGCTGGACGCGGCACTCGGGACGGGCGCCGGCGCGCAGTGGGCCGGGCTCCTGACCCGCGCCGCCCGGATGTGGGAGGTCACCGAGCAGCCGTTCCTGCGCTCGCCCCTGGCCGGCGCCGCCACGCTGGCGCGGCTGGCTCGCAGCGGCCGCGACGTCGTGACCGTGGCGCCGTGGCGCACCCTGCGCGGGCTGGGCCGGTCGCACCTGCGCGACCCCCGGCTGCGCGTGCTGCTCGACCGCTACGCCACCTACTCCGGCTCCGACCCGCGCCGGGCGCCCGCGGTGCTGGCCACCGTGCCGTACGCCGAGCAGGCCTTCGGCTCCTGGTACGTCCGCGGCGGCCTGCACCGGCTGGCCGTGGCCGTGGCCGACCGCGCGGCGCAGCGCGGGGCCCGCCTTCGCACCGGGGCCGCGGTCGAGCGGGTGCTGGTCGAGGGCGGCCGGACGGCGGGGGTGCGGCTGGCCGGTGGCGAGGTGGTGCGCGCCGACGTCGTCGTCTCCGGGGCCGACGCCGCCGCGCTGTACCGGGACCTGCTCCCCCCGTCCCCGCCCACCCGGCCGGTGCGCCGTGCCCTGGCCCGCAGCACGCCGTCCCTGTCCGGGTTCGTGCTGCTGCTGGCGCTGCGCGGCCGCACGCCGGGGCTCGCCCACCACACGGTGCTGTTCCCCGGCGACTACGACGCCGAGTTCGACGCGGTGTTCGGGGTCGGCCGGCACCGGGGCGCCCCCCGGCCGGTCGAGGACCCGACGGTGTACGTCAGCGCGCCCGACGACCCCGCGACCCGCCCGGACGACGACTCCGAGTCGTGGTTCGTGCTGGTCAACGCCCCGCGGCACGACCCGGCCGCGGGCGTCGACTGGGACTCCCCCGGGCTGGCCGACCGCTACGCCGACGAGGTGCTGCAGGTGATGGCCCGGCGGGGGCTGGACGTGCGCGACCGCGTCCGGTGGCGCGTCGTCCGCACGCCTGCCGACCTCGAGCGGGAGACCGGCAGCGTCGGCGGCTCGATCTACGGCACGTCGAGCAACGGCGCCCGCGCGGCGTTCCTGCGGCCGGGCAACCGCGGGCCGGTGCCGGGCCTGTTCCTCGTGGGCGGCTCGGCCCACCCCGGCGGCGGGCTGCCGCTGGTGACGCTGTCGGCCGAGATCGTGGCCGGCCTCGTCGGCCCGGCCTGAGAGCGCTTCGCGCGCGAAATGCTCCCCGCACTCGGCACACACGGCGCCGGCACGGCCGGGGTGCGCGGTGTCAGCGGCGGGTGCGAGGGTCGCCGTCGTGCGCACCGACCCGCCGGAGAACGCGTCCGAGACCGCCCAGCTGACCGGCTTCCTCGCCTACCAGCGGGAGACGCTGCTGCTGAAGACCGAGGGGCTCTCGCGCGAGCAGCTGGGCCGGACGCTGCCCCCGTCGTCGCTGACGCTGGCCGGGCTGCTGTACCACCTGGCGCTGGTCGAGGAGTCGTGGTCGGTGGAGGACTTCAGCGGCCGGCCGGTGCCCGAGCCGTGGGCCGGGGTCGACTGGGGCGCGACCCCGGACTGGGAGTTCGCGGCCGCGCGGGAGCTCGAGCCCGAGGAGCTGCGCGAGCGCTACCGCCTGGCCTGCCGGCGCACCGACGAGGTGGTCGCCGCGACCGGTGACCTGGAGGCGCTGTCGGCGACCCCGCTGCGCGACGGCGGGCGGTTCAGCCTGCGCTGGATGCTGCTGCACCTGGTCGAGGAGACCGCGCGGCACAACGGCCACGCCGACCTGCTCCGGGAGGCGGTCGACGGCACCACCGGCGAGTGAGCCGGCTCAGCCCCGGGCCGCACCCAGACCGAGGACGGCGGCGAGCCCGAGCGCGCTGCGCGGCGCGTACGCCGTCCGCCACAGCCCGCCGTGCACGGCGGCGTGCGCCTCGTCCTGCCACGGGTGCTCGTGCCGCGGCCCGCCGCCGGTGTGCAGGTCGTGCACCAGCAGCGCGGCCATGAGGACGTTCGACGTGGCCGGCTCGAACACCTCGACGCCGAATCGGTGGGCACCGGCGTAGGCCGCGGCCAGCGCCCGGTTCTTCACCACCGACCGGGTGCGGGTCGGCGGCGCGACGTTCATCGAGACCGTGGTGCCGGCCGCCCGGGCGGTCGTCGCCCGCCAGCGTTGCAGCCGCTTGGCCAGCGCGTAGTTGGGGCCCTGCTGCGGGACCAGGCTGTCGTTGACGCCCGGGTCCGCGCCGGGCACGTAGCCGCGCTGCAGCAGCCGGCCCGCGGTGACCGTGCGCAGCGGGCGGACCAGCAGCTTCGCCGTCCGGGACCGGCCGGTGTAGGCGCGCACGGAGTGCTCCACGGCCTCGGGCGGGACGGCGAAGACGTCGGTCGGCGTGGCGAGGAAGGCCAGCGCCAGGCCCGGGTGCTCCTGCTGGAGGCGCAGGGTCAGCGCGTCGACGGCGGTGGAGACCCGGACGTTGTCGGCACCGTCGGCGTAGACGTAGTTGCCCAGCACCAGGTCACCGGGCAGGCCGGCCGCCCACTCGGCGACGGCGGGCACGTCGCCGACCAGGTCGACGCCGGCGGCCGGAGCGAGGTCGGCGTCGTCCGCGCCGTCGCCGACCGGGACGAGCAGGCTCCCGGCGCCGCGGCCGGCGGTCTCCAGCACCCGGCGCCACAGCGGGGCACGCGGCAGGTCGACCCCGGCCACCCGGGCGCCCCAGCGCAGCAGCGCGGTCAGCGGCCCCATCTCCGCGCCGGCCCCCAGCACGACGACGGTCCGGCCGGGGAGCGCCAGCCACTCGGGGTGGGCGGCGACGGTGCGGACCGCCTCGGCGGCCGAGGGCTCCATCGCGCCGCAGGCCACCCAGGCGTCGAGCCGGCGGGCCAGGTCGTCGCCCCGGAGGCGGCCGCCGCGGAACGGCAGGGACAGCTCGCGCTCGGGCTCCGCGCCGCCGGACACCGCGACGGTCCGCAGCGCCCGCTGCGCCGGCGCGGTGCGCAGGGTGGCCAGTGGCCGTTCCTCGCCGTCGGCCAGGACGCGCATGCGGTCGTGCAGCGAGGTCAGGCCCGCCGCGGCGACGGTGCGGGCCGCCGGCGCGTCCCCGAGGCCGGCCTCGACGAGGCGGCGGAAGTGCACGAGGTAGCCGGCGCGCCAGTTGGTCTCCTGCTCGGCGGCGCGGGCGCCGGGCGGGTCGACGGGGCGCAGCGCGTCGGCGACGACCGCCCGGCCCACGGCGGCGGTGCTGCGCCGGCCGTCGGGTCCGGCGGGGAAGACGACGCCGCTGTCGTCGGCCATTCAGTCCACTCCCGTCGGGATCGGGTCGACCGGGGCGCCGGCCTCGAGCCAGCGGAGCAGCAGGCGGGCGCCGTAGCCGGTGCCGCCCTTGACCACCTCGGCGTCGTCGGAGCCGGCGCGGGCGGGCCCGGCGATGTCCAGGTGCGCCCACGGCAGGTCGCCGGCGAAGGGCCGGAGGAACAGCGCCGCGGTGGTGCCGCCGGGGTTGCCGGGCGCGTTGTTGGCGTCGGCGACGGGGCTCTCCAGCGCCTCGGCGTACTCCTCGCCCAGCGGCATCCGCCAGACGCGCTCGCCGGCGTGACCGGCCGCGGTCGCGAGCGCACCGGCGAGGCCGTCGGTGGTGGCGTACAGCCCCGCCGTCCGGGCGCCGAGGGCGGTCTTCATCGCGCCGGTGAGGGTGGCGACGTCGACGAGCACCGTGGCCCCCAGCTCCAGCCGGGCGTGGGCGAGCGCGTCGGCGAGCACCATGCGGCCCTCGGCGTCGGTGTTGCGCACCTCGGTGGTCCGGCCGCCGACGTGCCGGACGACGTCGCCGGGCCGGTAGGAGGACCCGGAGACGGCGTTCTCCGCCGCCGGGACGACGGCGGTCACGGCCCCCGGGAGCTCCAGCCGGGCCGCGGCGTCGAGCGCGGCCAGGACGGCGGCGCCGCCGGCCATGTCGGTCTTCATCTCGCGCATGCCCGCGTTCGTCTTGATCGACAGGCCCCCGGTGTCGAAGGTGATGCCCTTGCCGACCAGGACCGGGTGCGCGCCGGGGGCGCCCGGCGGGCGGTACGTGGCGACCACGACGCGGGGCGGGGCGGCCGAGCCGCCGCCGACCGCGAGGACGCCGCCGAAGCCACCGGCGCGCAGCTCGTCGGGGCCCAGCACGGTGACGGTGACGTGCGGGAGCCCGGCGAGGCGCTGCCGGGCCTGGGCGGCGAGCCACGCCGGGCTCTTGGTGTTGCCGGGGGTGTTGACCAGGTCGCGGGCCCACGCCACCGCCTCCGCGGTGACCCGCCCGGCGCGGGCGGCGGCGGCCACGGCCGGGTCCCCGGCGGCGGCGGCGACCACGGTCACCTCGGCCAGCCGGGGCGGGTGCGGCCTGCTGGTGTCGCGGAAGCGGTAGCCGGCCAGGACGACGGCCTCGACCGCGGCCCGCACCTCGTCGGCGCCGGCCGGGGCCGGCCCGTCCAGCGGCAGGACGAGCCGCCGGGCACCGTGCTCGGCGAGCATCTGCGCGCGGCGCACGGCGGTGGCCACGTAGGAGCGCAGGTCGGGCAGCGTCCCGGCGCCGAGACCGACGGCGACGACGCTGCGCGGGTGCCGCCCGGGCACCGGCAGGTTGGTGGTCTTCCCGGTCGAGCCGTTGTTGCCGGTGTCGCGCAGGGCGCCGGCCAGCAGCTCGGCGGGCACGGGCGCGGCCCGGCCCGGCTCCGGCGCGGTCAGCCAGGCCGGGAGGGCACCGCGGGCCCCGACCGGCACGGCGAGGACGTCGTCCTCCCCGAGGGCGGGGACGGCGCGGAGGAGGTCGACCCGTGGGAACGGCGCGGCCCCGGTCGCCGGCGTGCTGCCGTCGGCCGGGGCCACGTCGTCCGGTGCGGGGCTGCCCGTGGGCAGGCTCGCCGCGGCGATCAGCTGGTCGCGCCCTTCAGGGCCTCCGAGAGCGCCGTCGCCTCGTCGGGCGACAGCTCGACGACGAGACGCCCGCCGCCCTCGAGCGGTACGCGCATGACCAGGCCGCGCCCCTCCTTGGTGACCTCCAGGGGACCTTCACCCGTGCGCGGCTTCATGGCCGCCATGCGTGCCTCCTTCGCCGGCCACCCGTCCCCTCTGTGGCGACGGTGTGGCTCCTCCCAGTGCAGTGAGCTGTGCCCATGATCCCGTATCCCGCCCACGAGACCAACACGGGGACGCCGTTCAGGTGACCGCCCGGAAACAGGTGGCCACGTGGTCGTCCACCATCCCGGTCGCCTGCATCAGCGCGTAGGCCGTCGTCGGGCCGACGAAGGCGAAGCCGCGCCGCTTGAGCTCCTTGGCCATGGCGACCGACTCGGGGCTCGTGGCGGGCACGTCGGCCAGGGTCGCCGGCCGCGCCCGGGGGCCGGTCGGCGCGAAGGACCACAGCAGCTCGGACAGGCCCCCGGGGAGCTGCTGGGCGGCGCGGGCGTTGGCGATCGCGGCGTCCACCTTCGCGCGGTTACGCACGATGCTGGCGTCGGCCAGCAGCCGGGCCCGGTCCTCCTCGGTGAACCCGGCCACCGCGTCGATCGAGAAGCCCGCGAAGGCGGCGCGGAACGCCGGCCGCTTGCGCAGGATCGTCAGCCACGACAGGCCCGACTGGAACGCCTCGAGGGTGAGCCGCTCGAACAGGGCGTCGTCCCCGCGCAGCGGCACCCCCCACTCCTCGTCGTGGTAGGTCACGTACTCGGGCGCGCTGTCGCCCCATGCACATCGGGTGAGCTCGGCGCCTCGGCTGCGGTCCACCCGCGCAAGCTAGCCCGGGGCGCCGACGGTCCCGCGCCGTCGTCCACAGCCCGGCCGCGCCCCCCGGCGCGCCGGTCAGGGGACGGGTGTCTCCACGGCCGGCTCGTCCGCCGGACGGGGCTCGTTGCGGCGCGTCGCCAGCACGCAGCCGGCCACCACCAGCGGCAGCCCGAGCGCCAGCCCCAGGGTGAACGGCTCGTCGAGCAGCAGCACGCCGAGCAGCACGGCGACGGCGGGGTTGAGGAAGGTGATCACCAGCGCGCGCTGCGGCCCCACCTCGCGGATGAGCGCGAAGAACAGCGACAGGGCCAGCGCGGTGCAGACCAGCCCGAGCACCGCCACCGACAGCAGCGCCGTGCCCGGCGCTGCGGACACCTCGTCGAGGCGGGTCAGCGCGAACGGCGCGTACACGACCGCAGTGACCAGCAGGGCGATCGAGCTGGCCGCCACCCCCGGCACGTCGGCGAGCCGGTGGGTGACGATCAGCGGCGCGGTCCCGTAGCCGACGACGGTCAGGGCGACGGCGAGCAGCGGCACCCACGCCGCGCCGCCGACGTCCAGGCCCAGCAGCACCGCGATGCCGACGACGCCCAGCGCCATGCCGGCCAGGCGCACCGGGGTCAGCCGCTCGTCACCGACCAGCCGCCCGGCGACGGCGGCGACGAACGGCACCGCCGCCACGAGCAGCCCGGTCAGGGAGCTGGACAGCGTCTGCTCGGCGTAACCCAGCAGCAGCCACGGGCCGGTCATCTCCAGCAGGGTGAACGCCAGCAGCCACTTCCAGTGCCGCAGCGCCGGGCGCAGGTGACCGCGGGCGATCGTCCACGGCAGCAGCAGCGCGGCGCCGATCACGCAGCGGCCGAACACCACGACCACCGGCGACAGGTCCTCCACCGCCACCTTGATCAGCAGGTAGGGGACGCCCCAGATCACCGACATGGCGAGGAAGAGGGCCCAACCCCGCCGGCTCACCGGCCGGCTCCGCAGACGTCGCGCACCGCGCCATCATGACGACCGTGACCGACGACGCCGAGCGCCGCCTCACCGCCCTCGCCGACGCCCTCGCCGGCGAGCCCGGCGTCGAGCTCCCCGGTGCCGGCGGCGGTCCGCGGCGGTTCGGCTCGACCGCCCTGAAGGTGGACGGGTCGATCGTCGCGATGGCCGTCGGCGGCGCGCTCGTGCTGAAGCTGCCCAGGGCGCGGGTCGAGGCGCTGCTCGCCGACGGCGCCGGGACGCCGTTCCGCAACGGCCGCGGCGCCGCCATGCGCGAGTGGGTCGCCCTCGGCCCGGACGACGCGGCGGACCTGGCGCTGGCCCGGGAGGCCCTCGCGTTCGTGCGGCAGCATTGAGGGCGTGTCCGGCTACGCGTCCTTCGTCGTCTTCGCCACGGTCCTGGTCCTCGTGCCAGGACCGGACACC
Source organism: Blastococcus sp. SYSU D00813 (assembly GCF_054050735.1). Lineage (NCBI taxonomy): Bacteria > Bacillati > Actinomycetota > Actinomycetes > Geodermatophilales > Geodermatophilaceae > Blastococcus > Blastococcus sp. SYSU D00813. The sequence goes on from NZ_JBJGZX010000023.1 coordinate 51,634, forward strand.
GCCGTCGTCGTCCGCAACACGCTCGCCGGCGGACGGCGCCGCGGCACCTGGAGCGCCGTGGGGATCACCGCCTCCAACGCCGTGCAGGGAGCGGCGGCCGCGGCCGGCCTCGCGGCGGTGGTCGTGCGGGTCGAGCCGCTGTTCCAGACGATCCGCTGGCTGGGCATCGCCTACCTGACCTGGCTGGGCGTGCAGTCCCTGCGCTCCGCCGTCCGCGGCCGGTACCCCGACCTGGCCGGGCCGGCCGAGGCCGGCGCGGCCCTGCGCGGCCTGCGCCAGGGCTTCCTGAGCAACATCACCAACCCGAAGGTGCTCGCCTTCTACCTGGCCGTGCTGCCGCAGTTCCTCGGCCCCGGCGCCGCCGTGCCGGTGCTCGTCGCGTTCGCCCTCACCCACGCGGTGATCGGGCTGGTGTGGTCGCTGGTCCTCGTCGCCGGGTTGCACCGTGCGCGGGCGGTGCTCACCCGGCGCCCGGTGCGCCGCGCGCTGGACGCGCTCACCGGCTGCGCGCTGCTCGGCTTCGGCGCCCGGCTGGCCCTCAGCCGGGCGTAGACCCGCTCAGCGCACCGGCCAGGCCACCTCGACGTGGGTGCGGCCGTCGTCGGGCGCCGACCGGTCGGTCAGGTAGACCTCCGCGGGGCTCCCCGCGCGCTGCAGCCCCGCCGCGTCGGCCCACCGGGCCACGGCGTCGTAGGCGCCGAGGATCCCGGGGAACTCCGCCCGGTCGCGGGTCAGCCCGGTCACCGCCTCCCGCCGCGCGGCCTGCAGCCGCACCCGCAGCTCCGCCACCGGCTCCACCGACCCGGTGAAGGGGACGGCGACCTCGACCGGTCCGTCGCTGTCCTCGGTCACCATGCCGTGGTAGACGACCCGCACCGGCCCGGCCACGGCTCCCCCGGCGGCCTCCACCGCCGCGGTGATCTCCCGCCGGGCGGCGCCGATGAAGTCGGACAGCTCGCCCACGGTCAGCCGCCGCTCCGCGGTCAGCAGCTTCAGCTCCGGCACGTCCCTGAGCTCCACGTCGTGCACGGTCGTCTCCTCCTCGTCGGTCCCCCTGGTCACGTGGGCGACCACCGCGGCACGGCGGGCGTGCACCCCGGCCTCCCCGGCCCACCAGAGCCGGACCGCCGCCGCGCGTGCCGCCGGGTCGAGGTCGACGACGGCGCGCACCCGGGCCAGCGGCATGCCGGCCTGCCGCAGCAGGACGACGACGCGGGCGCGCTCGACCTGGTCGGCCGACCACGAGCGGTAGCCGCTGACCGGGTCCACGTGGGCGGGCGGCAGCAGGCCCTGCGCGACGTACAGGCGCAGCGCCTTCGGCGAGAGGCGGGTGCGGCGGAGGAACTCCCCGGCCCGCAGCAGTGGTGCGTCCATGTCCCCGGGCATGCCCCCGACCCTCCGGCCGGCCCCTGGGGCCGGGTCAAGTCAGGCGGTCAGGCCCTGCCGGCGAGGTAGTCGCGGCGCCGCTCGGCCGGGAACCGCTCGACGGCGTACCGGAGCATCGTGCGCGGCATCCGCCGGTACCGCGGCGCGAGGAACGTCTCGGCGCAGGCGAGGTCGCGGTTGCCGACCTCGCGCAGCATCCAGCCCACGGCCTTGTGGACGAGGTCCTCGGGGTCGCCGAGCAGCCGGTCGGCCAGCCGCAGCGTGGCCTCGAAGCGCCCGGCCCGGATGCCGGCGAAGGTCGCCATCACCGCGATCCGGCGGTCCCACAGCGAGAAGGAGCCGGCCAGCTCGTCGAGCAGCGAGTCGTCGCGGTCGAGCAGCCAGGGCCCGAGCAGGTACGGCGCCGAGGCGTCGACCAGGTCCCAGTTGTCCACCCGGTCGCGGCGGGCCAGGTACAGCTCGACGACCCGCGCCCGCTCGTCGTCGTCCGCCCGTTCGAAGCGGCGCACCAGGAGGAACAGCGCGGTCAGCCGCTCCTCGTGCCAGGGGCTGCCCAGCAGCTCGTGGCAGTCGGCCAGGGACGTCGTCGCGGCGTGCCGCTCCGCGACCGCCCGCTGCGGCGGGACGGCGATCCCGAGGAACCGGTCGCCCTCGCCGTAGCCGCCCGGCCGGGCCTGGAAGTACCGCGCCATGCCCTCGGCCCGGTCGGGGTCGGCGAGCGCGGCCAGCTCGGCGCGGACCGCGTCGGCGCCCTGTCCAGAGGCTCGCCGCGAGCTCGGGAGCGGTGAGGGCGACAAGGTGTCTCAGCAGCCGGGGTACGTGCGGGCGAAGGCTGCGAACCGGCGCAGCGACAGCCGCACGCCGAGGACGACGAACGGCTTCACGAGCGGCCAGCCGGCCACCCCGAGCGGCCCGAAGGGCAGCCACAGCTGCTCGGTCCACACGAACGTCGAGTGCTCGCCGCGCGGCTCGACCTCGAAGATGCCCGGCCCGCGCACGATCCGGCCGGTGTGCTGCACGACGACCCGGCGCGGCGGGTCCCACTCGGTGACGACCATCGTGTCCAGGACACCGAGGTGCCGGCGCCGGCCCGGCAGCTTGAGCCCGGTGCGGGCGGCCAGCCGGGTCCGTACGCCCTCGGCCTGCTCCCCCACCACCTCGACGTCCGTGGCGAGCATCCACTCGCCCTGGCGCGTCCAGTCCACCAGCGCCGCCCACACCCGCTCCGGGGGCGCGTCGACGTCGATCCGCTCGGTCAGCTCACGCACCGGGGCCTGCTCCGTTCCCGCTCGGGGCGGTGTCGTGCACCGGGTCGTCGGCCGGGTCGTCGGCCGGGTCGTCGGCGGGGTCGGGGGCGGGCGCCGGCCGGTCGCCGCCGCCCGCCCCGCCGTCGGCCCGGGCCCGCAGCGCGGCGATCTCCGCGTCACGCTCCTCGAGCGCGACGGCCAGCTGGTCCAGCAGCCAGTCGACCTCGGTCATCCGGTAGCCGCGCACCGTGACCGAGACGCGCAGGGCGCGCACGTCGTCGCCGGTGACCGGCCGGTCGGCGGGCAGCTCGACCGGCGAGCGGTCCAGCTCCGCGGGCGGCTGGGTCTCGCCGCGGCCCAGCAGCAGCGACCCGAGCAGGAACAGCAGCCCGCCGACCAGCAGGACGCTGACGACGAAGACCAGGACCGACAGCACGTCAGTCGTCGACCGGGCCCGCCGGCAGTGGCGCGCGCATCCCGCCGCCGCCGTCGCCGGACTCGCGCATCGCCTCCGCCTCACGGATGACGGCCAGCACCTCCTCGACGTCGTCGGTGAGCGTGATCAGGTCCAGGTCGGCAGGGCTGATCGTGCCGGCGGGCACCATCGTCGCCCGGATCCACTCGAGCAGCCCCGACCAGTACGCGGTGCCGTAGAGCACCACCGGGAAGCGGGTGACCTTGCGGGTCTGCACCAGGGTCAGCGCCTCGAACAGCTCGTCGAGCGTGCCGAACCCGCCGGGGAGGATGACGAAGGCCTGCGCGTACTTCACGAACATCGTCTTGCGGACGAAGAAGTAGCGGAACGCGATGCCGACGTCGACCCACTCGTTGAGCTCCTGCTCGAACGGCAGCTCGATGCCCAGGCCGACCGACAGCCCCCCGGCCTCCGACGCCCCGCGGTTGGCCGCCTCCATCGCGCCCGGCCCACCGCCGGTGATGACGGCGTAGCCGGCGCGGGCCAGCGCGGCGCCGATCTCCACGCCGGCCGCGTAGTACGGGTCCTCGGGCCGGGTGCGGGCGCTGCCGAAGACGCTGACCGCCTTGGGCAGCTCGGCGAGCAGCCCGAAGCCCTCGACGAACTCGCTCTGGATGCGCAGCACGCGCCACGGGTCGGTGTGCACCCAGTCCGTCTGACCGCGGCGGTCGAGCAGCCGCTGGTCGGTCGTCGTCCCGATCGTCTTGGGGTCCGGTTCGCCGCCGCGCAACATCACCGGCCCGCGGTGACGGGTCGGCCGCGGCCTGCGGCCGTCGGCCGGCTCGGGCGTGGTGGTCATGCGCAGGGCTCCTCGGGAGGTCGGCTCAGGCGGTGGGCGTGGACAGGTAGGCGACGAGGGCGTCCTCGGCCGGTTGAAGGCGCTCGACGAGCACCGACTCCTCGCGGGTGTGCGCGAGCTGCGGGTCGCCGGGCCCGTAGTTGACGGCGGGGACGCCGAAGGCGGCGAAGCGGGCGACGTCGGTCCAGCCGAGCTTGGCCCGGGCCGGCCGGCCGACGGCGGCGACGAAGCCGGCCGCGGCCGGCTCGGCCAGCCCCGGGAGCGCGCCGCCGGCGTTGTCGACGACGGTCAGCGTGGCCCCGGCCGCCAGCGCGTCGGCGAACACCTCGCGGACGTGGGCCTCGGCGGCGTCCTCGTCCCGGTCGGGCGCGTAGCGGAAGTTCACCGTCACCCGGCACTCGTCCGGGATCACGTTGCCGGCGACCCCGCCCTCGATCCGCACGGCGTTGAGGCCCTCGCGGTAGAGGCAGCCGTCGATGTCGACCTCGCGCGCCTCGTACGCGGCCAGGGTCGCCAGGATCCCGGCGGCGCCGTGCACGGCGTTGACCCCGAGCCAGCTGCGGGCGCTGTGCGCGCGCCGGCCGCGGACCTCCAGCACCGCCCGCAGCGTGCCCTGGCAACCGGCCTCGATCTCGCCGTCGGTCGGCTCGAGCAGGATCGCCAGGTCGCCGTAGAGCCAGCCGCGGCGCTCGCGGGCGACCCGGCCGAGGCCGTTCTTCACGGCCTCGACCTCCTCGTTGTCGTAGAGGACGAAGGTCAGGTCGTGCGCGGGCTCGGCGCCGGGCACGCCGAAGCGGGCGGCCAGCCGCAGGATCACCGCGTCGCCGGACTTCATGTCGCTGGTGCCGCAGCCGTACAGCCGGTCGCCGTCGAGCCGGCTGGGCACGTTGTCGGCGATGGGCACCGTGTCCAGGTGACCGGCGAGCACGACGCGGGTCGGCCGGCCGAGGTTCGTGCGGGCGAGGACCGAGTCGCCGACCCGCTCGACCTCCAGGCCGCCCAGTGCCCGCAGCGCGGCCTCGACGGCGTCGGCCAGCGCGGCCTCCTCGCCGGACACCGACGGGGCGTCGACCAGGGCGCGGGTGAGCGTGAGGACGTCGGCCGACAGGTCCAGCACGGGCTGCTCGCTCACGGCTCCCGAGCCTACGGCCCCGCTCAGAGGCTCGCCCCGAGCTCGCGAGGGGTGAGGGGAGCGGGGTCCTTCGACGGTACCGTCGTCCCTCGTGACCGACGCTCCCCGCTCCGCCGTCGCCGCAGGCCTCGCCACCGTGACCCGCTCGGGCACGGTCCTCGACGTCTGGTACCCCGAGCCGCGGCTCGGCTCCTCCGACGGCGCCGCGAACGGAACCCAGAAGCTCGGCGCGCTGGAGCTGTCCGGCGAGCTCGGCCCGGACTACGGCGGGCTGGTGCGCACCGACGACGCGCGCGGCGTCGAGGTCGTCGCCGTCCGCACCGTCATCGCCGACCTCTCCGCCCCGCCGGTGGACACCTACGACGTCTGGCTGCGGCTGCACCTGCTCTCCCACCGGCTGATCCGGCCGCACGGCGCGGACATGACCGGCGTCTTCGGGCTGCTCACGAACGTGGCGTGGACCAGCGCCGGCCCGGTCGAGGCCGCGACGTTCAACGCGCACCGACTGCGGGCCGCCGTCGGCCACGTGACCGTCTTCGGGGTCGACAAGTTCCCGCGGATGGTCGACTACGTGATCCCCTCCGGCGTCCGCATCGCCGACGCCGACCGGGTGCGGCTGGGGGCGCACCTGGCCGAGGGGACGACGGTCATGCACGAGGGCTTCGTCAACTACAACGCCGGCACGCTGGGCCCCTCCATGGTCGAGGGCCGGATCAGCGCGGGCGTCGTCGTCGACGCCGACAGCGACATCGGCGGCGGCGCGTCGATCATGGGCACCCTCTCCGGCGGCGGCAAGGAGGTCGTCTCGATCGGCCGCGGCTGCCTGCTGGGCGCCAACGCCGGCGTCGGCATCTCCCTCGGCGACGGGTGCGTCGTCGAGGCCGGCTGCTACGTGACCGCCGGCTCCCGCGTCACCCTCCCCGACGGCTCGGTGGTGAAGGCGCGCGAGCTGTCGGGCCGCAGCGGCCTGCTGTTCCGCCGCAACAGCGTCAGCGGCGCGCTCGAGGCCCTCCCCCGCGCCGGCGAGTGGGGCGCCCTGAACGCCGACCTGCACAAGAACTGAGAGAGGACCCCGTCCTCCTCACCCCTCGCGAGCTCGGGGCGAGCCTCGGGACGGGGCCGGCGGCCGGTGGAGCCGCCTGGTCGGCTCACGTCAGGTTCGCCGGGGCCTCGGCGGGGACGTCGAGGTGCTCGAGCAGCGCGACGACGAACTCCTGCGGCCGTTCGACGTGCGGTGAGTGGCCGACCCCGGGCAGCAGCACCTCGCGGTAGGCGCCGCCGGTGGCGGCGTAGCGGTCGAGCAGCGCCCGCGTCTGCGTCACCATCGGCTGCGGCGGGCACTCCGCCTCCCCCGGCCAGCCCGGCACCGCGCCGAGCTGCCCGAGGAAGGCGAGGTCGAACGCCGAGGTGTCGGAGACGATCGCGTCGGTGTCCCCGCGGATCCACACCACCGGCGGCTTGTCCGCCAGGTCGACGACCGCGGAGAGGTCCAGCACCGTCGGGGCCATCGTGTTGAGCACGCCCCGGGTCCCCGGCGCGACGCCGGGCCAGGTGCTGCTCGCCGTGCTGTCGCCCGGGTAGTGGTCGTCGCCGGTGCGGGTGCTGAGCATGGAGGCGACCAGCACGTCCTCGAACGCGGGGTCGAGCGGCAGCGCACCCGGGGCGACGTAGAAGGTGCGCAGGATCGACCGCGGGCTGGTGGGGGCGTCGGCGGTGGTGTCGCCGGCGGCGAGCGCGGCGACGAACTCCGGGTTGGCCGCTCCCCCGCCCGAGCCCGCGCCGTCCGCGGCGAGGCGGCGCCCCTCGGGGCCGGCGGTGCCGCCGAACCCGTACGGCGAGACCGGCGCGACGAGCGCGACCGAGGCGACCCGCGCCGGCGCGTCGAGCAGGTACTGGAGGACGACGGCGGCGCCCATGCTCCAGCCGACGAGGTGCACCCGCGCCAGGCCGAGCGCGTCGACGAGCGCGGCGAGGTCGTCGGCCCAGTCGCGTACGCCGCGCCGGGCGTCGACCGGCAGCGGGTCGGTGTCGCCGTAGCCGCGCAGGTCGACGGCGATCGGGCGGACCCGGCCGGTGCCGGCCAGCGCGAGCAGCGTCGGCTGCCAGAACAGCGACGAGCTCACGTTGCCGTGCACGAACAGCACGACGTCGCCGTCGGCGCCGGCCAGCGCCGCCGGGTCGACGGCGTCGGGGTGGACGACGTTCTGGGTCAGCCGCGGGGTCTCCACCCGGGTGGCGCGGACGTCGGGCAGCAGCACACCGGTCATGGGACCTCCTCGCAGACGGGGCGCTCACGCTAGCGGGCCACCGGCGCCGACCTCCCCGGGACTGCCAGGTGAGCGACCTACCCTCGGAGGCGATGTCCAGCTCCCGCCCCCGGAGCCCGCGGACCGGCGCCCGTGGTGCGACCGGCAGCCGGGGTGCGTCCGCCCGTCGCGGTGCGTCCGGCAACCGGCGTCGACCGGGCTCGCGCGCCTCCGGCCGCAGCCGCGGAGGTGCCCGCCGCCGGCCACGGGGCCGGTGGGGGCTGCTGCGCCGGGTCACGCCGGCGCAGTGGTGCGCCGTCGTCCTGATCAGCGCCGTCGTCCTCCTCGGGCTGGTGTGGAGGAGCGACGAGGGCGAGTCGCTGGACACCGCGGCGCTCTGCACGCTGACCGACTCGCGGGTGACGCTCAGCCCGGAGCAGATCGGCAACGCCCGCACCATCGCGCAGGTGGGACGCGACCGCGGGCTGCCCGACCGCGCGGTGGTCATCGCGCTGGCGACGGCCATGCAGGAGTCCAGCCTGCGCAACCTCGACCACGGCGACCGCGACTCGCTCGGGCTGTTCCAGCAGCGGCCGTCACAGGGCTGGGGCACCCCGGAGCAGGTGCAGGACCCGGTCTACGCGGCCGGCATCTTCTACGACCGCCTCGTGGAGGTCCCCGGCTGGGAGACGGGCGAGCTGACGCTCGTGGCCGACAGCGTCCAGCGCAGCGCCTACCCCCTCGCCTACGCACGCTGGACCGGCATGGCCGAGGAGCTCGTCCGGGCGCTGGCGTCGGCGGAGGACCCCTGCGCCTGAGCCGGCGCGGGCGACGGCGCCGTCATCCCCTGCTCACCTGAGAGCGACCACGCCGGCGCGGGCCGCGGCGAGGGCGGGGTCCTCGGCGAAGCCCCGGTCGGCCGGTCCGGGCCGGTCGGACGTGCCGACGAGCAGGGTGTGGGCCAGGGCGAGCAGGACGAGGACGGCGAACACCTCGAGGATCGAGGTGGTCATGGTGATCGTGGTCATCGGGAGACCTCCGGGTGCGGGGGCTCGGCGCCCCGTGGTGGGTGGCGCGCCGCCGGTCCCCGGTGGCGCGCCACGACAGTGCGCCCGGCCGCTTGCACGGGGGTGGCGGCGCACATGCACCGCGCTAGGGGCCTCCTGCGACCGGCCCGTCAGCAGTAGCCGGTGCTCCCGTCGAGCAGCTCCCGCACGGCGTCGAGGTGCCCGAGGTGCCGCGCGGTCTCCTCGACCATGTGCGTGAGCACCCACCGCAGGTGCACCCCGGCGCGGTACTCCTCGTTGCGGCAGACGGCGTCCAGCGCGGCCGCGGCCACGATCTCGTTCGACCGGGCGCACTGGGCGGCGTAGTCGGCCAGCAGGCGCTCGAGGGGGACGCCGTCCACCTGCATGTCGGCGCCGGGCCGCGACTCGTCGAACTGCACGTTCGTGCCGGTGGGCGCCCCGGCGAAGAGCACCTCGAACCAGCAGTGCTCGGTCCAGCGCAGGTGCGACACGATGCCGGCGGCGGTCATCAGCGGCGACGACGGCAGCACCGGCCGGTGCGCGTCGGCCTCGGCCAGGCCCGCGCACTTCCACGGCACCAGCGCCCGCTGGAGGTCCAGCCAGCCGACCAGCTGGGTGCGCTCGTCGCCGTCGACCGGCGGCCGCACGCGGGGTGGGGTCATGCCGTCGGATCCTGGCCCGCCACCGGGGCGGCCGCAGCCCGGTTACGCGGCCAGGCGCTCCACGGCCGCGTCGACCCGCTCGTCGGTCGCGGTCAGGGCCATGCGGACGTGCCGGGCACCGGCCGGGCCGTAGAAGGAGCCGGGGGCGGCGACGATGCCCAGGCCGGCCAGCCAGTCGATGGTGGCCCAGCAGTCCTCGTCGCGGGTGACCCACAGGTAGAGCCCGGCCTCGGAGGCGTCGATCCGGGCGCCGGCCCCCCGCACGGCCGCGGCCAGCCGGTCGCGGCGGGCGCGGTAGCGCTCGCGCTGCTCGTCGACGTGCGCGTCGTCGGCCAGGGCGGCGGCCGTCGCGGCCTGGACGGGGCCGGGCACCAGCAGGCCGAGGTGGCGGCGCACGTCCCACACCCGCCGGACCAGCGCCGGGTCGCCCGACAGCAGCCCGGCGCGGTAGCCCGCGGCGGTGGACTGCTTGGACAGCGAGTGCACCGCGAGCAGCCCGGTGAGGTCGTCGCCGGCGACGGCGGGGTGGAGCAGGGAGCGGGGCTCGACGTCCCAGCCGAGCATCGCGTAGCACTCGTCGGCGACCACCGGCACGCCGTGGCGGCGCCCCCAGGCCGCCCACTCGCGCAGCTGCTCGTCGGTGAGGACGCGCCCGTGCGGGTTGCCCGGCGAGTTCAGCCAGACGAGGCAGACGTCGCCGGCGTCCCCGGTGGGCGGGACGTCGCTGCGCAGCACCGAGAGCCCGGCCACCACCGCGCCGACCTCGTAGGTCGGGTAGGCGATCTCGGGGATCACGACGGTGCCGGCGCCGCGCAGGCCCAGCAGCGTCGGCAGCAGCGCCACGAGCTCCTTGGAGCCCACCGTCGGGATGACCGAGGGGCTCGGCGCGAGCGGGTCGGGCAGGCGGACGCCGAGCCGGCGCTCCAGCCAGCCGGCGGCCGCCGTCCGCAGGTCCGCCGTGCCCAGCGCCGTGGGGTACCCCGGCGAGTTGCCCGCCCCGGCGAGCGCGGCGGTCAGGACCTCAGGGGTGTCGTCGACCGGCGTGCCGATGGAGAGGTCGACGACCCCGCCGGGGTGCCCGGCCGCCCTCGCGCGGGCGGCCGCCAGGGAGTCCCAGGGGAAGTCCGGCAGGCCGGCGCCCGCGACCGGGGAGGTCAGTGCCCTTCGCCCTGGGGCGGCAGCGCAGCGACCATCGGGTGGTCGCGACCGACCTTGCCGGTCTTGGCGGCGCCGCCGGGGCTGCCCAGGTCGGAGAAGAACTCGACGTTGGCGTTGTAGAAGTCCTTCCACTTGTCCGGGACGTCGTCCTCGTAGTAGATGGCCTCCACCGGGCAGACCGGCTCGCACGCACCGCAGTCGACGCACTCGTCGGGGTGGATGTAGAGCATCCGGTCGCCCTCGTAGATGCAGTCCACCGGACACTCGTCGATACAGGCCTTGTCGAGGACGTCGACGCAGGCCTGGGTGATCACGTAGGTCACGGTGTTGCCTCCCGGAACGCGGCTCGACCGGGACTCCCGCCGCCGGTCACATCTCGCCGCACAGTATGACGTCCCGCCCGGTGAGCGGCGCGACCGGCCGGGGCGCTCACCCCCACGAGTCGTGCGCGGTCCCGCCACGGAGGATCGGGGGCATGGGACAGAGCCGCTCGCCGCTGGACGTCGCCGGGCTGGAGCGGCTCGCCGCCCGCGGGTGGCCCGGCTGGGAGTGCGCCGAGCTCGGCGAGTGGCTGCTGCGCGCCGGCGGCGGCTTCACCGGCCGCGCCAACTCCGCGCTCGCGGTCGGGGATCCCGGCTGCCCGCTGCCGGAGGCGGTCGACGCGGTCACCCGCTGGTACGCCGAGCGCGACCTGCGGCCGGCGGTGCAGCTGCCCGGCGCCCGGGCCCGGGCGGCCGGGGCCGCCTTCGCCGCGGCCGGCTGGGAGCGCGACGAGGACGTGCTCGTGCTGACGGCGCCGCTGCCCGCGGGCGCCGCGACCCCCGCGGTGCCGGTCGACCTCTCGCCCACACCGGACGACGCCTGGCTGGCCGGCTACCGGCACCTCGGCTCACCGCTCCCCCCGGCCGCCCGGCGGGTGCTGACCGGCGGCGGGGACGTCGTCTTCGCCTCGGTCCGGCCGGCGCCCGCGCCGGCGCCGCCGGCCGCGGTCGCCCGGGGCGTGGTGACCGACGACTGGCTCGGGGTGAGCGCCGTGACCGTGGCCGAGGAGCACCGGCGGCAGGGCCTGGCCACCGCCGTGATGGGCGCGCTCTACACCTGGGCCGCCGGGCGCGGCGCCCGCTGGGCGTACCTGCAGGTGACTGCGTCCAACGCGCCGGCGCGGGCGCTCTACCGCCGGGACGGCTTCATCGAGCACCACCGCTACCACTACCGGCGGGCGCCGCTCCCCTGAGCCGGCCCGGCGGGGTCCCGCGGCGCCGGCGGCGTCCCGAGCACCCGGCCGACGGCGACCGAGGCGCCGAGCACGCCGACCAGCAGGAAGCCCAGGCCGCGCCAGTCGCCGGGGAGCAGGAGGTCCCCCTCCGGGCGGCTCTGGGTCGCCGGGACGACGACGACCAGCCACACCACCGCCGGGACCACCGCGGCGACCCGCGACCCGGTGAACCGGTGGGTGAGGCCGACCAGGAGCAGGTTCGCGACGAGGGCGGCCGGGATCGACAGCGGCAGTGGCACGGCCCCGACGTGCAGCGGCAGCCAGAACACCTCGACGAGCGCGAACCAGGCCGCCACGACCGCGGCGACCAGCCCGCCGGCGACCGCCTTGAGACGGCCGGCCGGCGTCACCCGGTCAGCCCGGCGAACAGGTCGTCCTCCCACCCCTCCGGCCCCGGGCCGGCGGGCCCGCGCTCGCCCCGGACCAGGCGGTAGTGCTCGACGCCGAGCACCTCCTGGCCGAAGTTGTTCGACAGCGCGAAGAAGGGGCCGTCCACGGTGATCTGGGTGGCGTGGGCGCGCATCGCGGCGTCCTTGGCGCCGGCGTGCGCGCGCCCGTCGACGGCGGCGGTGACCAGCTCGTCGGGGACGCCGAAGGGGATCTCGTCGATCTCGCCGAGCTGCTCGAACGGCGAGGCCTCCCCCAGCGACTGCATCGCCTCGGCGCCGGCACGCAGCACCGACCGGGGGACGCAGCACCAGTAGACCTTCGCGACCTCCCAGGGCTGCCCGAGGTCGGGGCGGTAGGCGGGGTCGGCGGCGGCGTCGACCGCGGCCATCGCGACCCGGTGGGCCTGGATGTGGTCGGGGTGGCCGTAGCCGCCGTTCTCGTCGTAGGTGACCACGACCTGGGGCCGGGTCTCCCGGACGACGGCGACCGCGTGCCCGACGGCCTCGTCGAGGTCGGCGTTCCAGAAGGCGCGGGGCTTGGTGTTGGCCCCGGTGCCCATCATCCCGGAGTCCCGGTAGCGCCCGGCGCCGCCGAGGAAGCGCCAGTCGGTGACCCCGAGCGCGGCCATCGCGGCCGACAGCTCGCCGATGCGGAACCCGCCGAGCTGGTCGGCCTGGTCGGCGGCCAGCTGGGCGAGCTCGGGGACGAGCACCTCGCCCTCTTCACCCAGGGTGCAGGTCAGGAGCGTGACCTGGGCGCCCTCGGCGACGTAGCGGGCCATGGTGGCGCCGTTGTTGATCGTCTCGTCGTCGGGGTGGGCGTGCACCAGCAGCAGCCGTCGGTCAGCGGTCACGGTGGGCCATCCTCCCCCATCGCCGGCGACCGTGATCATGGGCGTGTTGCCGCCGACACGGCAGGACACACCGACGGGAGCGGCGACCCGCCCATGATCACGGAGGAGGAGCGGACTACTCCGCCACCTCCACCGGGACGACGGTGCGGGCCTCGGCGAAGTGGCAGGCCGACGGGTGGCCCTGGCCGCGGTCGACGAGCGCGGGCGGCTCCTCGGCGCAGATGTCCTGGGCCTTCCAGCAGCGGGTGCGGAACCGGCAGCCCGAGGGCGGGTCGGCGGGGCTGGGCACGTCGCCCTGCAGCAGGATCCGGTCCTTCTGCCCGCGCAGCGCCGGCTCGTGCAGCGGCACCGACGACAGCAGCGCCTGCGTGTAGGGGTGCGCCGGGGTCGTGTAGACCTCGACGTCGGTGCCCTCCTCGACGATGGAGCCGAGGTACATCACCGCGACCCGGTCGGAGATGTGCCGCACCACCGACAGGTCGTGGGCGATGAAGAGGTAGGAGAGGCCGAACTCGTCCTGCAGGTCCTCGAGCAGGTTGACCACCTGCGCCTGCACCGAGACGTCGAGGGCCGAGACCGGCTCGTCGCAGACGATGACCTCCGGGCGCAGCGCGAGCGCCCGGGCGATGCCGATGCGCTGCCGCTGGCCGCCGGAGAACTGGTGCGGGTAGCGGTTGACGTAGTCGGGGTTGAGGCCGACGCGGTCGAGCAGCTCCTGCGTGCGCTGCAGGCGGCCCTTCTTCGGGGCGACGTCGGAGTGCACCGCCCAGCCCTCGGCGACGATGTCGCCGACGGTCATCCGCGGGTTCAGCGAGGCGTACGGGTCCTGGAAGATGATCTGGACCTCGCGCCGGTAGTCCTTGAGCGCGCGCCCGGTCAGCCCGGTGACGTCCTCGCCCTTGTAGACGATCGAGCCGTCCGTCGGCTTCTCCAGCGCCACCAGCAGCTTCGACACCGTCGACTTGCCGCAGCCGGACTCGCCGACGAGGCCGACGGTCTCCCCGCGGCGCAGGGTCAGGTCGACGCCGTCGACCGCCCGGACGTGCCCGATCGTCTTCTTGAAGACGACGCCCTGGGTCAGCGGGAAGTGCTTCTTCAGGCCGCGGATCTCCAGCAGCACGTCACCGGTCGTGGGTGGCGGGTCGGCCGCCGCCCGGGCCGTGGCGACCTCGTCGTCCCGGTCAGGCACCGAGGACCTCCTCGCTGTAGTGGCAGGCCGCCTCGCGGCCCGGGACGACCAGGCGCAGCGGCGGGACGTCGGTGGCGCACTCGCGACCCGGGGCCGCGGCGGCGCCGAGCCGGCGGTGCGCGCACCGCGGGTGGAAGGGGCAGCCGCCCGGGATGGCGGCGAGGTTCGGCGGCTGGCCGACGATCGGCTGCAGCCGGCCGCCCTTGGCCTCGACCTGCGGCACCGACTTCATGAGCCCCTCGGTGTAGGGGTGCGCGGCGTCGGTGAAGACGTCGTCGACCGTGCCGCGCTCGACGATGCGGCCGGCGTACATGACCGCGACGTCGTCGGCCACCTCGTTGACCACGCCCAGGTCGTGGGTGATGAGGATGAGCCCCATCCCGGTCTCCCGCTGCAGGTCCTTGAGCAGGTCCATGACCTGGGCCTGCACGGTGACGTCGAGGGCCGTGGTCGGCTCGTCGGCGATGAGGATCCGCGGGTCCAGCGCGATGGCCATCGCGATCATGACGCGCTGGCGCATGCCGCCGGAGAACTGGTGCGGGTAGTCGTCGACCCGCTTGGCCGCCGCCGGGATGCGCACCCGGTCCATCAGCTCGATCGCCCGCTGCCGGGCCTCCTTCTTGGAGGCGCCCTGGTGCACGCGGAACATCTCGCCGATCTGCCAGCCCACGCTGTAGACGGGGTTCAACGACGACAGGGCGTCCTGGAAGATCATCGAGATGCCGGGGCCGCGGATCTTGCGCTGCTCCTCCGCGGACATCGTCAGCACGTCGCGGCCCTCGAAGCGGATGCCGCCGCGGATGACCGCCGGCGGGGTGTCGAGGATGCCCATGATCGCCTGGGCGGAGACGGACTTGCCCGAGCCGGACTCGCCGAGGATGGCGAGGGTCTGGCCCTGGGCGAGCGTGTAGCTGACGCCGTTGACGGCGTGCACCACGCCGGACCGCTGGCGGAACTCGACGTACAGGTCGTCGACCTCGAGCAGGGCGGCGCCGAGGGGAGCCGGCTCGGTGGAGGAGATGATCTCGGGACGGGTCATGCGCGCTGCCTCGGGTCCAGGGCGTCGCGCAGGGCGTCGCCCATCATGATGAAGGCCATCACGGTCAGGGTCAGGACGATGCTGGGGAACAGCACCAGGTGGGGCGCGGTGCGGATGAGGTCCTGCCCCGCCGCGATCTGCAGCCCCCAGGAGAGCGCCGGCCGCTGCAGGCCCACGCCCAGGTAGGTCAGGGTCGCCTCCGCGGCGATGAGCACGCCGATCGTGATGGTCGTGTAGACCAGCACCGGCGCCACCGCGTTGGGCATGATGTGCCGGAGCAGGATCCGGCCGTTCGAGGCGCCCATCGCGCGGGCGGCGGAGACGTAGTCCGAGCTCTTCACCGCGATGACCTGCGAGCGGACCAGCCGCATCGCCGTCATCCAGCCGAACAGCGCGAGTGCCAGCGCGACCGCGCCCGGCCCGCGGCTGTTGATGATCGGGATGTCGGTCTGCGGCCCCACCCGGAGCAGCACCAGGGCTCCCAGGACCAGCGGCAGGGCGTAGAAGATGTCGGCGATCCGGGAGAGGACGCCGTCGGTGCCACCGCCGAAGTAGCCGGCGATGGCGCCCACCACCACGCCGAGCAGCAGCACGACGAGGACGGCGAACAGGCCGATGATCAGCGAGTTGCGCGCGCCGTAGACGACGGCGGCCTGGTAGTCGCAGCCCTGCTGGTCGAAGCCGAACCAGTGCTGCGCCGACGGCCGGTCGTTGGAGTTGGCCAGGTCGCAGGCACGCGGGTCGGCCCCCCGCGCGAACAACCCCGGGAACAGGGCCATGAGCACGAGGAGCAGCGTCAGGAACGCGCCGATCCAGAAGAGGACGTTCCGCTTGAGCGAGCCCCACGCGTCGGACCACAGGCTGTTCTGCCGGCCGCTGGTGACGTCGACCGACGGGCTGGCCAGGCCCGTGGTGGTGCCGGCCTCGACCTCGTCGTGGAGCAGGTCGCGCTGCTGCTGGTCAGTCATAGCGGATCCTCGGGTCCAGGACGGCGTAGAGCACGTCGACGACCAGGTTGAAGAAGATGAAGAAGAAGACCATCAGGGTGACGATGCCGACGACGACCGCGCCCTCCTGGCCGTTGATGGAGTCGAACACCTCGCGCCCGATGCCGGGCAGGTTGAACACCGACTCGGTGACGATCGCGCCGCCGAGCAGCGCCCCGATGTCGGCGCCTATGAAGGTGACGACGGGGATCAGGCTGTTGCGCAGCGTGTGCTGGACGATGACCCGGCGCGGCGGCAGCCCCTTGGCCTTCGCCGTGCGCACGTAGTCGGCGCGCATGTTCTCCGCGATGCTCGTCCGGGTCAGCCGGGCCACGTAGGCCAGCGAGCCGCTGGCGAGCACGAGGCCGGGCAGGATGTAGCTGTACCAGCCCTCGCGGGTGCCGGCGATGGGGAACCAGCCGAGCTTCAGCCCGAACAGCAACTGCGCGAGGAACGCCAGGACCAGGATCGGGATCGACACGATCACGGTCGTCGACACCAGCACCAGGTTGTCGAAGTAGCTGTTGCGCCGGATGCCGGCCAGCACGCCGGCCACCAGGCCGATGATGATCTCGAAGACGACCGCGACGATGGTCAGCCGCACGGTGATCGGCAGCGTGCGCTCGATGGTGTCCAGCACCGGGCGGCCGCGGAAGTCGGTGCCCAGGTCGCCCTGGAACAGGCCCTGCACGTAGTACCAGTACTGCTGCCACAGCGGGTCGTTCAGGTGGTACTGCTCCCTGAGCACGGCCTCGACCGCCGGGGAGACCCGCCGGTCACCGCCCAGGGCGGCGATGGGGTCGCCGGGCAGGGCGTAGACCATCGCGAAGATCAGGATCGAGGCGCCGATGAGCACGGGGATCGTCAGCAGCAGTCGGCGCGCGATGTAGCGGCCCATGGTCCCCCTCCGGGGTGGTGTGGCGCGCGGTCGGCTGCCGCGACGCCGGTGTCCATCGTGCCGGTCAGGCGCCCCACGCGCCGCTCGTGCCGATCGGCGGCGCACGCGCCGCCGGGGACGACCGTCCTGGTCGGACGGGCGCCCCCGGCGGGTGGTGCGGGTCCTGCGAGCGGGTCAGGTCAGTTGACGGTGACCTCGGTCAGGACGACCCGCTGGAACAGGTCGATCCGCACGTTGCTCACGTTCTCGCTGTGCACCGTCTGGATCTCGGTGAAGAACATCGGCGCCATCGGCATGGCCTCGGCGATGATGTCCTCCGCCTGCTGGTAGAGCTCGATGGCCTCCTCCTCGGTGGCGGCCTGGTCGCCCTGAGCGATCAGGTCGGACACCTGCGGGTCGGCGTAGAAGGAGTAGTTCGAGCCGACCGGCGGCAGCGACGCCTCGGTGAACAGGGGGGTCAGGTAGCTCTCCGCGGCCGGGTAGTCGAAGCTCCAGCCGTAGCGGAACGGACCCGTCCAGCCCTGCTCCTCACCCAGCGGCAGGTACTGGGCGAAGTCCAGGTCCCCGCGGAGGGCGAAGTCGACGCCGAGGTTCTGGCGCAGCTGGTTGCCCACTGCCTCCATCCAGGCGTCGTGCCCGGCGCCGGCGTTGAACCACAGGTCGACCGGCTGGCTGCGGTCGAAGCCCGCCTCGTCCAGCAGGGCGTTCGCGGCGTCGGGGTCGAAGGCGCAGTACTCGCAGGAGCCCTCGCGGTACCCGTCGACGACCGGCGCGATGAACGAGTCGGCCGCCGTCCGGGTGCCGGAGAAGATCGCCTCGGAGATCGCCTCCCGGTCGATGCCCATCGAGATCGCCTGGCGGACCCGCGGGTCGGCGAAGCGCTCGTCGTAGGTCGGGAACCCGAGGTAGGTGATCTGCGAGACCTCGGTCTCGATGAACCGGTCGCCGAACTCGCTCTCGGCGGACTCGATGACCTCCGGCGGGATGACGTCGACGATGTCGACGTTGCCGTCCTGCGCGTCGGTGTAGGCGACGCTCTGCTCGGTGTAGATGACGAACTCCACACCGTCGGCCTGCGGGGTGTCCTCACCGGCGTAGTCCTCGTACCGGGTCAAGGTGATGCCCTGACCGGGCTCGAAGTCGCTGTCGGCCTGGAAGGGGCCGTTGCCGATCGGCCGGGCGCCGAAGCCCTCCGGGTCCTCGAAGAAGGCGTCGGGCAGCGGGTAGAACGAGTTGTAGCCCACGACCGCGGGGAACAGCGCGAACGGCGTCTGGAGCGCGACCGTGAAGGTCAGGTCGTCGGTGACGGCCAGGCCCGACAGCTCGGTCGCCGCGCCGCTCTCCAGCTCGGGGTACCCGGCGATGCGGGACAGGTAGGAGCCGCCGTCCTGCGCGTTCTGCGGGTTGGCGGTGTAGTTCCAGGCGTCGACGAAGGACTGGGCGTCGACCGGCGTCCCGTCGTGGAACGTCCACCCGTCCTTGAGGGTGATCGTCCAGTTCTGGTTGTCCTCGGACTCGATGGACTCCGCGACGCCGTCGTACTGGACCTCACCCTCCTCGCTGAACTTCACGAGGCCGGTCCACAGCGCGTTGACGATGCGGTCGCCGTTCTGCTCGGTCGTGTCGCCGGGCACCAGCGGGTTCTCGGGCTCCGAGGTGTAGATGGTGAAGGTGCCGCCGCCGGCGCCGCCGCCGCCACCACCGGAGCCGCCGTCGTCACCTCCGCCGCCGCAGGCGGACAGCAGCATCGCGCCGGCCACGGCGGTCGCGACGAGCGCACCAGGGCGCTTGTTGAGCTTCACGTGGAAGGCCTCTCTCGTCCCGTGTTCACGGGGGTACGGACTGGGTAGTCCAGGCACCGGCGAGGCCGGCGGCCTGGCGGTCATCTGTCGGGCGTGTGAACGGAGAGTGATCGTTCCGTGCACGTCCAACAACGCTAGGCAGCCTCCCGGAGGCCTGCCACCGGCGTTGTCCATTTGTGACCTTGGCTCACGATCGCACACGCCGAGCGGATGCTCTCCGTGGGGATCGGGCCTCGGCCGGACCGGTTGCGGCCACGAGGGTTGACACCCGGACGGATTACGGCGGCCACGCAGCGTGTCGTCGCAGGCCGGTGCGGGTACCGACTCCCCCGACCACAGTGAGAGGAGCTCACCATGAGCAGCGACGACAAGCTCGCCAACAAGGCCCAGGAGCTGGCCGGCCGGGGCAAGGAGACGCTCGGCGCGGCGACCCACGACCGCGACCTCGAGGCCGAGGGCAAGAAGGACCAGGCCGCCGGCAACCTGAAGCAGGCCGGCGAGAAGATCAAGGACGCCTTCAAGTGATCCGGCCGGCCTCCGGGCCGGCGTGAGGGCACACCGACGAGGGGGGGGGGGGGCGGGGGCGGGGGCGGCCGGGGGGGGGGGGGGGGGGGGGCGGGGCCCCGGGGCCCGCGGCGGGGGGCGGGCCGCCCCCCGCCGGCGTGCCCGGGG
>NZ_JBJGZX010000024.1:0-64858 GCF_054050735.1 Blastococcus sp. SYSU D00813
GGGGTGGCCGGGCGTCGCGCCCGGGAGGCCGCGGTCCGGCCGGGGCCGCCGCGGGGAAGAGGTGTGGGCAGGGGCGGGGTCGAACCGCCGACCTCTCGCTTTTCAGGCGAGCGCTCGTACCGACTGAGCTACCTGCCCCGATCCGGCGTGCGTGCCGCCGAAAGCGACCCTGACGGGACTCGAACCCGCGACCTCCGCCGTGACAGGGCGGCGCGCTAACCAACTGCGCTACAGGGCCTTGCTGTGTACTTCTGGTGCTGCGTGCCCCCAACGGGGTTCGAACCCGTGCTACCGCCTTGAAAGGGCGGCGTCCTGGACCGCTAGACGATGGGGGCTCGGTGTTCGCCGGGGGCGCTGAGAACTGTACATGGCCTCCGGACGGGCCCTGACGGGGGGCTGCCCCCGGGGTGTCGGGCCGGCGACACGACACCGCGGGTGCCCCGGTCGGTGGGCCGTTCCTGCCACGCTCGGCGGGTGAGCACCCGCCGACGCGCGTTCCCGGTCCCGGCCCTGCTGGCCGCCGCCCTGCTGATCGCGGGCTGCGCCACGGAGGACGACGGCGAGCCCGCCTCCTCGACGGGCTCGGCCTCCAGCGGGACGGCGGCGGACGGATCGGGCACCGGCGGGGACGGCGGCTCCTCGGACGGGGGCTCCTCGGACGGGGGCTCCTCCGACGGGGGCTCCACGGGTGGCGGCTCCTCCGACGACGGCGGCGACGGGTCGGCCGACGCCCCGCCGTTCCCGTCGGACGCGCAGCCCGACCAGCAGGAGGCCTCCGCCGGCGCGCAGGTCACCGTCACCGACGTCCGCACCGGCCGGCACGACGGCTTCGACCGGGTGGTGTTCGAGGTGGCCGGCGAGGGCCTGCCCGGCTGGGACGTCCGCTACGTCGACGACCCGACCTCCCAGGGCAGCGGGGAACCCGTCGAGGTGGCCGGCGAGGCCGTGCTGATGGTGACGCTGACCGGCGTCGGCTACCCCTTCGACACCGGCGTCGACCAGTTCGAGCCGGGCGGCCCGGTGGCCGGGTCGGGCACGGCGGTCACCGAGGTCGTCCTCGGGGCGACCTTCGAGGGGACCACCGAGGCCTTCGTCGGGACGACGGCGGAGTCGCCGTTCCGCGTGTACCTGCTCGAGGGCCCGACCCGGGTCGTGGTCGAGGTCGCCGACCCCTCCTGAGTCCCCGCCGGGCCTAGGTGCGCGGCCGCGCGTCCGGGCAGCATCACGGGCACACCCCGGCTCCGGGAGCCCGCATGCCGACCGCCGCGCTCCGTCGTCCCCGACGGCCCGGGAGCGCACCGGGCCGGGCGACCGGCAGGTGGCGCTCCCTCCACCTCGCCGGCCCCACCGCGCTGACGGCGTACTCGAGGGCGCTGGGCTGGCAGGCCAGGTCGTCTCCTACCCGCTGTTCCGCGCCGTGGGGGAGGCGGAGTTCGCCGACCACCACCGGCAGTACGACGAGGCCGTCCCGCTGGTGGTCGTCGTGCCCGGCGTCGTGTCGTTCCTGGCCGGCGCCGCGTTCCCGTGGACCCGCCCGCCCGAGGTGCCGGCGGAGCCGGCGGCCGTCGTCGGGGTGGGTGGGGTCGTCTCGCTCGCGTCCACGGCCTTCTGGGCAGTGCCGATGCACGACCGGCTGGACGAGGCCGGCCGGTCGGCGGCCACCATCGACAGCCTGCTGCGGGCCGACCTCCTGCGCACGCTGGCCCTGACCGCCAGCTCCCTGGCCCTGGGCTGGGCCGGACGGGTCAGCTCAGCGACGCGGTCAGCTCGACCTCGTCACCGGAGACCGAGGTGCACTCCAGCGCCAGGCCGCCGGCGGAGACGCTCTCGCCCTCGGCGCAGGAGACGCTGGCGCCGCCGACGCTGATCGACGCCCGCCCGTCCTGGACGCCGCCGAGCCGGATGGAGGGGCCGATCGGCAGGTCCACCTCGGCGCCGTCCCCGCTGAGCGTGACGGTGCAGGAGTCGGTGTCGCAGGAGAAGTTCTCCGAGGTGAACGAGCAGCCGGCCACCGTGGCCAGGACCGTCCCGCCGGCGAGCAGCGCGCCGGCGAGTCGGGCGGTGCGGGTCGTCGTCATGCCCCGAGCGTAGGGCGGGCCGGCCGCCGTCCCGCGGACCTCGCCCGGTCCGGTCAGTCGGCGGTGCCGTCGTCCGCGACGTCGCCGTCGTCGGGCGCCACGAGCGTCCGCTCGATGGTCACCTCGGTCTCGCCCAGGCCGCCGAGGGTGATCTCGTCGTAGCCGGTCAGCTGGCCGGTGGCGGCGTCGAGGTAGAGGACCGTGCAGGTCAGCGGCTCGGGGTAGTCGCCCTGGAGCGCCCGCAGCCCCGCCCCACCGGTGGAGCCCTGCACCATCAACCGGGTGCCCTCCTCCAGGGTGGAGACGTCGCGCTCGTGGGTGTGCCCGGCCAGCACCAGCGGGACGACGCCGTCCAGCGGCGGCGCCTGCCCCGGGTCGTGCACCATCGCGATCGCCGGCGGCGTGGGCTGCTCCTCGGCGACCTCGGCCAGCTGCTCCCCGCTGGCCTCCAGCGTCTGCTCGCCGACGTCGTTCGCCGGGTCGGGGGTGAAGCGCGGGTCGCGGGCGCCGACGACGGTGATGCCGGCGACCGTGGTGGCCGTGTCGTCCAGGACGGTGGCGTTGGGCTGGGACGCCACGAGGCCGGCCGTGACCGCCGAGTCGTGGTTGCCGCGGATGTAGACGTAGGGGACGCCGAGCCGGCCGATCGAGGCGATGGCCTGGTTCTCCGGCTCACTGCCCCAGTCGGTGATGTCCCCGGTGTCGAGCACGGCGTCCACGGCGAACTGGTCGACGACCTGGCTGACGAGGTCGAAGCCGGCGGGGTTGAGGTGGATGTCGGAGACGTGCAGCAGGGCGACGGTGTCGGCGTCCCCGCCGGGCGCGGGCAGCGCCGACAGGGCCGCGTAGAGCGTGCTCACGTTGCCGACGAGGTCCTCCAGCGACGCCCGGTAGGCGTCGAAGCGCGCCACGATGTCCTGCGCGTCGCCGATGAGGCCGGGGGCGTTGGCCAGCAGGCCGGTGTAGGTGGGCTGGGCCAGCGCGTCGGGCCGCCAGGTCGCCGCGCCGATGCCGCCGGCGCCCGCGAGGACGACGACCACGGTCCCGGCCGCCACGAGCGGCTCGCGCCACCGGCGCCGGTAGACCACGACCGTGAGCAGCACCGCGCCGCCGAGGGCCGCCAGCGACGAGCGCACGACGAGGTCGGTGACGGCGTCGCCGAGGTCGTCGGTGACCCGGTCCACGAGGCTGTCGAGCCGGCGCGGGTCCTCCACCAGCGCCCGGATGCGGGCCTCGTCGGCCCGCTGCAGCTGCACGTCCAGGCCGAGCGGCCCGTCGTAGGCGTCGACGTCCAGGGAACCCAGGGGCGGGATGTCCAGTCCGACGCCGCCGCCGGTCGGGCTGACGCTGAACCGCGCGTCGAACGGCCCCAGCGGCGCGTCCACCCGGCCGAACAGCAGCACGCCGACCACCGCACCGGTGAGCGCGACCAGCGCGCACAGCCCCCACCGCCCCGTGTGCCGGCCGATGGCGCGCAGCCGGTCGCGGCGGGCGGCCGTGCGGTCCGGCGCACCTGCGTCGGCAGGGGAGGTGACGGCCGGCGGCGGGACGTCGGTCGGCTCGGTCATCGCCCCAGGCTAGAGACGTCCCGACCCCGGCCAGAGGCTCGTCCCGGGCCTGCGAGGGACGAGGGGGACGCGGTCCCTCCTCAGTCGACCGGCGCGGCCTTCGGGCGGAACAGCCAGCGCAGCGCGATGAAGCGCAGGGTGCCGATCGTGGCGGTGACCAGGGCCACCAGCCCGAACTGCAGGACCGGGTCGTCGGTGTCGGTGGCGGCGGTCAGCCAGGCCAGCGCCAGGCTCGTGGACACCAGGCCGGCGATGGACAGCGCGCCGCCCTCGACCTGCGCGGTCAGGAAGCCCACGCGCTCGCCGGCCCGGAAGGTCAGCCGCCGGTGCATCTCGTTGGCCAGCACCGAGGTGACCACCGACCCGATCCAGTTGGCGGGCTGCTCGCCGAAACCGTGCAGGGCGACGAAGATGAGGGCGTAGAGGGCGCTGGTGGAGCCGCCGACGAGCACGAAGCGGGCGAACTGGGCGAGGGCGTCGTCCCCGCGCACCCGGCCCAGGACGGCCTCGACCCACTCGGCCCGCGAGCGGGTGAGGGTCGGGCACGACATCGTCAGCTCCTGGGTGGACACGCAGACAGTTCTGCAGCTTCCTCCTGGGAGCCGCCTGGACGCCAGCGGTATTCCGGCTGTGACCTGTGGCTTCACCCGGGTGTGGGCGGAGCGGGCCCCCAGGTGGCGTCCAGCCGCCGCACAGGCCGGCCGGGGACCGTGCCTGCATGACACCACGGCGCACCCACGCAACGGGAGTACCCCAGGTCCCGGGCGCGGCGCTGGCCTCGGCCGCGCTGCCCGTCGTCCTGGTCACGCTGAGCCCGGCGGGGGCGGGCTGGACGTGGGCCGACCCGGTCACCGAGCTGCACTGGTACCTCTCGGGGCTGGGCTCGCCGTCTGTGGTGCTGCAGCTGGTGGGCAACGTGCTGCTGCTCGCGCCGCTGGCGGTGCTCGCGGTGCTGCGCCGGCCGGTCCTGCGCCGGCCGGTCCCCCTCGCTGCGGCCGCCCTCGCGGCGGGGACGGCGGTGGAGCTGCTCCAGTGGGCGCTGCCGCTGGGCCGGGTGGTCTCGCCGGTGGACGCCCTGCTCAACGCGGCCGGCGCGGTGGCCGGGGGGCTGCTCGCGGCCGCGGTGACCGCGCCCCGGGTCGGCGGCTTGCCGGACGGCAACCGCGGGTAGGGGGCGCCCATGGGTCTGATGGGCTTCCTCGATCGGCTGGCCGACGTCGACACCTTCGACAAGGCGATCGAACCGGCGCGCAAGGCCGTGCAGTCGGTCCCCAGCGCGGTGAAGGACCTGCTGCACGGGACCTGGCTGGGTCACCCCGTGCACCCGGTGCTGGTGCAGGTCCCGGTCGGCGCGTGGGTGTCGGCCGGGGTCCTCGACGCGATCCCGGGCATGCGGCCGGCCGCCACGGTGCTGATCGGCACCGGCGTGGCCGCCGCGCTGCCCGCGGCGGCGTCCGGGGCGGCCGACTGGTCGGAGCAGGGCATCGGCGTCCGCCGGCTCGGCGCGGTGCACGCGGCGCTGAACACCGTCGCGCTCGGCCTGTACGTCGGCTCGCTCGCCGTCCGCGCCCAGGGCCGCGGCACCCTCGGGCGGGTCCTGGCCTACGCCGGGCTGGGGGTGGCCGGCAGCTCGGCGGCGATCGGCGGCCACATGTCCTACGCGCAGTCCTCGGGCGCCTCGCACGCCGCGACGGCGGCGCGGGCGCTGTCGTCGGACTGGATCGACCTCGGTCCGCTCGACGACCTGCCCGAGGGCCGGCCGGCGCTGCGCACCGGCGCCGGCAGCGGGGTGGCGGTGCCGCTGGCCGCCGTCCGGCGGGGGGCGCGGGTCGACGTCTTCGTCGGGGCGTGCTCGCACCTGTCCGGGCCGCTGTACGAGGGCTCCGTCGAGCAGGTGCGCGGGCACGACTGCCTGGTCTGCCCGTGGCACGACTCGGCGTTCGACCTGGACAACGGCGAGCCGCGGCGCGGGCCGGCGGCCAACCCGCAGGAGAAGCTCGAGGTGCGGATGCAGGCCGGCCGCGTGATGGCGCGGCTGCCCAGCCACAACCGGTAGTCCCGCTCCTACGCTGCCGGTGTGAGGCGGACGGCGGCCCGGTCGCTCGTCCCGGTCGTGGCGCTCGCCGTGCTCCTGGGCGGGACGGCGTGCGGCTCGGGCGAGCCGTCGTCGTCCGCGCCGTCGTCCGGGGAGTCCCCGTCGGCCGGCCCGTCGTCCTCCGCGCCGGCGTTGCGGTCGGGTCCACCCGTGCCGCCGGTGGCCGGCATCGCGGCCGAGGTGGTGGAGAACCGGACCGACCGCGCCGCCGGCGGGCAGGTGCAGGTCAAGGTGACCGACACCGGGTCCGAGCCGTTCTCGGTGACCTCCGTGGCCATCGACTCGCCCGGCTTCGCGCCGCTGGCCGCCGTCCCGGTGACCGCCTCGTTCGTGCCCGGCCGCCGGATCGACCTGCCCACGCCGTACGGGGCGCCGGTGTGCGACACCGCGGCGGAGCCCGCGGCGGCGCGGCTGACCGTGGTCCGGCCCGGTGGGGCGGTGGAGGAGCTGCGGGTGCCGCTGGCGGCCGAGGTGCTGGCCCTGGTGCACGCGCGGATGTGCGCCGCGATCGGCGTGCAGCAGGTCGTCACCGTGGCCGTCGCTGACCTGGAAGCCGGCGCCGAGTCCCTGACCGGCCGCCTGGTGCTCACCCGCACCGGCAGCGACGACCGCGCCGTGACGGCGACACGCGTCGAGGGCAACGTCCTCTACTTCGCCGACGCGCCGCTCCCGCTCACCCTGGCCGCCGGGGAGCGGGAGGCGTCCGTGGAGCTGACCTTCACCACGGCCCGGTGCGACCCGCACGCGTTGGCCGACGTCAAGCAGCCGTACCTGATGCCGCTGTCGCTGTCCGTGGACGGCGCCGAGGAGGTGCCGGTGGACCTGCCGCTGGACGACGCGCAGCGGGAGATGCTGCGCCTGCTGACCGACCGGGTGTGCGTGCCGGCCTGAGATGGAGACCGGCCCGGCCGCCCCGGGGGGAACGGGGCGGCCGGGCCGGGGCCTGGCGTCCGCCGGTCCGGCGCGCTGTGCGCGGCTTCCCGGCGGAACGGACATGACGCTAGGTAACCGGCGGGGCCGCCGCGATCCCCTGACCGGGTGACGCCGCCCGGCCGGGTGCGGGCTGCGTCACCCTCCGTGCCGCCGCGTGCGGGCTAGCGGTCGCCGTCCCCGCGGCCGGTCAGCTTCCCGGCGATGTCCTTGACCTTCTCCGCCGGGCCGGCCAGCTTCCGCTTCACCACCATCTCGGCGCCGCCCTCGAGGGCGTCCTCGAAGAGGCCGGGCAGCCCCCTCGGCTCGCTCCCCGGGTACAGGTCGAGCCGGTCGACCGCCTCGGCGAAGCGGAGGTAGGTGTCGACGCTGGCGATCACCACCCGCGCGTCGACGGTGACCAGCTCGATGCCCAGCAGGGCCACGCGGACGTAGGCGTCGAGGACGATGCCCTTGTCGAGCACGACGTCGAGGACGTCGGACAGGCTGCTGGGCCGCGGCGAGCGGTCGGCGGTCGTGACGGGCATGGCGGCTCCCCGGTCCGGTGGACCCCCGGGCCGTACCCGTGCCCGCAGGTCCTCGAACGGCGTCCGGTGGCCGGCCTCACCCCATCGGGTCCGCCCGGGCTCCAGCGCCGGCGGGTGGGTGCCGATGGCGGACGCGGGCACCTGGGCCCACCCCCGACCCCCCCGAGGACACCGATGAGCAGCAGCACCGCCGCTCCGTCGCCGTGGCGGCGTGCCCGGGCGCTGCTGGCCCGGCCGGTGGACCCGGTCGAGCACACCCGCTGGGTCTTCTTCCTCATCGCGCTCGCGTCGCTGGTCCTGACCGCTCCGGGCGCGGTCGCCGGGAGCGGCGACGTCGCCCTCCTCCCGCTGGCCGGGGCGTGCCTGGTGCTCGCCGCCTCGTCCAGCGCCCGGTACCGGGCGCGGTCCGCGTCGCCGGTCCTGGACGTCGTCGACGTGCTCGCGGTGGGCGCCTTCGCGCTCGCCTGCGCGATGCCGGCGGTGGCCTACGGGATCGCGCTGCCGGCCGTGTGGTCGCGGGCCATGTACGGCCGGACCCGGCGGGTCGCCGCCTACGCCGCCGGGACGGGCGCGGCCCTGGTCGCCGCGGCGCTGCTGTGGCCCCTCGCGGCGGGCGGCGGGCACGGCGCCCACACGGAGGCGGTCGTCGCCGCGCTGCCGGTGCTCGGCCTGACCGCCGTGGGGGCCCGGCACCTCGTCCGGCAGATGCTGGAGCGGGAGCAGACCCGGGGGCGGGACTCGGCGCTGCTGGCCCTCGGTGCCGGGCTGCTCGGGCTGACCGACCCGCGCGCCATCCGTGACACCGGCTGGTGGGGCGTCGAGGAGATCTGCCGGATGACGCCGGGGCTCCGGGCGCTCGCGGTGGCCGTGGACGCCGACGCCGGCGTCCTGCGGGTGGTGGAGACGGCCGGTGCGTTCGACCGGCGGCCCGTCACCCTGCCGCTCGACCTCGTGCCGGCCGGGGAGTCCGCCGGCGAGGTCGAGGAGGTCCGCGACACCGGGGAGCTGGCCGCGGCCACCGGCTTCGGCCGGCAGTGGCTGCGGATGCCGCTCCCGGCCTTCCCCGACCACGCGGACCACTTCCCGGGCGCGTGGATGCTGCTCGGGTCGCCGGACGGCGTGTCCGCCGAGGCCGCCACCGCCATGCAGTCGCTGCACAACCAGGTGGCCCTGTCGCTGCGCAGCAGCCAGGCGCACCGGGACCTCGAGGCCCAGGCGCTCACCGACGTCCTGACCGGGCTGGCCAACCGGACCGCCTTCACCGCCGCCCTGGACGAGGTCGTGCGCTCGGGCAGCGAGCGCGCCTGGCTGCTGTTCCTCGACCTCGACGACTTCAAGGTGGTCAACGACGGGCTCGGCCACGCCGCCGGCGACGAGCTGCTGCGGCACGTGACCTCCCGGATGCTGCGCGCCCTGCGCGAGGTGGACCTGTGCGCCCGGCTGGGCGGCGACGAGTTCGCCGTCCTGCTCCGCGATGCCGGGGAGGGCGAGGCCCGTCGGGTCGCGCAGCGCCTGGTCGAGCTGCTGTCGGCGCCGGTCCGGCTGGACGGCCGCTTCGCCCAGGTCGGCGCGAGCGTCGGGCTGGCCTGGCTGGAGCCGGGGCTCGCCGCTGCGACGGCGGTGCAGCGCGCGGACGTCGCGATGTACGCGGCCAAGACGGCCGGCAAGAACCAGGTGCACGGCTTCTCGGAGGAGCTGCTCGACACGCACGGCACCGCGACGCTGGAGGCCGAGCTGCGGCAGGCGGTGCTCGAGGAGCAGTTCGTCGTCCACTACCAGCCGATCGTGGCGACGACCGACGGCCGCTGCGTGGCGGTCGAGGCCCTGGTGCGCTGGGACCACCCGGTCCGCGGCCTCCTGGCGCCCGACCAGTTCCTGGCGGTGGCCGAGCGGACCGGGATCGTGGCGGCCATCGGGGAGCAGGTGATGCGCCGGGCGTGTGCCGACGCCGCCGGGTGGCGGGACGGCGGACGGGCGGTGGCGCTGCACGTGAACGTCTCGCCGTCGCAGCTGGCGCACCCGCGGTTCGTCACCGTCGTCCGGGACTGCCTGGCCGGGCACGTGCTGGCCCCCAAGCAGCTGGTCGTGGAGATCACCGAGTCGACGGTGCTCGACGCGCCGGCCGTGCAGCGGACGCTGGACGTGCTGGCGGCCGTCGGGGTCGGCATCGCGGTCGACGACTTCGGCACCGGCTACTCGGCGCTGACCACGCTGCGGACGCTGCCGGTGGACGTGGTGAAGATCGACAAGTCCTTCGTCGCCGGGGCGGCCACCGAGGTCGCCGACCAGGCGGTGCTCGAGGCGATCGCGCAGATGGCCGACCGGCTCGGGCTGCAGACCGTGGCCGAGGGCGTCGAGTGCGCGGCCCAGCAGGAGTTCGTGCGGCACGCGGGCATCACCGCGGTCCAGGGCCACCTGCACCAGCGGCCGGTGACGGCGGCCGACCTCGCCGTCTGGCTCGAGGAGCGCGGCGCCCCGTCCGCTGTCGGCCTCCCCGGCCTGACCGGCGGTAGCCTCGGGCCGGGCCGCGACCACCGCACCCACCGGGCCTCTAGCTCAACTGGCAGAGCAGCGGACTTTTAATCCGCGGGTTGTGGGTTCGATCCCCACGGGGCCCACCGCGCTGAGCCAGCCGCGATGACCAGCGGCGTGGGTGGGACGTCGGCTCGAGGCGGTCCGCGTGACAGTCCAGGGTGCCCGGGGACCGGGCCGACGGTCGCCTCGACGAGGGGACGGCGGGCATGCGGACGATGCGAGCACTCGTGGGCGTCGCGGTCACGGTGGCGGCGCTGACGACGGGAGCCGGGAGCGCCCCGGCCTCTCCACCGGAGGAGTCGCCCGGTTCCCCCACCGGGCCGACGAGTGCACGGACGTCTTCGACCGGCAGTTCGACGAGGGGGTGACCGGCGCCGCCGCATGCAGCGCCAGGGACGAGGAGCGAGCGGCCGAGCCCGTCGGCAACTGCGACCAGTTCTGGAACCGCGGGGGCGGAGGGGTCGACAACCCCTGAGCCCGCGCGGACGCCGCCCGGTGGTCCGGTCCCGCGAGGACCTCCGGCTCGTGTCCGTCCCTCCGGCGTCGCGGAGCTGACCGCTCCCCCCGGTGCTCGCCCGCGCACGGCCGGGTACGCCTGCGCGGAAGTCCGTGGCGGACCTGTGAATGATGGCCGGGTGGACGGCGTCGGCACCGGGGCGCCCTGGTCGGCGTGGCTGGGGCCGCGGGTCCGCCGTCCCTCCGACCTGGTCCGCCTCGGCGGAGCCCTCGCCGGCCTCGTCCTCCTGGTCGTCGGCGCCCTGCTCGCCCCCGACGTCGCCGAGGACGTCGCCGACGCCGTCCCCTCGGCGACGGCCGGACCGTTCCGGGTGCTGCTGTCCATCGCCTCGGTGGCGGCCTCGCTGGGCACCCTCGGCGTGCTGGCGGCCGTGGTCGTCGACGCCGCGCGCTCGCGCCGCCGGGCGCTGCTCACCGCGGTGCTCGCCTGCGTGGTCGCGCTGGTGCTCGCCGCGGTCGCCGAACGTCTCGGGGACGCGGCCGGCGGCGTCGTCGCCCACGCGCTGACCGGCCCGCGCGACGACGCTGCCCTCGTGCCGGTCACCGCCGCGACCGCCCTGTTCGTCGGTGCCGACCTGCAGCGCCGCCGCCGCTGGCTCGGCCCCGCGCGCAGCGCGGTGCTGGCCGCCGCCGCCATCTCGGTGGCGCTGGGGCCGGTCACCGTGCCCGGTGCGATCGGCGCGCTGCTGCTGGCCGCGGTCGTCGGCTGCGCCGTGCGGGTCGCCGTCGGCGTCGCCCCCGCCCGCCCCGCGGAGGACGCCGTCCGGTCGGTGCTGGCCCGTGCCGGCGTGGTGCTCGACGGGCTGCGGCTGACCGAGCAGTCGACCGGCCGGGCCCGCTACGTCGGCACGGACGCCGACGGCGAGGTCTGCGTGATCGTGGTCGACCCGGACGGCCGCGGGCCCTCGGCCGCCCGCCGCCTGGTCCGCATGCTGCGCTTCCGCGCCGCGGTGGTCGGCCGGCCGGCCCTCACCCAGCGCGGCCTGGTCGAGCGCCAGGCGCTGAGCGCGTCCCTGGCCGCCGCCGCGGGCGTCGCCGTGCCGGCGGTGCTGGCGGTGCTCTCCCTCGGCCCGGCGCTGCTGCTCGTCGAGCGGCCGCTGGCCGGGACCCCGCTGACCGACGCCGGTGGACCGGCGGGTGCCCCGGCGCGGCTCGGCGCGGCGTTCCGGGCCCTGCGCCGGCTGCACGACCACGGGCTGGCGCACGGGGCCATCCGCGCCGACTCGGTCGTCCTGACCGCCGACGGGGACGCCGGCTTCACCGACCTCGGCGCGGCGCAGCCCGCCGCCGGCGAGCTGCAGCGCGACCTCGACGTCGTCGCGCTGCTGGCCGTCGGCGCGGTGCACGCCGGCGCGGCGGAGTCGGTGGCGGCGCTGCGGTCGGACTACACCGGCGACCCGGGGACCCAGGCCCGCCTGAGCGCGCTGGTCCGGCCGCTGGCGCTGCCCCCGGCCGTCCGCCGGCCGGCCCGCCGCGCCGACGTCCTCGGTCCGCTCCGGGAGCAGCTCACCGGCCCCGACGGCGCGGCGGTCGCCGCGCCGCGCCTGGAGCGCTTCTCGATCCGGACCATCCTCACCGTGGCGGCCACCGTGGTCGCGGCCTTCCTGCTGGCGACGCAGCTGTCCCAGGTCAGCCTGCTCTCCGAGCTGCGCGAGGCCGACCCCTGGTGGTTCGCCGCCGCGGTGGTCGGGTCGGCGGTCACCTACCTCGGTGCGGCACTGGCGCTGGTGGCCTTCGCGCCGTCGGCCGTCTCCCTCGCGCGGACGACGCTGGTGCAGGTCGCGGCGTCGTGGCTCACGCTGGTCACGCCGCCGACGGTCGGCCACGTCGGGCTCAACGTGCGGTTCCTGCAGCGGTCCGGCCTGCCGGTCGCCGCGGCCGCCGCGACGGTCGCCGTCAGCCAGGTCGCGACCGTCGTCGTCACCGTCGCGCTGCTGCTGGTCGCCGGCTGGGCGAGCGGGGTGACGACGGCGCGGCTGTCGCTGCTGCCCAGCGGGCAGGTGCTGCTCGTGCTCCTCGGCGCGGTCCTGGCGGTCGGTGCGCTGGTCGCCGTGCCCCAGGTCCGCGGCTCCCTGCGGCGGCTGCTCGAACCCCTCGTCAAGCAGTCCCTGCCCCAGCTGCTCACCGCGGCCACCGACCCGCGGCGACTCGGCACCGCGCTGCTCGGGATCCTGGTGCTCAACGCCGGCAACGTGCTCGCGCTCGACGCCTCGCTGCGGGCCTTCTCCGGGTCGGTCTCCCTGCCCACGCTGGTCGGGGTCTACCTGGTCGCCTCCACGGTCGGCTCGGTCGCCCCGACCCCGGGCGGCCTGGGCGCGGTCGAGGCCGCCCTGGTCGGCGGCCTGACCGCGGTCGGCGTGCCGGTGGCCACGGCGCTGGCCGCCGTGCTCGCCTTCCGCACCGCCACCTTCTGGCTGCCCGCGCCCGTCGGCTGGCTCGCCTTCGTGCACCTCCAGCGCACGCGGCTCATCTGAGCGCCGGACGCGGCGGACGTCCTCCCAGCGCCATCGCGGCGGCGAGAGCGAGGGAGACGACCACCAGCGGCGTCTCGACGGCGTCGGCACCGCCCCGGGTCAGCCGCTCGCGGTCGCGTCGCTCCATCAGGTAGCCCGCGACCATCACCGTCCCCAGGCCGCGGAGCACGCGCCGGGCCAGGACGTCGCCGGGGCGGCGGGCCAGCCGCGCCGTCGCCCACGCCTGGAGCGCCAGCATGTCCACCGGCGCGCTGAACGCCGTCCCCATGAACAGCGAGTCCCGGACGACGTCCTCGGGACGCCCCGTCGCGAACGGGATGTCGTAGTGCGCCCGGCGGGCGACAGCCAGGACCTGACCGGCGAGGCCGGCGGCGAGCTGGGCGGCGGACAGGCGGGCGAGGGCGGCGGTCATGGCGGCGCAGCCTAGGACCGCCGCGCCGGGGCGGGGCCCTCCCGGGCGCAGGTCCGCCTCAGGCGCCGACGTAGGCCGCCAGGTGCTCGCCGGTCAGCGTGGACCGGGCGGCGACCAGGTCGGCCGGCGTCCCCTCGAAGACCACCCGGCCGCCGTCGTGACCGGCACCGGGCCCCAGGTCGACGATCCAGTCGGCGTGCGCCATGACCGCCTGGTGGTGCTCGATCACGATGACCGACCTGCCCGAGTCGACGAGCCGGTCGAGCAGCCCCAGCAGGTTCTCCACGTCGGCCAGGTGCAGGCCGGTGGTCGGCTCGTCGAGGACGTAGACGTCGCCCTTCTCCGCCATCTGGGCGGCCAGCTTGAGCCGCTGCCGCTCGCCGCCGGACAGCGTGGTGAGCGGCTGGCCGAGGGTGAGGTAGCCGAGGCCGACGTCGGCCAGCCGGCGCAGGATCGTGTGCGCGGCCGGGGTGCGGGCCTCGCCCTCGCCGAAGAACGCCTCGGCCTCGGTGACCGGCAGAGCCAGCACCTCGGCGATGTCCTTGCCGCCGAAGGTGTACTCCAGCACCGCCGGCTGGAACCGCTTGCCCTCGCAGTCCTCGCACGGCGACTCGACGGTCGCCATCACCCCGAGCTCGGTGTAGATGACCCCGGCGCCGTTGCAGGTGGGGCAGGCGCCCTCGGAGTTGGAGCTGAACAGCGCCGGCTTCACGCCGTTGGCCTTGGCGAAGGCCTTGCGGATCGGCTCGAGCATCCCGGTGTAGGTGGCGGGGTTGCTGCGCCGCGAGCCCTTGATGGCCCCCTGGTCGACGACCACGACGCCGTCCCGGGGCGCGACCGAGCCGTGGACGAGCGAGCTCTTGCCCGACCCGGCGACCCCGGTGACCACCGTGAGCACCCCGAGCGGGATGTCCACGTCGACGTCCTGCAGGTTGTGGGTGCTCGCGCCGCGGACCTCGAGCGCCCCGGACGGAGTGCGCACCGCCGGCTTCAGCGACGCGCGGTCGTGCAGGTGGCGCCCGGTCAGCGTGCCGCTGGCCCCGAGCCCCTCGACGGTGCCCTCGTAGACCACCTCGCCGCCCGCGGAGCCGGCCCGCGGGCCGAGGTCGACGACGTGGTCGGCGATGGCGATGGTCTCCGGCTTGTGCTCGACGACCAGCACGGTGTTGCCCTTGTCCCGCAGCTGCAGCAGCAGGCCGTTCATCCGCTCGATGTCGTGCGGGTGCAGCCCGATCGTCGGCTCGTCGAAGACGTAGGTCACGTCGGTGAGGGACGACCCGAGGTGCCGGATCATCTTGGTGCGCTGCGCCTCGCCGCCGGACAGGGTGCCGGCCGGCCGGTCGAGCGACAGGTAGCCCAGGCCGATCTCGGTGAACGAGTCGAGCAGGTGCTGCAGGCCGTCGAGCAGCGGCTTCACCGACGGCGCGTCGAGCGCGCGGACCCACTCGGCCAGGTCGCTGATCTGCATGGCGCACAGGTCGGCGATGTTCCTGCCCTCGATCCGCGACGACCGCGCCTCCGGGGTCAGCCGCGTGCCCTCGCACTCGGGGCACCGCTGGAACGTGATCACCCGCTCCACGAAGGCGCGGATGTGCGGCTGCATCGCGTCGACGTCCTTGGAGAGCATCGACTTCTGGATCTTCGGGATCACGCCCTCGTAGGTGAGGTTGATGCCCTCGACCTTGATCTTCGTCGGCTCCTTGTAGAGCAGGTCGTCGAGCTCCTTCTTCGTGAACTGCCCGACGGGCTTGTCCATGTCGAAGCCGAAGCCGCTGAAGATCCGGCCGTACCAGCCCTCCATGCTGTAGCCGGGCACCATCAGCGCGCCCTCCGCCAGCGACTTCGACGCGTCGTACAGCGCCGTCAGGTCGAAGTCCGAGACCGAGCCCATGCCCTCGCACCGCGGGCACATCCCGCCCAGGTACGTCACGTCGCGGACGACGTCCTTCTGCACCCGCCCGCCGGCCTTCTCGGTGCTCATGACGCCGCTGGCCTTGCGGGTCGGGACGTTGAACGAGAACGCCGTCGGCGGGCCGATGTGCGGCGTGCCCAGCCGGCTGAACAGGATGCGCAGCATCGCGTTGGCGTCGGTGGCGGTGCCGACCGTGGACCGGGGGTTGGCGCCCATCCGCTCCTGGTCGACGAGGATCGCCGTCGTCAGCCCCTCGAGGCGGTCGACCTCAGGCCGGGCCAGCGTCGGCATGAAGCCCTGCACGAACGCGCTGTAGGTCTCGTTGATCATCCGCTGCGACTCGGCGGCGATCGTGTCGAAGACCAGCGAGCTCTTGCCCGAGCCGGAGACGCCGGTGAACGCCGTCAGCCGGCGCTTCGGGATCTCGACGCTGACGTCCTTGAGGTTGTTGACCCGCGCCCCCAGCACGCGGATCAGGTCGTGGCCGTCGGCCGGGTGCCGCTGGTCGGAGCGGGAGCTCATGGGGTCTCCGTCTGCTGGGAGGGGCGGGTCAGGGCAGCTGCTGGATGCGGAGCATGTTCCCGGCGGGATCCCGGAACGCACAGTCCCGTACACCGTACGGCTGATCGACCGGTTCCTGTACCACCTCGGCGCCGGCGGCCTGCATCCGCTCGAAGACGCCGTCGAGGTCCTTCGTCGCGAGGATGAGGCTCGCGTAGGTGCCCTTGGCCATCATCTCGGCGATCGTGCGGCGCTCCTCCTCGGTGACGCCGGGATCGGCGGCCGGCGGGTGCAGCACCACGGAGGTGCCCTCGCCGCCGGCGGGTCCGACGGTGATCCAGCGCATCGGGCCCTGCCCGACGTCGAGCCGGACCTCGAAGCCGACGGTGTCGCGGTAGAAGGCCAGCGAGGCCTCGGGGTCGTCGTGGGGGAGGAACGTCTGGTGGACGGTGATGTCCGTGCTGGTCATGGCGGTCACGCTAGGGACGGCGGGGGTGCCGGTGCTTCTCGATTCCTGACCGGTCGGGCGACCTGCTTGGCCACGCACGGCGGCAGCCCGGCGGTCACCCCGGCCCGCTCGCGGCGGTAGGCGCTCGGCGACATCCCGACCAGCTCGGTGAACCGCGTGCTGAACGTGCCCAGGGAGGAGCAGCCGACGGCGAAGCACACCTCCGTGACGCTGAGGTCGCCGCGCTCCAGCAGGGCCATCGCCCGCTCGATCCGGCGGGTCATCACGTAGGAGTACGGCGACTCGCCGTACGCGCGCTTGAACTCGCGGCCGAGGTGGCCGGCCGACATGTGCGCGCCGCGGGCGAGCGCCTCGACGTCCAGCGGCTGGGCGTACTCCCGGTCGATCCGGTCGCGCACGCGCCGCAGCCGCGCGAGGTCGCGCAACCGCTGCTCGGCCGGCGTGCTCGTCACGACCGCAGATCCTGCCGGGTCGGGACGACGGTGTCGGCTCCCGTCGCGTGGTCGCGGGATCGCCGCGGTGACACCGAGGACCACCCGATCTGCCGACACTCGCTCGGTGTCGATTGACAATCGATAGCTCTCTCGCGAGAGTCGGTGCATGTCCCGCATCCCCCGCGTCGTGCTGCCGCTGCGCGTCCTGCTCGGAGTCGTCTTCGCCGCCCTGCTCGCCGCGCAGGTGTGGGCGCTGCCCGAGGTCCTCCCCGACATCGCCGACCCGTCGCTGGAGCAGTCGGTGGTGCGGGTGGTCATGCTCGCCGCCTCGGTGCTCGGCCTGGCCTGCGTGCAGGTGGTGGTGGTGTGCACGTGGCGCCTGCTGACCCTCGTCGCCGACGACCGGATTTTCAGCGCCGACGCGCTGCCGTGGGTCGACGCGATCGTG
The DNA here is from genome assembly GCF_054050735.1 of Blastococcus sp. SYSU D00813. NCBI lineage: Bacteria > Bacillati > Actinomycetota > Actinomycetes > Geodermatophilales > Geodermatophilaceae > Blastococcus > Blastococcus sp. SYSU D00813. The sequence continues at coordinate 16,900 of NZ_JBJGZX010000024.1, forward strand.
CGGGCGGTCGCGGTCGGCGAGGCGCTGCTCGCCGCCGCCTTCGTCTGCTCCTACTACTTCGTCGTCGACGAGGTCAGCGACGGCCCGGCGCTGCCCGTCCTGCTGCTGGTGCTGCTGCTGATCGGGGCGGTGGTCGGGCTGCTCCTGGTGGTCATGCGCGCCCTGCTGCGGCACGCGACCACGCTGCGGACCGACATGGAGGCGGTCATCTGATGCCGATCGTCGTCCGCATCGACGTGGAGCTGGCCCGCCGCAAGATGAGCGTCGGCGAGTTCGCCGAGCGGGTCGGGCTGACCCCCGCGAACGTCGCCGTGCTGAAGAACGGCCGCGCCAAGGCCGTCCGCTTCAGCACCCTCGAGGCGATGTGCCGGGTGCTCGGCTGCCAGCCCGGCGACCTCCTCGAGTGGGTCCCCGACGAGCACGACGCCCCAGTGCCGGCGCCCGAGCCCACCCGATGACGCCGCAGCGGTCCGCCGACGTGCTCGTCGTCGGCGCCGGGCTCGCCGGCCTGCACACCGCCACCGTCCTGGCCCGCGGCGGGCACGAGGTGCTGCTGGCCGAACGCCGTCCCGGGCTCGCCGGGGCGATCCGCACCACGGGCATCTTCGTCCGCCGGACCCTCGACGACTTCCCCCTGCCGCCCGAGCACCTCGGGCCGCCGATCCGGCGGGTGGTGCTGTACCCGCCCGACCTCCGGCGGCCGGTGACCCTGGACAGCGACCGCGACGAGTTCCGCGTCGGGGACATGGGCCCGCTCTACCTCGCCGCGGCCCGCGAGGCGGCCGGCGCCGGGGTGCGGATCGCGCTGGGCACCCGCTACGCCGGCCGCCGCGACGGCGTCTCCCTGCTGGCCGGCCCGGACGGACCGCTGCGGGTGCGGGCCCGGTTCGTGGTCGGGGCGGACGGCGCCCGGTCGGCGGTGGCACGCGACCTCGGCCTCGACCGCAACCGCCGGCTCCTCGTCGGCGCGGAGCAGGTCTTCCCGGTGCCCGGGTCCGCCGGACCGCCCACGTTCCACTGCGTGCTCGACCCCTCGCTGGCCCCGGGCTACCTCGCCTGGGTCGTCGACGACGGCCGGCACGCCCACGTCGGCGTCGCCGGCTACGCCAGGCGGTTCCCCGACGGGCTGCGCGCGGCGCTGGACCGCTTCGCCGCGTCGGCGCCGGGCCGGCCCGCGCCGGCCGCACCCGGGGACGTCGAGCGGCGGGGCGGCCCGATCCCGGTCGGCGGGCTGCTGCGGCGGATCGCCTCCCCGGAGGGGCTGCTCGTCGGCGACGCCGCCGGCGCGGTCTCCCCGCTCACGGCCGGCGGCCTCGACCCGTGCCTGCGGCTGTCCGCGCACGCCGCCGCCGTCCTCGACGAGGCGCTGCGCACCGGCCGGCCCGACGCCCTGGCCGCCTACGACGGCGCCGCCCTGCGGGCGAGCTTCCGGGGCCGGCTGCTGCTGCGCCGGGGACTCGCCGGGGTCCGCACGCCGGCCGCCGCGTCGGCCGGCTTCGCGCTCCTGCGCACCCCTCTCGGGCGGGCCGCCGCGCGGCGCGTGCTGTTCGGGGACCGCTCCTTCCCCGACCCGGTCGCCCTGCCCGGCCGCGACATGCCGCGCCCGGGTGTGACCGCGCGGTCCTGAGCGCCTCCCCACGCTCCTGACCTCGCCGTATGTCGACATGACGGCGGGCCCGGCGCGGGGTCACCGGCCCGGGTGAGGACCTTCACAACGGTTGTGTTGCGGCGCCGTCCGCGGCGCGTCCGGCGGGCCTCCGGCGGGGGTCGCGGACCCCACCATTCCTCGTGTCAGCGGCACTTCCCCGGCCGCGACGGACGCCTCGAGGAGCACCCGCGTGAACGCGCCCCATGCACTGGCCACCCGCCCTCCGTCGCCCTCCGAGACGGACGAGCAGACGGGGCTGACGGCGCTGCTGGAACTGTTCTCGGCAGAGGAGGCGCCGGCCAGGACCACCGTGGCGGCGCCGCCCCGCCCCCGCCCGACCCTGCGGGAGTCGGGGGCCCGCCTGCTCGCCTGGACCCGCGCGTCGTCGCAGCGCGCGGCCGCGTGGGGCGCCGGCCCGGAGGGAGCCTGGCGTGCCTGGTGAGGAGGTCCTCCTGCTCTGGCCGGCGGTGACCCTGCTCGGCTTCCTGCTCCTGGCGGCCCTCGTGGTCGCGCTGGGCCGCGGCTCGACGGCGCAGTACGAGTTCGAGCGCAACGCCGTGCAGGCGCACCGGCAGCGGGCCGCCGCGCCGGTGGTGGCCGCCGCCGAGCCGGCGGCCGCGGTCGCCGCCGCGCCGCGTCCGGCCGAGGTGGCGCCCGTCGCGGTGGACGGCGCCGCGGAGGAGGCCCGCGCCGGGCAGACGGCGGTGGGGGGCTCACCCCCCCCCCCCGTCAAGCGGGGCGGGCCCCCGGCCCCCCCCCCGGCGTGGTGGCGGGGCCCCGCGCCCCCCCCCCCCCCCGGCGGCCACGCCGTCGCGGGCCCCTTCCCCGACCGGGTCGAGGCCGACTGGGCGCTGCTGGCGCACGGCCTGGCCGACACCACCCGCGTCGTCTACGGCTCCCAGCGGGTCGACGGCACGGTGGTCCGCCGGCAGCTGCCCACCGAGCGGGCCTGGCTGACCGACCTCGGCGACCAGCTCGACCGCCTGGGCGACGACTGGGACGAGCTCGTGTCGGACGACGACGCGCTCACCACGCTCGTGGTCGAGGTCGCCGCGGCGCTGGTCGAGGCCGGGCTGCCCCTGCACGACTGCGCCGGGCACGGTGCCGCCGGGGGCGTCTGCCTGAGCCCGGGCCCGGCCCTGGCCGGGGTGCTGGTCACCTGGCACCAGCACGACCGGATGAGCGTGCAGCGGGTACGCGGCGCGGCGATGGAGGCCGCCGTCCAGCGGACGATGAGCGCCGCCGTGGCCGAGCTGCTGCGCACCACGGGCTTCGAGGTCGAGCCCTTCGGGTCCAGCGGCTGCTGGATGGTCACGCCCGGTCCGCGGTGAGCGGGCGGCGACTCCCCGTGGCCGCCGCGCGAGGTCCGCGCGACGCGCCGGGAGCGGCCCCCGCCGGACGCCGGTCCGGTGGCGGCCCGGCTCCTACCTTTCGAACGGCCCACGGCGCCGGCTCCCGGCGACGTGCGGCACCGGCGCTCTCCCCGGCGTCGGGTCCAGCTCAGGAGTGGTGGTGCACAGCGTGAGTCGACTGCCTGTCAGCGGGATCGCCCTCGGCGGTGCGACGGCCCTGGGCTGGTGGCTCACCGAGGTCGAGGACGACGGCCGCGGCCCGGTCGTCGCCGGGCCCTTCCCCACCCGCGCCGAGGCCGGCTGGGCGGCCACCGAGCACGCGCCCGGCTCGGTGGAGACGGTGTACGGGGTCCGCCGTCCCGACGGGCGGGTGAAGCGCCGTCCCTCGCCGCAGGAGTGGGCGTGGCTGGCCTACCTCGGCGAGCAGCTGCAGCGCCTGCCGGCCGAGTGGGAGGAGGTCGTCGACGACGAGGACCCGCTGACCACGCTCGTCGTCGAGATCACCGCCGCGCTCGCCGAGGCCGGACTGCCGCTGCACGACGCCACCGGGGACGACGGCGCGCTCGGCGGCGCCTGCCTGGGCTGCCAGCCCGACCTCGACGGGATCGTGGTCACCTGGCGCCAGCACGAGCGGATGAGCGTCGACCAGGTGCACGGCGCCGCCGCGGACGCCGCGGTCGCGCAGGTCATGAACCGGGCGCTGGCCGACGTCCTCGCCGTCCGCGGGTTCGCCGTCGAGCCCTTCGGCGGCGGCAGCGGCCACGTCGTCCGCCGGGCGGTCTGAGCCCGCCCGCCCGTGCGGGCCCGGGCGGGTCCACCGGGGCTGCCTGTGCATGGTCATGCATAAGCGTGCATAATCAGGAGCATGTCCAAGGTCCTCAGTTCCCTGCCCGTCGGCGAGCGCGTCGGGATCGCCTTCTCCGGGGGGCTGGACACGTCGGTGGCCGTCGCCTGGATGCGTGACAAGGGCGCGGTGCCCTGCACGTACACCGCCGACCTCGGCCAGTACGACGAGCCGGACATCGCCTCGGTGCCCGGGCGCGCCGCGGCCTACGGCGCGGAGATCGCGCGCCTGGTGGACTGCCGGGCGGCGCTCGTCGAGGAGGGCCTGGCCGCGCTGACCTGCGGCGCCTTCCACATCCGCTCCGGCGGGCGGGCCTACTTCAACACCACGCCGCTGGGCCGCGCGGTCACCGGCACGCTGCTGGTGCGGGCGATGCTCGAGGACGACGTCCAGATCTGGGGCGACGGCTCGACGTTCAAGGGCAACGACATCGAGCGCTTCTACCGGTACGGCCTGCTGGCCAACCCGGGGCTGCGCGTCTACAAGCCGTGGCTGGACGCCGCCTTCGTCAGCGAGCTCGGCGGGCGCACCGAGATGTCGCAGTGGCTGGTCGCCCACGGGCTGCCCTACCGGGACAGCACCGAGAAGGCCTACTCCACCGACGCCAACATCTGGGGCGCCACGCACGAGGCCAAGCGGCTGGAGCACCTGGACACCGGGCTGGAGATCGTCGAGCCGATCATGGGCGTCCGGTTCTGGGACCCCGAGGTGGAGATCCCCACCGAGGACGTGACCATCGGCTTCGCGCAGGGCCGGCCGGTGACCGTCAACGGCAAGGAGTTCGACTCCGCCGTCGACCTGGTGCTCGAGGCCAACGCCATCGGCGGCCGGCACGGCCTGGGCATGTCCGACCAGATCGAGAACCGCATCATCGAGGCCAAGAGCCGCGGCATCTACGAGGCGCCGGGCATGGCCCTGCTGCACATCGCCTACGAGCGGCTGGTCAACGCCATCCACAACGAGGACACCCTCGCCACCTACCACTCCGAGGGCCGCCGGCTGGGCCGGCTGCTGTACGAGGGCCGCTGGCTGGACCCCCAGGCGCTCATGCTCCGGGAGTCGCTGCAGCGGTGGGTCGGCATGGCCGTCACCGGCGAGGTCACCCTGCGCCTGCGGCGGGGCGAGGACTACTCGGTCCTCGACACCGCCGGCCCGGCGTTCAGCTACCACCCGGACAAGCTCTCCATGGAGCGGACGGTGGACTCGGCCTTCGGCCCGACCGACCGGATCGGCCAGCTGACCATGCGCAACCTCGACATCGCCGACTCCCGCGCCAAGCTCGAGCAGTACGCCGGTCTCGGCATGGTCGGCACCGCGCAGCCGGCGCTGGTCGGCGCGGCGCAGGCGGCCTCCACCGGGCTGATCGGCGCCCTGTCCGAGGGCGGTGCCGAGACCATCGCCTCCCGCGGCGAGGTCTCGCCCGACGAGGAGCTGCTGGACCGCGCCGCCATGGAGTCGGGCACCGACTAGCGTCCGGGGCCGTGCCCACACTGACCCGCGAGGACGACGTCCTCGTCCTCGACCTCGGCGACGGCGAGAACCGCTTCACCCTCGACTGGCTCACCGAGGCCGAGCAGGCCCTCGACGAGGTCGAGGCGACCGACGGCGCGCGGGCGCTGGTGACCACCGCGAGCGGGCGGTTCTACTCCAACGGCCTCGACCTGGACTGGCTGCTGGCCCACCCCGCGGAGGGCCAGGGGTACGCCGCGCGCATCGAGGTGCTGCTCGCGCGGGTCCTCGCGGCGCCGCTGTACACGGTCGCGGCGCTGCCGGGGCACGCCTTCGGCGGCGGCGCGATGCTGGCGCTGGCCCACGACGCCCGGGTCATGCGCGCCGACCGCGGCTTCTGGTGCCTGCCCGAGGCCGCGCTCGGGCTGCCCTTCCAGCCGGGGATGGCCGCCCTCATCCAGGCGCGGCTGGCCCCGCAGGTCGCGCACGAGGCCATGACCACCGGGCGCCGCTACGGCGGCACCGAGGCCCGGGACGCCGCGATCGTCGACGCCGCCGTCGAGGAGACGGCGGTCCGGTCGACCGCGGTCGGGCTGGCCGCCGCCCAGGCCGGTCTCGCGGGCCCGGCGCTCGCCGGGATCAAGACGACGATGTACCGGCCGGTGCTGGCCGCGCTGCGGCGGGGGGACGCGGCGGCCTGACGCGTCAGCCGGCGGCCGCAGGAGCCGGCAGCCGCACCCCGGTCAGCCGGGACGCCCGCCGCACCAGGACGACGGCCGCGGCCGTGAACACCGCGCCGGTCACCGGCTGCAGCACCGACCCGATCGGCCCGGTGACGTAGTACAGCGGCAGCGACACCGCGTACACCAGGCCGGCGGCCCGGAGCGAGCGGTCCGCGGCGGCCAGCGCCCGGCCGACCAGGACGGCGCCGGCCGACCAGGCGAGCAGCGCCACGCCGACCGTCCCGAACAGCGCCGGGCCGTACACGTCGGAGTTCCACGCGACGGCCTCCTCGACGCCCGAGCGGTAGGCGCGGCCGATGGCGGGCTGGGCGAAGGCCGCCACGCCGAACACCGCCGTGCTGAGCACCTGCCCGGTGACGGTGAGCGCGGCGCCGGCCAGGGCAGCGCGGGGACGGGCCAGCCGGTCGGCCACCAGGGCGAGCAGCGCCAGCACGCCGACGATGCCGAGCGCGGCGCCGAAGATGCTGGCGACCAGGTGGCCGGCCAGGAACGGCCCGGTCGTCACGTAGGCGGCGTACCCGGGGAAGTCGTCGGAGTACGACGGCTGGTGGGTGACGGTGGAGACGGCGAGCAGCGCGCCGGAGACCGGCAGCGCCCAGGCGCCGGCGGTCAGCGCGCCGCGCACCTGGTCGGTGGACCGGGGTCGCACAGTTCCTCCCGGAGGGCGTGTGGGGGTCAGGGGACGGGGACGGCGGTGCCGGTCACCCGGATGCCGGCGGCGGGATCGGCCGGGACGTCGACGAGGAGCACGCCCGGGCGGCCCATGTCCTCGCCCTGCCGCACCGTGACGCGGGCCGGCAGCGGCACGTGACCGCCGGCGCGCAGGTAGCCGCCGAGCGCCGCGGCGGCCGCGCCGGTGGCCGGGTCCTCGACCACACCCCCGGGCGGGAACGGGTTGCGGGCGACGAAGACCGTCTCCGACTCGCGCCAGACCAGGGCGACCGTCGTCCAGCCGCGGGCGGCCATGAGGGCGTCGAGGGCCGGGTAGTCGTAGTCGAGGTCGGCCAGCCGGGCGCGGGTGGCGGCGGCCAGCACGGGGTGGCGGTTCCCGGCGGAGGACACCCGCGGGGGCAGGGCGGGGTCCAGGTCGGCGTCGGACCAGCGCAGCGCGGCCAGCAGCGCCGCGCGGTCGGCGTCCGGCAGCGCGACGGTCACCGGCGGCACGCTGGTGAGGGAGGCCTGCCAGGCGCCTCCCGCCGTCCGCCGGGTCACGACCTCGACGGGACCGGCGGCGGTGTCGAACACCCGCCGGCCCGGGCCCTCGCGCTCGGCGAGCACGACGGCGGCGGCGACGGTGGCGTGCCCGCAGAACGCCACCTCGGCCCGCGGGCTGAAGTAGCGGACGCCGACGTGACCGTCCGCACCCGGGACGAGGAAGGCCGTCTCCGAGTAGCCCACGCCCGCGGCCACCGCGAGCATCCGCTCGGCCGTCATGCCCCGGGCGTCGGGCACCACCCCGGCGGGGTTGCCGCCGGCCGGGTCGTCGGCGAAGGCGGCGTAGCGCAGCACCTCCGGGCACCCGGCCGGCGCCGGGCACGGGCCGGCGTGCCGGTCGTACTCCACCCAGTACTCCGTGACCCGGTCGTCGCGGACCCGGTAGACCGCCCGGCCGTGCTCCACGACCGGGTGCCGGCCGGTGCGGCGCTGGGTCCAGGTCGCCGCCACGTCCCCGGAGGGCAGCGGCGTGGTCTCCCAGTCGAACCGCCAGGGTCCGGACGCGGCGAGCATGACGCGCACGTGGTCGGCGTAGCCCGCCGGCGTGCGCTCGACGACGCCGTGCTCGGCCCCGGGCCGGCCCTGGTGGGCCAGGACCCGGGGCGCGAGCAGGTCGGTGGCGCGCTCGGGGGCGCGGCCCGAGCGGACGTCGCCGAGCAGGTCGCGGACGACGTCCTCGGCCGTCCGCCGGGCCGTCCGCATCAGAACTTCTTCGCCAGCTCGGCGGCGTCGGCGTGCGCCTGCACCCGGCCGGCGTCGGCGTCGGCCGTGGCGAGGTCCGGGCGGAAGAAGACCTCCTCGACGTCGGTGATCCCGGCCCACGCCAGCCAGTCCCGGAGGAACGGCGCCTGGAAGTCCGAGCCGAACGACGCCGGCCGCCCGGGGCCGTACACGGCGCTGGTGTAGACGACGGCGGCCTTCTTCCCGGTCAGCAGGCCGGTGTAGCCCTCCACCGGGTCGAACCCGAACACCATGCCGGGCTGGCTCACCACGTCGATGAACTGCTTGAGCACGTAGGGGACGCCGGCGTTCCACATCGGCACGGTGAACAGGTAGCGGTCGTAGGCGTCGAACCGGCGGAACGCCGCCTCGGCCCGCGCCCACGCGTCCCCGGCCGGTGTCTCGCCGGCGAACACCGCCATCTTCGCGGCCACGGCGTCCGGGCCGAAGGCGGGCAGGGTGCCGTCCCACAGGTCCCAGGTGTCGACCTCGGTCAGGGGGTTGGCCTCGCGGTAGGCGGCGAGGAACGTGCCGGCGATCGCCAGGGACTCGGAGCGGGAGCCGCGGGGCGAGGCGGACAGGTGCAGCAGGCGGGTCATGGGGGTCTCCTCGGTCGGAGCCGGGCGGGTGTCCGGCTGTCCACGACCCTCGGCCGCGCGCTGTCGCGCTCCTGACGCGTCGGTGTCGCGGCCCGTGTCAGGCCTCCGCGGACGGCGCGCGACCGTCCGGCGGTTCGGCGGGTTAGCGTTCGCTCCCCGTCCCGAGACCGAGGAGTGTCGTGTCCGTCCTCGTGCTGGGACCGCTCGAGGTGTGGCGCGACGGCCGCCTCCTGCCGGTCCGCCGCGGCCGTCCGCGGCGGCTGCTGCTCTCGTTGCTGCTGCAGCGCGGTGGCGCGGTGGCGCCCGAGACGCTGATCGACCGGCTGTGGGGCGACGAGCCGCCGGCCAACGCGGACAACGCCCTGCAGGTGCTGGTCTCCTACCTGCGCCGCAGCATCGGCGGTCCCGGCCTCGGCATCGAGCGGGGGACGGCCGGCTACCGGCTGCGGGTCGACCCGGACGACGTCGACATGACCCGCTTCGAGGCGCTCGTCCGGGAGGCCGCGGCGGCGGACCCGGCCGGGCGGCTGGCGGCCGCGACCGCGGCGCTCGCGCTGTGGCGCGGACCGGCGCTGAGCGAGGCGGCCGACGACCCCTTCGCCCAGGGGGACGTCGCCCGGCTGGAGGAGCTGCGCCTGCAGGCCGACGAGCTGCGCGCGGCCGCGCTGCTGGACCTGGGGCGGCACGGCGACGCGCTGCCCGACCTGGGGCAGCTCGTGCGCGCGCACCCGTTCCGGGAGCGGCTGCACGGCCAGTACGCCCTGGCGCTCTACCGGTCGGGCCGCCAGGCCGACGCCCTGCAGGTGCTGGACCGGGCCCGCACCGCCCTGGCCGAGCAGCTGGGCCTGGACCCCGGCCCGGAGCTCCAGGAGCTGGCGGGGCGGATCCTGCGCCAGGATCCCGGCCTGGCCGCCGCGCCCCCGGCCTCGCCGCCCGCCCCGCCCCTGCCGTCGCCGGAGGCGTCGCCCGCGCCCGTGCCGGCCGGGGTGCCGGCCGTGCTGACCCCGCTCATCGGCCGGGAGGCGGAGCTGGCCGGGGTGCGCTCGGCGCTGGCCGGCCACCGGCTGGTGACGCTGACCGGCCCGGGGGGTGCCGGGAAGACGCGCCTGGCGATCGAGGCCGGGGAGGGCTCCGCCGGTCCCGTCTGGTGGGCGGACCTGGCCCCGGTCACCGATGCCGCGGGGGTCGCCGCCGTCGTCGCCACGGCCGTCGGCACGGCGCTGGCCACCGACGAGGACCCGGCCGGCGTGCTGGCCCGGTGGATCGGCGACCGGCGCGCGCTGCTGGTGCTGGACACCTGCGAGCGGGTGCCCGAGCACGTGGCCCGCCTGGTCCTCACCCTGGCGCCGCGGTGCCCGGGACTGCGGGTGCTGGTGACGAGCCGTCGTCCGCTGGGCGTGCCGGGCGAGCTCGCCTGGCCGGTGCCGCCGCTGCCGGTCCCGGGCGCCGGGGCGGGCTTCGAGGAGGCCGCGGCCGCACCGGCGGTGCGGCTGTTCGTCGACCGCGCCGCGCGGGCCCGGCCCGGGTTCGCCCTGACCCCCGCGAACGCGGCGGACGTCGCCGCGGTGTGCCGGCTGCTCGACGGGCTCCCGCTCGCCGTCGAGCTGGCCGCGGGCCACGCCGCCGCGCTGAGCCCGGGCAAGACGGCGGCGCTGCTGACCGACCGGCTGCGGCTGGCCGGCGACGGGGGAGCCCGGCCGGCCCGGCACGCCGACCTGCGGGCCACCGTCGACTGGAGCGTCGGGCTGCTCACCGCCGACGAGGGCGCGTTCCTCGACCGCCTCTCCGTCTTCGCCGGCCCCTTCCCCGTGGAGGCCGCCGTCGAGGTGGCCGGCCCCGGGCTCGGGACCGACGGGCTGCAGCTCCTGCTCGGCCTCGTCCGGCAGAGCCTGGTGACCGCCACCGACGACGACCGCTTCCGGCTCCTGGACACCATCCGCGCCTACGCGGCCGAGCGGCTGGCCGGCCGGCCGGCCGACCTGCGCGCGGCGCGGGACCGGCACGCGCGCTGGCACGCCCAGTTCGCCGAGGAGGCCGACCGCGCCCTCCGGGGCGCCGTCGCCCAGGCGGGCTGGCTGGCCGACCTCCGCGTGGCCGCGCCCGACCTGCGGGCGGCCCTGCAGCACTGCCTCGGCCCGGAGGGCGACCAGCGCGCCCTCGGCGCGCGCCTGGCCTGGTCGCTGGCCTGGTTCTGGTCGTTCGAGGGCGCTTTCGCCGAGGCCCGCGGCTGGCTGGCGGCGGCCCTGGCGGCCGGCCCCCACGAGCCGCGCCTCGAGGCCCGGCTGCACCTGGCCGCCGGGATGCACGCCGAGTCGCTGGGCGACCTGGGGACCGCGCAGCGCGAGTGCGGCACGGCGCTGGCGGCCTTCGCCGAGCTCGGCGACGTCCGCGGGCAGGCGCGCTGCCTGCTGCACCTCGGCACGGTGCACTGGGCCCGCGGCCGGCTCCGCGAGGCGGCCGACGCCCAGGACCGGGCCGTCGCCCTCTTCCGCACCGAGGGTCACGACAGCGGCGCCGGCCTCGGGCTCGTCCAGCGGGCCCGCACGGCCCTGGAGCAGGGGGACGCGGAGGCGGCCGAGCAGCTGCTCGCCGACGCCCGGCACGTCCTCGACCGCACGGGGGACGAGCACCTGGTGGCGTTGTGCCGGGAGCAGCTCGCCCGCACCTGCCTCGCGCTCGGGCGCCCGGCGGAGGCGGCGGTGCTGGCCCGGGACTGCGCCGCGGCGTTCGCCGCGATCGGGTACCCGGAGGGTGTCGTGGCGGCGACGCTCACCCTCGGCCGGGCGGCGCTCGCGACGGGGGACGACGGCGCGGCACGGACCGCCGCCCTCACCGCGGTCCGGCGGGCCCGCGACCTCTCCCACGCCCCGGCCACCGCCGAGGGGCTCGAGCTGCTGGCCGCCGCCCTGGCCGCCGGCGACCCGGCCGCCGCCGCGGGACTGCTCGGCTGCGCGGACGCCGTCCGGGCCCGGGACCGGGTGCCGCGCACCCCGACGCAGGAGGACGCGGTCGGCCGGACGGCGGCCGGGCTCGCCGGGGCCCTCGGGGACGGGTACGCCGCTGCGGTGGCGGCAGGGGGGACGGCGTCGCCGGAGGTCCTCCTCGCGGCCGCCGGCGGACGTGTGAGGGCCACCACCGTGGGGTGAGTCCCGCTCAGGTCCGGAACGCCTCCGTCCGATACCGGGCCCATGCGCACGTCGGTCCGGAGCACCCGTCGTGGTGTGCCCCTGTGGCTGTACCTCCTCGCGCTGGTGCTCGTCCCCCAGGTCGGGGTCGGGGTGCTGACCGCCGCCGTCGTGGTGCACCAGCAGGAAGAGGTCGACGGCGCCCTGCGCGCCGAGCAGGCGGTGCGGGCGCTGGCCCAGCTCGACGCCGCCCGCAACGGCGTCGAGCACGAGATCGTCCCGGCGCTGGCGCGGACGGTCGTCGACGACCCCGCGGTGGCGGCGTCCCTGGGCGTCCCCGCGTCCGCCGCCGAGGCGGTGGCCGAGGACATGCGCCGGGCCGTGACCGAGTCGCGGGCGGTCACCGACGTGGCCACGGCGGCGCTGCCGGCGGCCGTGGCCACCTCCGAGCCGGTGGTCCGGGCCCTGGAGGAGCTGGCGGTCCTGCGCGCCGCGGTCGACGCCGGCGACCACGCCATCGAGGACGTCTACTTCGACTACGTCGACGTGTCGAACACGCTCGCCCGGGCGCAGGACCGCGCCGCCACCGACGCCGCCTCCGAGGAGGTGCCGCCGGCGACCCTGCGGGCCACCCGCGACGTGGAGATCGTCTCGGCCCTCGCGCAGGCCTCCGCGCGGCTCCTCCCGCTCTTCCTCGCCTCCCAGCTCGACGCCGGAGAGCTGTCGGCCGGGTCCCGGCTGGCCGGGGAGTCGGCGTGGCTGGCCTACGAGGACGCCCAGCGCCGGATGGCCGACCTCTCCCAGCCCGCGCTCGTCGCGGCCTGGGAGCGCACCCGGTCCGCCTCGCTGATGACCGAACTGGACGGCCTGCTGGCCGCGCAGGCCGACCGGACGCTGCCCCGCCTCGGCGTGGACCAGCTGGTGGTCCTGCTGACCCAGGGGCCGGAGCGGGACGCGCTGCTCGGCGTGCTCGTGGACGACGCCGTCACCAGCGCCCGGTCCCTGGCCGCCGCCGACGCCGAGCACGCGCAGGACGGGGTGGAGACGGCGCTGCAGCTGGGCGTCGGGATCCTCGTCCTCGGCTGTGCCGCGGCGGCCTGGGTGGGACTGCGCCTGGGCCGGGCCCTCGGCGGGATCGCCGAGCAGGCCGGGCGGATCAGCGAGGGACGGCTGGTCGACGTCCCGGTCGCCGGCCCGCGCGAGGTGCGGACCGTCTCCGCCGCGCTGCGGTCCACCGTGGCCAGCCTGCGCCGGGTGCAGGACCAGGCCGCCGCCGTCGCCGGCGGGCACCTGGACGACGCCGTCCTCGACCAGCCGCTGCCCGGTCCCCTCGGCGAGGTCGTCCACGCCTCGGTCCAGCAGATCGTCACCTCCGTCCGCGAGCGCGAGGAGCTGCAGCGGGCACTCGCCCACCGGGCCAGCCACGACCCGCTCACCGAGCTCCTCAACCGGGCCGAGGCCCGCACCGTCGTCACCCGGGCGCTGCACCGGGCCCGGCGCTCCGGCGACGCCACCGGGCTGCTGTTCGTGGACCTCGACGGGTTCAAGGCCGTGAACGACCGGCACGGGCACGCCTGCGGCGACGACGTCCTGCGGGCCACGGCGGCCCGCATGCGGTCGTCGGTCCGCGCCGGCGACACCGTGTTCCGGCTCGGCGGGGACGAGTTCGTCGTCCTGGTGGAGCGGGTGACCGACGAGCAGGAGCTCCTCGCGCTGGCCGAGCGGCTCATCACCGCGGTCAGCGGGCCGATCGACCTCGCCGGCACGCAGGTGCGCGTCGGCGCGAGCGTCGGCATCGCGATCAGCCGCGACGGGTGCACCGACGCCGACGCCCTCCTCGCCGAGGCCGACACCGCCGGCTACCGCGCCAAGGCCGCCGGCCGCGGCCGCGCGGAGGTCTTCGACGACGGCCTGCGCCGGCAGCTGGCCGAGCGCGCGCGGCTGGAGGCCGAGATCGCCGCCGGTCTCGCGGCGGGGGAGATGCGGCTGCACTACCAGCCGGTGGTCGACCTGGCCGACGGCTCGGTCGCGGGGTTCGAGGCGCTCGTCCGCTGGGAGCGGCCCGGGATCGGCCTGGTCCCGCCGGACCGGTTCGTGCCCGTCGCCGAGGAGTCCGCGCTGGTCTGCGAGCTCGACCGCTGGGTGCTGTGCGAGGCGACCCGGCAGCTCGCGGAGTGGCGGCGCTCGGCCGGCACCGACGGGCCGGGGCCGACCGTCGCGGTCAACGTCTCCGGCCGGCACCTGGCCGAGCCCCGCGTCGTCGAGGACGTCGCCGACGCCCTCGCCGCCTCCGGGTTGCCGCCCCACCTGCTGGTCGTGGAGGTCACCGAGACCGTCCTGGTGAGCGGGCCCGCCGCCTTCGAGCACCTCGCGGCGCTGCGGCGGATGGGCGTCGTCGTCGCCATCGACGACTTCGGCACCGGCTACACCTCGATCCGGCAGCTGCGGCACATGCCCGTGGACACGCTCAAGATCGACCGCAGCTTCGTCGCGGCCGCCGACCACGGCTCGGTGGAGCTGGTGTCGCTCATGGTCAGCGCGGCCCACATGAGCGGCCTCACGGTCGTCGCCGAGGGCGTCGAGGAGCCCGAGCAGCTCGCCCGGCTGCGCGCCGAGGGGTGCGACCACGCGCAGGGCTACCTGCTGCACCGGCCGATGCCGGCGGACGCGGCGGGCGCGCTGCTCGGCGCCGTCCCCGCCGCGCTGCCGGTCTGACCCGTGGCGCGCCGCGCGGCGTCGCGTGTTGACGGCGGTGCGCCCGGGCGGCACCTTCTGCTCGGCGAACCGGACCCCGTCGGGCGTCCGCCCGAACGACAGGTGGCCCCAGCGTGCGCGTGCGTCCGACGATCCTGGCCGCAGCCGTGGCGGCGCTCGCCGCGCTGACCGCCTGCACCAGCTCGGTGGCCGGCGTCGGCACGCCTGCCGGGGGGCTGCGGATGGACGCGACCGACGCCGACCTCGTCGTCGGCCTGGCCGAGGACGGCGACGAGACCGACCGGATCGCCCGCAACGCCCTCGCCGACGTCCTGGACTACTGGACGGCGACCTTCCCCGAGGTCTACGGCGAGGAGTTCGGGGAGGTCGAGGGCGGCTTCTGGTCGATCGACCCCGACGAGACCGACGAGGACGACCTGCCCGACAGCCCCTGCTTCGACTCGCTCGACGAGCTGGAGGGCAACGCCTTCTACTGCTACGGCGACGACCGCGTCTTCTACGACCGGGCGTGGATGGAGGGCCTGGCCGAGGAGTACGGGCCGTTCGTGATCGCCGAGATCATGGCGCACGAGATGGGGCACGCCGTCCAGGGCCACGCCGACCTGGACGACCCCTCGATCGTCGCCGAGACCCAGGCCGAGTGCTTCGCCGGCGCCTGGACGCAGTGGGTCGTCCAGGGCAACTCGCAGCACTTCGTCGTCCGCCCGTCGGAGCTGGACCGGTACCTGCTCGGCTACCTGTACTTCGGCGACCCGGCCGGCAGCGACCCCGACGACCCCAGCGCGCACGGCTCCCTGTTCGACCAGCTGTCGGCGTTCCAGGAGGGCTACGCCGACGGGCCGCAGGCCTGCGCGGCCTTCGACGAGGACCGGCTGTACACGCTGGAGCCCTTCGAGCCCGAGGAGGAGGACACCGGCGGCAACCAGTCCTACGAGGACTCGGTGGTCTCCGCCGAGGAGGTGCTCGACGCGTTCTGGACCCAGGCGACCACGACCGGCTTCGCCGATGCCCCACCGGTGACCGCGGACCTGGCCCTGCCCGACGTCACCGCGGGGGAGGGGAGCGGGTCGGTCTGCACCGGGGAGGGGCCCGAGCTGGACCTGCAGTACTGCCCCGGCGACGGCACCGTCCGCTACGACGCCGACGGGCTGCTCGAGCCCGCGTACGACGAGATCGGCGACTACGCGGTGGACGCGCTGCTCGCCGTCCCCTACGCGCTGGCGGTGCGCGACCAGCTCGGGCTGCCGACCGAGGGGCCCGAGGCCCTCGCCGGCGCCGTCTGCACCGCCGGGTGGGTGGCGCGCGAGCTCGTCCGCGAGGACGTCGAGGACGCCCCGGTCGAGATCTCCCCCGGCGACGTCGACGAGGCCGCCGTCGTCCTGCTGCAGTACGGCGAGCAGGACACCGTGCTGCCCGGCTCGGACTCCAGCGGCTTCGAGCTGGTCGACTCGTTCCGCCAGGGCTTCGTCGGCGGCACCTGCGGTCTCTAGCCGCGGTCCCTAGTCCCGGTCCCTAGTCGCGGTCGAGGAACTCCTCGACCACCGGGGCCAGCGTCGGCGCCTCGGTGACCAGCGCCAGGTGACCGCCGCGGTACACGTGCACCTGCGCGTCGGGGAGCAGCCGTCCCATGATCCGGGCGTTGGCCACCGGGATGATGGGGTCGTCGTCCCCGGCGAGGACGAGGGTCGGCTGCCGGATGAGCCGCAGGAACGGCAGGCTGCTCCACCCGGTGCTCGACGCCAGCTGGTAGTAGTAGCCGCGCCGCGGGCCGATCCGGGTGGCCGCGTGCAGCACCCGCGCCGCGCGGTCGGGGTCCGAGCGCATCGTGCCGCCGTACAGGTCGCCGGCGATCGACCGCGCGTACTCCGGGTCCCGGTGCCGGCGCGGGGTGAGCATCCGGCCGAGCACGCGCGGGGAGCCGGGCACCATCAGCGTCCCCGTGCCGGTGGCGGCCAGGACCAGCCGCCGGCACCGCCGCCGGTGCTGGACGGCGAAGTGCTGCGCCAGCCCGCCGCCCCACGACAGCCCCAGGACGTCGACCGGCCGGTCGTACCCGAGCCGCGACAGCACCCCCGCGAGGACCGGCGTCAGCGTCCCCAGCACGTAGGGCACCACGGGCCGCGGCGAGCCGCCGACCCCCGGGACGTCGAAGCGGACCACGGTCCGCCGCGGCGAGAGCGCGTCGACGAACGGCTGGAGCACCTCGAGGCTCGCGCCGATGCCGTTCATCAGCAGCAGCGGCGGCACGTCCTCGTCGGTGCCGGCGCGGACGGCCACGCGCAGGGTCCGGCCGGCGGCGGTGACCGTCCGGACCGTCTCGGGAGCGCGGGCGTCGCTCGCGTCAGGTCTCATGCACGTAGCTCCCGGGAGCGTCCTGCAGGGGCGGGTGGGCGGCCGAGCCGAGGCGCTCCGGGGCCGGCACCTCCGGACCGCAGCGCTCGCCGAGCCAGGCGGCGAAGTCCGGCCACCACGAGCCCTTCACCTTCTCGGCCGAGGCCAGCCACCGCTCGGGGTCGGGCGGCGTCTCCGCGGCCACCTGGAACGTCGACTTCGGGTTGGTCGGCGGGTTCACCAGTGAGGCGATGTGCCCGCTGGTGGAGAGGACGAAACGGCTGCGCCCGCCGAGCAGCTGCGTCGTCCGGTAGCAGGACTGCCAGGGGCACAGGTGGTCGGCGACGCCGGCGGTCACGTAGGTGTCGACGTCGACGGCCGACAGGTCCACCGGGGTGCCCAGCATCGTCGCCGTGCCGGGCCGGGTCAGCGCGTTCTGCACGGCGATCTGGATGAAGTCGCGGTGCAGCCCGGCGGTCATCCGGGTGGTGTCGGCGTTCCAGTAGAGGATGTCGAAGGCCGGTGGCGGCTTGCCCTGCAGGTAGTTGTTGACCCAGTAGTTCCACACCAGGTCGTTGGGCCGCAGCCAGGCGAACACCTCGGCGAGCATCGCGCCGTCGAGGTAGCCCTTCTCCCGCGACTTCTCCACCGCCTGCTGCACGGCCTCGGGGTCCATCAGCGCCGACACGGTCCCGGCCCGGGCCCAGTCGAGCACGGTGACGGCGAAGCTGGCCGCGGCGACCCGGTCCAGGCCCGTGGTGGCGGCCAGGTGCGCCAGGACCATCGAGGTGATGATCCCGCCGGAGCAGAACGCCTGGAGGGCCACCCGGTCGCTGCCGGTGACCTCCTCCGCGGCGGCCATCGCGTCGAGCACCGCCTGCCCGTAGTCGTCGATGCCCCAGTCGGCGTGCTCGGCGGTCGGGTTGCGCCAGCTGATCATGAAGACCTGCTGGCCGGCGCCCACGTAGTGCTCGACGATGCTGCGGCCGGGCGCGAGGTCGGTGATGTAGTACTTGTTGATCGTCGGCGGCACGACGACCAGCGGCACGGCGCGCACCCGCTCGGTCGTCGGCCGGTACTGGATGAGCTCGAAGACCGGCGTCCGGAGGACGACCGAGCCCGGCGTCACCGCGAGGTCCTCGCCGACGGTGAAGGCGTCGGGCTCGACCATCGACGGCACGCGCGGCGGCGAGGTGATGTCGGCGACGAGCCGGCGCAGCCCTTCGACGGCGTTCTTCCCGCCGGTGTCGATGACCGCCTTCCACATCAGCGGGTTGAGCGGCGGCACGTTGCTCGGGGCCAGCGCGTCGACCAGGTTGGTCAGCGAGAAGCGGATGCGCTCGTCGTCCTGCCAGTCGAGGTCGGCGTCGTCGACCAGGCCGACCGCCGCGCGGGCGGTGGCGATGTGGGCCTGCATCGCGCGGTGCAGCAGCGGGTTGCCCGTCCACGCCGGGTCGGCGAAGCGCTTGTCCTTGGGCGAGGCCTCGATGTCGCTGCGGCCGACGGCGATGCGGGCGAGGTCCTGCGCCAGCGTGCCGGCCCGGCGGGCCACCACGTCGGGCCGGCGGGCCAGGGAGGCCCCGAAGCGGACCGCTGTCCGCGCCGGCGGGAGCAGCCGGCGCAGCGGCCCCCGCGCGCCGTCCACGAGCACCATGTCCAGCCCGGTCATGGCCTCGGCGGCCGCCTCGGGGGCCCGGTCGGGACCGGTCTCGGTGCGCTCGCGCGTGGCCGCGGGCGCGGTCGTGGGCTCGCCGCGCGGGGACTCCGTGTCCCCGGCGGTGTCACGGGCGGTGTCGCGGGCGGTCGTGGTCATGCCGGCCTCCTCGAGGTGCTCGGTGGCAGCTGTGACCCCGACCACTCAACCAGAGTCGCGCAGCTCCGGCGCGGTGGCCGGGTGGCCCCGCCCGGACGCCGTCACGTCGGGCACACTCGCAGGCGTGCGGCACCGGCGCCGCCCACGTGCGGAGGAGTTCTGCGATGACCGTGACCGACCGGTCCACCCCGACCCCGCTGCCCGCGGCGGCCGCCGACACCGACGCCGCCGGCCGGCAGCTGCGGATGGCCACGCCGCCGGTCTTCGGCTCCGTCGAGGAGGAGCGCGCGCACCGTAAGGCCAAGCTGGCCGCGGCGTTCCGGATGTTCAGCAGGGCGGGGCTCGACGAGGGCGTGGCCGGGCACATCACCGTCCGCGACCCCGAGGCGCCCGACACGTTCTGGGTGAACCCCTTCGGGATGCACTTCAGCATGATCCGCAGCAGCGACCTGGTCCGGGTCGACGAGGACGGCGAGGTCGTCGAGGGCGACCGGGCGGTCAACGGCGCGGCGATCGCCATCCACACCGCGGTGCACGCCGCCCGCCCCGACGTCCTGGCCGCCGCGCACGCCCACGGCCCCTACGGCAAGACGCTGTCCTGCCTGGACATGACGATCGAGCCGCTCACCCAGGACTCCTGCGCGTTCTACGAGGACATCGGGGTGCACGACAGCTACTCCGGCGTCGTGCTCGACCCCGAGGAGGGCCGCCGGATCGGCGCCGCGCTCGGGCAGCACAAGGCCGTGATCCTGCGCAACCACGGCATGCTGACCGTCGGCACCTCGGTCGACAGCGCGGCCTGGTGGTTCCTCACGCTCGAGCGCACCGCCCAGGCCCAGCTCACCGCCTACGCCGCGGCCGCCGGGCTGGGCACCCCGCCGCGGCGGATCGGGCACGAGGAGGCCACGGTCACCCGCGGGCAGGTCGGCTACGAGTTCGCCGGCTGGTTCCAGTTCCAGCCCATCTGGGAGCGGATCAGCCGCGACCAGCCCGACCTCTTCGAGTAGGACGCCGCCGCCGGCCCGTCGCTCGGGTGCCCGGGTGGCCACTCGACGAGTGAGCTCCCGAAGCGTTGGCCGTCACCGGCCGATCGGCTCCCGGAGCCGGCCGGCAGAGGGACGACGCTCCGGCGCCAGGCGCGTGCCGGGCTGCGGTCGTGCACTCCGCCACCTGACGGACCCGTCGTGCGGTGGAGGAGTGCACGGTCGTGACCGCAGGGCGGCTCAGACCAGCGCGCTCTCGCCGGTGACGGCGCGGCCGACGATGAGGCTGTTCACCTCGCGGGTGCCCTCGTAGGAGTAGATGGCCTCGGCGTCGGCGACGTACCGGCCGACGTGGTTCTCCAGCAGGATCCCGTTGCCGCCCATCAGCTCCCGGGCCCAGCCGACGGTCTCGCGCATGCGCATGGTGCTGTACGCCTTCGCCATCGAGGCGTGCTCGTCCTTGAGCATCCCGCAGTCCTGCAGCTGCGAGGCCCGGGCGCACAGCGTGGCCGAGGCGGTGATGTTGCCGAGCATCCGGAACAGCAGGTCCTGCACCAGCTGGAAGCTCGTGATCGGCTTGCCGAACTGCTGCCGGCCCTCGGCGTAGCGCAGCGCGTGCTCGTAGGCGCCGCGCGAGCACCCGACCGCCGACCAGGCCACGCTCACCCGCGTCGCCCGGAGCACCTGCGCGGTGTCGCGGAAGGAGTTCGCGCCCTGCAGCCGGTCGGTCTCCGGCACCCGGACGCCGTCCAGGGTGATGTGCGCGTTCTGCACCGCCCGCAGCGCGATCTTGTCCTTCAGGTCGACGGCGGAGAACCCCGGCGCCCCCTTCTCGACGACGAAGCCGAGCACCTGGTCGGTCTCCTCGTCCCGCGCCCAGATGATCACCAGGTCGGCGAAGCTGCCGTTGCCGATCCACTTCTTCGCGCCGGTCAGCACCCACTCGTCGCCCTCGCGGCGGGCCGTCGTCTGCAGGCCGCGGGCGACGTCGGAACCGTGGTCGGGCTCGGTCAGGCCGAAGGCGCCGATCAGCTCCATGCGGGACATCGCCGGCAGCCAGCGCTCCTTCTGCTCCTCGGAGCCGCACAGGTGCACCGTGCCCATGGCCAGGCCGCCGTGGACGCCCATGAACGTGGCGATCGACGGGTCGCCGCGGGAGAACTCCATCGCGACCATCCCGTCGAACAGCGCCGACCGGCCGGGGGAGCCGTACCCGGAGTACTGCGCGCCGGCGACGCCGAGCTCGGCCAGGCCCGGGACGAGCTCGTGCGGGAACTCCCCGCGGGTCCAGAAGTCGTTGATGACCGGCTCGACCCGCTCGTCCATGAACGCCCGCACGCGGTGCAGCACCTCGCGGTCCGCGTCGTCCAGCAGCGCCTCGAGCTCGTAGAAGTCCGACGTCACGGGCGGGGTCATCGTGCCTCCTCGGGCCGCGGTCTCCGTCGTCCGCGGGCGCAGGGCCTACCCGCGCGGGCGGGACGGGCAACCCGGGCGCCCGCGTGGCATGCCGCACGACGCCGCGGGGAAGAGGGGGACGGATCCGTCCCGCATCGAGAGGTCGTCCCCGTGCCCCGTTCCATCGCCGACCAGACCGAGGCCGACCTCGGCGGCCCCGGCAGCGTCCTGACCCGGCAGCGCCGCGAGCACGTCCGGCTCGACGAGCTGCTGCACGAGCTCGACGGCAGCACCGGCCGCGAGCAGGAGGAGGTGCTGCAGCGCATCGACCGGCTGGTCTTCGCGCACGCCTTCGCCGAGGAGGCGGTGCTGTGGCCCGCCGTCCGCCGGGTGCTGCCCGACGGCGAGGAGCTCACCCTGCGCATCGAGGAGGAGCACCAGGAGGTCAACGAACTCGTGGCGGCGCTCGAGGAGGGCGGCCTGGACGACCCGCAGCGGCCGGCGCGCCTGGCCCGCCTGGTGCAGGTGCTGCGCGAGGACGTCCGGGACGAGGAGGACGTGCTGCTGCCGCGGCTGCAGGAGCGGCTCGACCCGCACGAGCTGCGCCGGCTGGGCCGGCAGTGGGAGCTGGTGCGGCGGATCTCGCCCACCCGCCCGCACCCCACCGTGGCGCGCCGTCCGCCGGGCAACGCGCTGTCGGCGCTGCCGCTGTCGGTGCTCGACCGCACGCGGGACTGGGTCGACGCCGGCGTCCGCCGGGCACCGGAGCGGCTGGCGCCGGTCGGTGAGGCGGTCAGCCGTGGGCTGGCGGGGGTGGCCGCGCTGGTGGAGCGCACACCGCCGGCCCGGCACGGCGACCGCCCGCCCACCTCCCGCTGACCGGAGTGGGGGGGGGGGGGGGGGGGGGGGGGGGGGGGGGGGGGGGGGGGGGGGGGGGGGGGGGGGGGGGGGGGGGGGGGGGGGGGGGGGGGGGGGCCGCGGGCGCGGCGGGGGGGGCCCCCCCCGCGGCCCCCCCCCCCCCCCCCCCCCCCCCCCCCCCCCCCCCCCCCCCCCCCCCCGCCCCCCCCCCCCCCCCCCCCCCCCCCCCCCCCCCCCCCCGACTCCGTGCACGAGGAGAGGCCCGGCCCCCGCGGGGGACCGGGCCTCTCCTCGTGTGCCGCGGCGGCTAGTTCGTCTGGCGCGGCTTGGGCTCGGCGCGGGCGTCGAGCTGGATCTCCTTGTGGGCCTCCGGCACGCCCTCCTTGAGCTCCTTGGTCCGCTCGAGCTCGGCGTCGAGCTCGATGCCGAACAGCAGCGACAGGTTGATCAGCCAGAACCAGATCAGGAAGATCACGACGCCGGCCAGCGCGCCGTAGGTCTTGTTGTAGCTGCCGAAGTTGCTGACGTAGAACGCGAACGCGGCCGAGGCCACGACGGCGACGAGGATCGCGACGCCCGCGCCGGGGCTCACCCACTTGAAGCCACGCAGCTTCGCGTTCGGGGTGGCGTAGTAGAGGATCGCGATCATCAGGGCCAGCAGGACCACCATCACCGGCCACTTGACGACGTTCCACACCGTCAGCGTGGTGTCGCCCAGCCCGATGGCGCTGCCCACGGCCTCCACGACCGGGCCGCTGAGCACCAGCATCGCGACGATGAGCGCGGCGAAGAGGACGCCGATCAGCGTGATCAGCAGCTGGAGCGGCTTGAGCTTCCAGATCTTGCGGCCCTCGGGCGTCTCGTAGACCACGTTGGCCGCCCGGGTGAAGGCGCCGACGTAGCCGGAGGCCGACCAGATGGCGGCGGCGAGACCGATGACCAGCCCGAAGCCGGCCGTGCTCGTGTTGCCGGCGATCTGCTCGATCACGGGGTTGAGCGTGTCGGCCGCGTCGGCCGGGACGACCGCGGTGAGGGCGTCGGAGAGCTGCCGCGGGTCGGTCAGCAGACCGACGATCGACAGCAGGGCGATGATCGCGGGGAACAGCGCGAGGACGCCGTAGTACGTCAGTGACGCAGCACGGTCGGTGAGCTGGTCCTCGCTGAACTCCTTCACCGTGCGCTTGATCGTGCCCATCGTGGTGGGCGCCGTGTCCGCGCCGCGGGGGGCGTTGTCGAACCGGGTCGAGTTGACCTTGTCGTCGTGGGGTGCCGGGTCGCCGGCGACGTTGCCGGAGAAGCGGGTGTCCTTCGCAGCGGTGCCGCTGCTGCGGGAGCCGGTGGATCGGGCCATCGGAGTCCTCCGGTCGGGGCGTTTACAGCGTTCTCCGTCCCCGGTGCCCCGGACGGCGCCGTTCCATTCGCCGCGCCGGGGTGTCGTGACCCGTCCGCGATCAGCGCAGGCCGCTCACCGGGGACCACTCGCCCGACCCCGCGGTGGCCTGCTCGACGTCGGCCAGGGGGTCCGGCCCACCGGCCGGCCGCCCCCGCCCGCGCAGCATCGCGACGAGGCTGACCAGGGCGACGACCAGTGCCGCGGCGACGCCGATCAGGCACACGAGCGTGAACGCCGACGCCCGGGGCAGCCCGGTCGCCGGGTCGGTGCCGGCGGTCAGCAGCGCCACGGTCAGGGCGCTCCCCACCGCCTGGCCGACCGACCGGGTGATCGAGTTGACGGCGTTGGCCACCCCGGTCTCGCTCGGCCGCACCGCCTGGACGACGAGCGTCGGGAGCGCGGCGTAGGCGACGGTCACCCAGACCTGGGTCAGCAGCCCGCCGGCCACCACCCCGGCCGGCGCGCCGCGCAGGAGGGCCAGCAACCCGAAGCCGACCAGCCCCGCCAGCCCGCCGGCCAGCAGGGTGGGCAGCGCGCCGATCCGCGCGACGACCCGGCCGGCCAGCGGCGCGAGCACGATGCCGGCGACACCGCCCGGCAGCAGGTAGACCACCGCCGCCTCGAGCACCGACGCCCCGAAGCCGTAGCCGGCCACCTCCGCCGGCGTCTGCACGTACTGCATGACGGCGATGAAGGACACGAACAGGCCCAGGCCGGTCATCAGCCCGGCCACGTTGGGGGCCAGCGTCCGCGGGTCGGTGAGCAGCGCCGGCCGGACGAGCGGGTCCCGGCGCCGGCGCTGCAGGACCACCCACCCGGCGAGGACGGCGACCGCGCCGGCCGCGCAGGCGAGCGTCGGGACCGACGTCCACCCCCAGGCGTTGCCCTGCGACACCGGCAGCAGGAGCAGCACCAGGCCGGCGCCGAGCGTGGCCGCGCCCCACCAGTCGACGGTGCCGGAGGCGGTCGGGGGACGGCGGGGCAGCACCAGCGCGGCCATGACCAGGGTCAGCAGCGCGACGGCCAGCCCGATCCAGAACGCGTCCCGGTAGCTGCCCGAGCCGCGGGAGAGCAGGCCGGTCGCGACCAGCCCGACCACGCCGCCCACCGCCAGCGTGCTGCTCACCACCGACATCGCGACGCTGAGCCGCTCGCCGGGCAGCTCCCGGCGCAGCACGCTGATCGCGAGCGGGAACAGGCCGTAGGAGGTCCCCTGGAGCGCACGGCCGGCCAGCAGCAGCGGCAGCGAGGTCGCCACCAGCGTCAGCACGGTGCCCGCCGCGACCACGGCGAGGATCCCGAGGAACACCGGCCGCTCGCCACGGGTGTCCCCGAGCCGGCCCAGCACCGGCGTCGAGACGGCCGCGGCGAGCAGGTTCGCCGTCAGCACCCAGCCGGCGGCGGCCGCCGAGACCCCGAGCTCCTCGGCGATGGTCCCCAGCAGCGGCACGACCAGGCTCTGCAGGAGCGAGAGCGTGGTCACTGCGAGTGCGAGCGTCAGCACGAGCGGGCCGTGACGCGCCGGACGGGCGGGACCCGCCGGAACCGGACGCGGAGTCGCGGGTGGGTGCGTCACCCCAGGATCAGAGCACGCCGTCGCGGAGGTCCGCCGGGCCGGCCGGGCCTGTGAATCGCATCACCAGGAGTCAGGAAGTGATCACGTATCGACGATTGAGAGGTAGATCCACGGGCAACACAGGTCCCGACGACATGCCGCCCCGCGCACCTGGCGGGCCGGCGGAGAGTACGACAGGGGGAAGTCCTCGATGATGTTCTGGCCGGCCGTGACCCTCCTCGGGTTCCTGGTCCTGACCGGACTGGTGATCGTGATGGGGTCCTCCAGCACCGCCCGCTACGAGCGCGAGCAGCGCGCCGCGCAGGCCGTCCGGTCCGCCGCGACGACCGCTGCGGAGCCGGTGCCGGCGACCGCCGTCAGCGCCTGACCCGGGCCGGCGCCCGCCGGCTCGCACCCACCGCGCCCCGCCGCTCCTCGTGAGCCGCGGGGCGCGGGTGTGTCACAGCCAGCGCTCGTCGGTGTCGAGCACGGTCCGGTCGAGCGACTCCAGCAGGTCCAGCTGGGTGTGCACCTTGGGCAGCTCGTAGCGGTGGAAGTAGCGGGCGGCGGCGCGCTTGCCCTCGTGGAAGTCGCTGGTCTCCTCGCGGGTGGCCAGCGCCTGCTCCAGCCACAGCCAGGCGACGACGACGTGCCCGGCCGCCTCGAGGTAGGCGGTGGCGTTGGCCAGGGTGACCGCCGGGTCGCCGGCGCCCCACAGCGTGCCGGTCACCGCGCCGAGCCGGGTGACCGCCGCCTCCAGGTCCGCGGCGAAGCCGGCCCAGCCGGTGCGGGCGGCGCGCGCGGTGGTGGCGGTGATGGTCTCGCCGAGCAGCCGCAGCCCGGCGCCGCCCTGCATCAGCACCTTGCGGCCGAGCAGGTCCAGACCCTGGATGCCGTTGGTGCCCTCGTGGATCGGGTTCAGCCGGTTGTCCCGGTAGAACTGCTCGACGGGGTAGTCGCGGGTGTAGCCGTAGCCGCCGTGCACCTGGATGGCCAGGTCGTCGGCGACCGGCCCCCACTGCGAGGGCCAGGCCTTGGCGACGGGGGTCAGCATCTCCAGCAGCAGGTGGGCGCGGTCGCGGGCCTCGGGCGTCTCCGCGGTCTGCTCCTCGTCGACCAGCCGCGCGCAGTACAGACCCAGCGCCATGCCGCCCTCGGCGTAGGACTTCGCGGCGAGCAGCATCCGGCGGACGTCGGTGTGCTCGACGATCCGCACCGGCGGGCTGCTCGGGTCCTTGGCCGTGGGCGGGCGGCCCTGGGTGCGGGTGCGCGCGTACTCCAGCGCGTGCAGGTACCCGGTGTAGCCGAGCACGGTCGCGCCCATCCCGACGCCGATCCGCGCCTCGTTCATCATGTGGAACATGTAGGTGAGGCCGCGGTGCTCCTCCCCGACGAGGTACCCGACCGCGCCCGCCCGCCCGCCGGGGGTGTGCACGCCCTCGCCGAAGTTGAGCAGCGTGTTCGTCGTCCCCCGGTAGCCCATCTTGTGGTTGAGCCCGGCGAGGACGACGTCGTTGCGCTCGCCGAGGGCGCCGTCGGTGCCCACCAGGTACTTGGGGACGACGAACAGCGAGATGCCCTTCACGCCGGGGGGCCCGCCGGGGACCTTGGCGAGCACCAGGTGGACGATGTTCTCGGTCAGCTCGTGGTCGCCGCCGGAGATCCACATCTTGTTGCCGGTCAGCCGGTAGGTGCCGTCGTCCTGGCGCTCGGCGCGGGTGGTGATGTCGGCCAGCGAGGACCCGGCCTGCGGCTCCGACAGCGCCATCGTGCCGAACCAGCGGCCCTCGACCATCGGCGCCACGTAGGTGTCCACCTGCTCCTGGCTGCCGTGGGCGATGAGCAGCCGGGCGTTGGCCATGGTGAGGAACGGGTAGGCCGACGTCCCCACGTTCGCCGCCTTGAACCAGGCGAACACCGCCTGCCCGACGGTGTGCGGCAGCTGCATGCCGCCGAAGCGCTCGTCGAACTCGCTGGCCATCAGGCCCGCCTCGGCGAAGACGTCGAGGGCCTGCTTGACCTCGGGGATCATCTCCACCCGGCCGTCGACGAACCGGGGCTCGTTCTCGTCGGCCGTGCGGTTGTGCGGCGCGAAGTGCTCGGTGGCGATCTGCTCGGCCAGCTCGAGGACGGCGTCGAAGGTCTCGCGGGAGTGCTCGGCGTAGCGCTCCCGCTTCACCAGGCTCTCCACCTCGAGCCACTCGTGCAGCAGGAACTGCAGGTCCCGGCGGTTGAGGATCAGCGAGGACGCGGGCACGGGGGGCCTCCAGGAGCGCACGGCGACGGGCGGTACGCCTCACCGTAGGCCGGTTGCCCCGGCCGGTCTCGCGGGTAGGTGGGAACGACTCGTCCGCCAAGGGGGATCCATGCCCAACCCGCTCCTCGACCGTGCCGCCGACCTCGGTGGCGCCCTGCTCAGCCGTCTGCAGGGCCTGAAGCTGCCGGGCGTCGGCACCGCCTCGGTGTCCGACGATCCCGCGCGGGCCGCGCGGCGCTGGCGGGCGGTGACGGTGCTGTGCGCGCCGTCCGACGTCGACCCCGCCGCCCTGCCCGCGCCCCTGGCCGCGCTGGGGACGCTGGTCGAGGTCCGGGTCACGCCCGCGCCCGGCGACAAGGGCACCGAGATCGCCGCCCGCTACCGGGGGGAGGCCTCGGAGGAGGAGATCGGCCGGCTGCGGGCCGCGCTGCGCACCGCCAAGCAGCTGCTCGAGGTCGGCGAGGTGCTGCGGATGGACCCGCGCCCGCACGGCCACCGCGCGCAGACGCCGAACGGCCGGCTGCTCGACGGCGCGGTCGCGCGCGCCAAGAAGGAGGGCGTGCTGTGAAGGCGGTGACCTGGACCGGGGTCAACCAGCTGTCGGTGGAGGACGTCCCCGAGCCGCAGCTGCTCAACGACCACGACGTGATCCTGAGGGTGCGGCGGACGACGACCTGCGGCTCCGACCTGCACCTGCTGTCGGGCTACATCCCCTTCATGCGGGCCGGCGACGTGATCGGCCACGAGTTCATGGGCGAGGTCGTCGAGGTCGGCAAGGGGGTCCGGGAGCGGGAGGTGGGCGACCGGGTCGTCGTCGCCTCGTTCGTCTCCTGCGGCTCCTGCTGGTACTGCCGCCACGAGCTGTACTCGCTGTGCGACAACAGCAACCCCAACCCCGGGATCACCGAGGGGCTGTGGGGCCAGAGCGTCGGCGGCTGCATCGGCTACTCGCACGCCGTCGGCGGCTACGCCGGCAGCCACGCGGAGTACGTGCGGGTTCCCTTCGCCGACGTCGGCAGCTTCGTCGTCCCCGACGGCGTCTCCGACGACCGGGCGCTGTTCGCCTCCGACGCCGCCTCGACCGCCTTCACCGGGGTGGACCTCGGCGGCGTGCAGCCCGGCGACACCGTCGCGGTGTGGGGCGCCGGCGGGGTGGGGCAGATGGCGGCCCGGATCGCGGCCCTCGTCGGTGCCGAGCGCATCGTCGTGATCGACCGTCTCCCCGAGCGGCTGGAGCAGGCGCGCACGTACGCCGGGGCGGAGACCATCGACTACACGACCACCGACGTGGCCGCCGAGCTGCGTGAGCTCACCGGCGGCCGCGGGCCGGACGTGTGCATCGAGGCCGTGGGCATGGAGGCGCACAGCCCCGGCGTCCACGGCGCCTACGACCAGGTGAAGCAGCAGCTGCGGCTGCAGACCGACCGGCCGACCGCCGTCCGCGAGGCGGTCATGGCCTGCCGGAAGGGCGGCAGCGTGTTCACCCTCGGCGTCTTCGCGTCGATGGTGGACAAGTTCCCGCTCGGCGCCCTCATGAACAAGGGGCTGACCCTGCGCGGGGCGCAGGTGCACGGGCCCCGCTACATCCCGCGGCTGCTGGAGTGGATGGAGAGCGGGGAGCTGGTCACCGAGCACCTCGCCACGCACGTGATGCCGCTGGACGACGCGCCCCGCGGCTACGAGCTGTTCAAGGAGAAGCAGGACGGCTGCGTCCGCGCCGTCTTCGTGCCGTGACAGCGGCGCTGCGGCGCGACCCTGCGGACCGTCTCCGGACGTTGCGGGCCTGATCCTGCCCGCAACGTCCGGAGGGCGCCCGCAGAGCCGACACCGAGGGCCCCCCGCTACGCGCGGTGGCGGGGTCCGCGGTCGGCCACGCCGTCGCCCTGCGTGCCGTCACCGGCCGCCGGGCCCTGCGCCGGGCTGACCGACGTCGGGGCGGCGGCGCCGGCGGCGCGGACGGCGTCGTCGGCCGGCGCCGGGTCGCCCGTCGCGGTGGCCTGGTCGGCGGCCTGCCGGGCCTGGATGCCGGACTTGTTCGACAGCGCCAGCTGCGGCAGGAACAGCATCACGAAGAAGCCGGCCGCGACCACGAGGGCGGCGATCAGGAACACCAGGTCCATGGCGTTGGAGAAGCCGTCGCCGAAGGCGTGCACCACCGGCGCCGGCAGCCCGGCGACCCGCGAGGTGTCGCTCAGCGCCGACTCCAGGTCCACCCCGCCGCCGGCGGTGTCGATGCCCGCGGCGCGGAAGGAGTCGCCGATCTCGACCGGCAGGCGGGTGAACAGCACCGAGAGGAACACCGCCGTCCCGATCGTGCCGCCCATCTGCCGGAAGAACGTCACCGACGACGTCGCCACACCCATCTCCCGCGGGGAGACGGCGTTCTGCACCGCGATGATCACCGGCTGGAAGTTGAAGCCCAGACCCAGGCCGAGCAGGACCATCAGCGGCACGAGCGCCCAGACCGAGGTGTCGACCCCGACGAGCAGCGACATGCCGAGCAGGGCCGCGGCCATGAACACGATGCCGACGAGCGGGAAGACCTTGTAGCGGCCGGTGCGGCTGATCGCGATGCCGGAGCTCATCGCCCCGGTCATGATCCCGACCACCAGCGGGATCATCTGCAGGCCGGCCTCGGTGGCGCTGGAGCCCTTGACGATCTGCAGGTACTGCGGGAGCAGCAGCAGGCCGCCGAACATGCCGGCACCGACCAGGATGCTGCCGACGCCCGCGACGCTGAAGCTGCGGTTGCGGAACAGCCGCAGTGGCAGCAGCGCGTCGTCGCCGTAGCGGCGCTCGGCCAGGACGAAGAGCACGAAGCCGACGGCGCCGACGACGTAGCAGGTGACCGACCTCGGGTCGGTCCAGCCCCAGATGCGGCCCTGCTCGGCGACGATCAGCAGCGGCACCAGGAAGGTGACCAGCGCGAGCGCGCCGGGCCAGTCGATGCGGTGCTCGCGGCGCTCGTGCGGCAGGTGCAGCACCCGCATGACGACGGCGAAGGCGAGGATGCCCAGCGGCACGTTGATCCAGAAGATCCAGCGCCAGCCGGCCAGGCCGGCCAGCGACTCCTGGCCGGCGAGGAAGCCGCCGACGACCGGGCCGAGCACGCTCGAGCTGCCGAAGACGGCCATGAAGTAGCCCTGGTACCGGGAGCGCTCCCGCGGCGGCACGATGTCGCCGATGATCGCCAGCGCCAGCGACATCAGGCCGCCGGCGCCGACGCCCTGAACGGCCCGCCACACGGCCAGCTCGTACATCGACGTCGAGATGCCGCACAGCGCCGAGCCGACGACGAAGGCCGCGATCGCGAACAGGTAGAACGGCCGCCGCCCGTAGATGTCGGACAGCTTCCCGTAGAGCGGCGTCGAGATCGTCGACGTGATGAGGAAGGCCGTCGTCGCCCAGGCCTGCAGGTCGAAGCCGTCGAGGTCGTCGGCGATCGTGCGGATCGCGGTGGCGACGACGGTCTGGTCCAGGGCGGCCAGGAACATGGCCACCATCAGCCCGACGATGATCGTGACGATCTGCCGGTGGGTGAAGGCGCCGTCGTCGCCGGGGGCGGTCGCCCCGGCGGGCGTCGGCGCGGGGGTGGTCCGGGTCATCGGGTCTCTCTCGGATCGGGGAGGGCCGTGGCGTCGGCCGTGGCGTCGGCCGTGGTGTCGGCCGTGGTGTCGGGCGGGGTGTCGGGCGTGGCGTCGGAGGGCAGGACGGCGGTCAGGCCGTCCAGGAGGCGCCCGAAGAGGTCGGTGAGGGCGGCGAGGTCGGCGTCGTCCCAGTCGGCGGTGACCCGCGCGAGGACGGCCTCCCGCTCGGCCCGGAGCGACGCGAGCGCGGCGTGCCCCGCGTCGGTGACGACCAGCCGGCTGGCCCGGCCGTCCCGCTCGTCGGCGACGCGCTGCACCAGCCCGCCCTCGACGAGCGTGGCCACGTGCCGGCTGACCGTGGAGGGGTCGGCGTGCACCAGGTCGGCGAGAGCGCCCTGCCGCAGGGGCCCGAGCCGGACGAGCGGGAAGAGCAGCACGTGGGCCGCCCGGTCACGGCTGTCGCCCGCGGTGGCGGCCTTGAGCGCGTGGATCACCCGCATCATCCGCGGCAACTGCTCGCCGAGGGTGTGCAGCTGAGCCGTGCGGACGTCAGGGATCGCCGGTGCGGGAGGGCTCACGAGGTCTCCGGAATCGGAGGCGGGACGGCGGCGCGGCGCCGGGAACAGGTGCACGGTACAACCGGTTGTTGAGTGCACGCATCCAGTTGCAGGACGCATCGAGCGTGACGTCGGGCACGCCGGCCGCTGCCTCGACCGGACCGTGTCGCGGGGAGTGGGATCCTGGGAGGACCGGTACCCGCCCAGCCGGTCACCACGCGCGCCGGACCGTCCCGACCGGACACCGGGACCAGCCCACCCGAGAGGAGCTCCGCCATGGCCGTCGACGCGCCGGCCACCGGCGACCTCCGCTCCCGGCTGGCCGCGCTGACCGTCGAGGACGAGCACCGCCTCGGCCGCCGGCTGGACGGCACCCGACGCACCCGGGACCCCGAGGCCCGCGCCCGGCAGCGGGAGCGGGTCGTCGCCGACGTCGCCGCTGCCGAGGAGCGGATCGCCCGCCGCCGCGCCGCCGTCCCGCCGGTGACCTACCCGGCCGAGCTGCCGGTCTCCGCGCGCCGCGACGACATCGCCGCCGCCCTGCGCGAGCACCAGGTCGTGGTCGTCGCCGGGGAGACCGGGTCGGGCAAGACCACCCAGCTGCCCAAGATCGCGCTCGAGCTCGGCCGGGGCGTGCGCGGCCGGATCGGGCACACCCAGCCCCGCCGGATCGCCGCCCGCACGGTGGCCGAGCGCATCGCCGAGGAGCTGGAGCGGCCGCTGGGCGACGTCGTCGGCTGGAAGGTCCGGTTCACCGACCAGGTGTCGGACTCCACCCTGGTCAAGGTCATGACCGACGGCGTGCTGCTCGCCGAGATCGCCCACGACCGGCTGCTGCGCCAGTACGACACGCTGATCATCGACGAGGCGCACGAGCGCAGCCTCAACATCGACTTCCTGCTCGGCTACCTGGCCCGCATCCTGCCCCGCCGTCCCGACCTCAAGGTCGTCATCACCTCGGCGACGATCGACGTCGAGCGGATCGCCAAGCACTTCAGCGACGACGGCGCCGAGGTGCCGGTCGTCGAGGTCAGCGGCCGCACCTACCCGGTCGAGATCCGCTACCGCCCCGTCGTGGACCCCGACGACCCGGAGGCCGACCCCGACCGCGACCAGGTCACCGCGATCGGCGACGCGGTCGAGGAGCTGGTCGCCGAGGGACCCGGCGACGTCCTCGTCTTCCTCGCCGGCGAGCGCGAGATCCGCGACACCGCCGAGGCGCTGACCGACCGGTTCCCGGGCGTCGAGGTGCTGCCGCTCTACTCCCGGCTGTCGGCCGCCGACCAGCACCGGGTCTTCCAGCCGCACACCGGCCGGCGGGTGGTGCTCGCCACCAACGTCGCCGAGACCTCGCTGACCGTGCCGGGCATCCGCTACGTCGTCGACCCCGGGACGGCGCGCATCTCCCGGTACAGCGCGCGCACCAAGGTGCAGCGGCTGCCGATCGAGCCGGTCAGCCAGGCCTCGGCCCGGCAGCGGTCGGGCCGCTGCGGACGCACGTCCGAGGGCATCGCGATCCGGCTCTACACCGAAGACGACTTCGACGCCCGGCCGGAGTACACCGACCCGGAGATCCTGCGCACCAGCCTGGCCGCGGTGCTCCTGCAGATGGCCGCGCTGGACCTCGGCGCCGTCGAGGAGTTCCCCTTCATCGACCCGCCGGACCGCCGCGCGGTCGCCGACGGGCTGGCCCTGCTCGAGGAGCTCGGCGCGCTCGACGCCGAGCGGAAGCTGACGCCGACCGGCCGGTCGCTGGCCGCGCTGCCGCTGGACCCCCGGCTGGCCCGCATGGTGGTCGAGGCCGACCGGCGCGGCGTGCTCGACGAGGTGCTGGTGATCGCCGCCGGCCTGACCATCCAGGACCCCCGCGAGCGCCCGGCCGAGCACCAGCAGGCCGCCGACCAGGCACACGCCCGCTTCGCCGACGAGCACTCCGACTTCCTCGCGCTGCTGAACCTGTGGCGGTACCTCGAGGAGCGGCAGGACGCGCTCAGCGGCAACCAGTTCCGCCGCACCGTGAAGCGCGAGTTCCTGCACTACCTGCGCATCCGCGAGTGGCAGGACCTCTACGGTCAGTTGCGCAGCACCTGCCGCCGCCTGGGCATGACGCTCACCGAGCCGGCCGTCGAGCCCGACGAGCGCTCGATCACCACCGCCCTGCTCGCCGGCCTGCTCAGCCAGATCGGCCTGCAGGTCGAGGACCCCCGCAAGAAGGACGGCGACCGGCGCCGCGGCGGCCGCGAGTACCTGGGCGCCCGCAACGCCCGCTTCGTCATCGCCCCGGGCACGCCGCTGGCGAAGAAGCCGCCGCGCTGGGTCGTGGCCGCCGAGCTGGTGGAGACCAGCCGGCTGTTCGCCCGCACCGTGGCCCGCATCGACCCCGAGGTGGTCGAGGAGCTGGCCGACCACCTGGTGACGCGGGAGTACTCCGAGCCGCGGTGGGACGCCCGGCGCGGCTCGGTCGTCGCCACCGAGCGGGTCACCCTCTACGGGCTGCCGCTCGTGGTCGGCCGGCGGGTGCAGTACGGCTCGATCGACCCCGTCGTCTCCCGCGAGCTGTTCATCCGGCACGCGCTGGTGCAGGGCGAGTGGACGACGCACCACCGCTTCTGGGCGGAGAATCAGCGGGCGCTGGAGCGGGTGGCCGAGCTGGAGGAGCGCGCCCGTCGCCGGGACATCCGGGTCGACGACGAGACGCTGTTCGAGCTCTACGACGCCCGCGTGCCGGCCGACGTCGTCTCCACCCGGCACTTCGACCGCTGGTGGAAGGAGGCCCGGCGGCGCACGCCGGACCTGATGACCCTCACCGTCGAGGAGCTCACGAACGCCGCGGCCGCCGGGCAGGTCCGCGAGGAGGACTTCCCCGACGCCGTCCCGCTGACGCAGGGCCTCACGCTGCCGCTGTCGTACGCCTTCGCCCCCGGGGCGCCGGAGGACGGCGTGACCGTCGACGTCCCGCTGGCCGTGCTCGACACCGTCGCCGAGCGGACGGCGGGCAGCTCCCTGGCCTTCACCGTGCCGGGGCTGCGGGAGGAGCTGGTCACCGCGCTGCTGCGCACCCTGCCCAAGCAGGTCCGCCGCGCGCTGGTGCCGATCCCCGACCGGGTGCGGGAGGTGCTGCCGCGGATCGAGCCGACCGAGCCGCTGCTGCCGGCGCTGGAGCGCGAGCTGCGCCGGGCCGCGGCCGTCGTCGTCCCGCCGGACGCCTGGGCGCCCGAGCAGGTGCCCGGCCACCTGCGGGCCACCTTCCGGGTGGTCGACGACCGCGACCGCACGCTGGCCCGCGGCAAGGACCTGCACGCCCTGCGGGCGGAGGTGGCGCCGCAGGCCCGTGCCAGCCTGGCCCGGGCGGCCGCCGACCTCGAGCGCACCGGCCTGACCACGTGGGCGATCGGCGACCTGCCGCGCACCGTCGAGGTCAGCCGCGGCGGGCACGTTGTCACCGCCTTCCCCGCCGTGGTCGACGAGGGCGAGACCGCCGGGGTCCGGGTGGTGGCCACCGAGGCCGAGGCCGCGCGGCTGCACTGGCGCGGCGTGCGCCGGCTGCTGGTGCTGGCCGCCGGGTCGCCGGCCCGGCAGATCGCCAAGGGGCTCGGCCCGCGGTCGCGGCTGGCGCTGCAGTTCAACCCCGACGGGGAGATCCCCGACCTGGTCGCCGACTGCGTCGACGCCGCCGCCGACGAGCTGATCGCCGCGGCCGGTGGCCCGCCGCGGGAGGCGGCCGCCTTCGCCGCGCTGGTCGACACCGCACGCGCGCAGCTGCCGCCGCTGACGAAGGACACCGTGACGCGGGTCGAGGCGGTGCTCACCCAGGCCCGCGAGGTCGCCGTCGCCATCGGCGCCGCGCCCGGCCGCCGGGTCCCCGACGCCGCGGTCGCGGACCTCCGCCGGCAGATGGCCGGGCTGCTGCACAAGGGGTTCGTCGCCGCGACCGGCCGCCGCCGGCTGCCCGACGTCGTCCGCTACCTGAAGGGCATGGCGCACCGGCTGGAGAAGCTGCCGGCCAACGCCGCCCGGGACGCGCTGTGGATGCAGCAGGTGGAGGCGGTGACCGCCGAGTACGAGCAGCTGCGCCGGCAGGTCCCGCCCGGCGGCGCGCCGGACGACCCGGTCACGGCGGTCCGCTGGATGCTCGAGGAGCTGCGGGTGGCGCTGTTCGCCCAGCAGCTGGGCACCCCGCGCGCGGTCTCCGAGCAGCGCATCTACAAGGCGATCGACCGCATCTCCGCCTGAGGTCGCGGAGGGGTCCGTGGGCGTCACGCCGGCGGACCCCCTCCGCGGGCGTCAGTCGATCGCGGGCACGGCGTCCTCGTCGGGCCGCTCGCGGAGCAGGGCGGAGATGCGCTGGCGGGTGACGCCGAACAGCGCCGCGATCCGGTTGATGCTGACCTGCTCGTCGTGCAGGGCGCGGGCCTGCTCACGGCGCCAGGCGCTGCCGGCCGTCGCGAGCGTGGCGAGCACCGTGCTGATCCGCTCGACCACCAGGGGGCGCGACTCCGCGGTCACGATCTCGAGCCACGGCCGGCCGGTCTCCCGCTGCTCGACGAGGTGCTGGGCGCGCTCGCGGGCGTGGCGGAGCTCCTCGGCGCAGGTGTCCAGGGCGGCCGCCAGGCCGCGCAGTGCCCCCAGGGCCGCGTCGTCCCCGCTGCGGGTGTCCGTCGTCACCAGGTCCTCCGTCGATCGCCCGCCTCGTCATGGCGATTCAGTTGTCCACTATGCATCTGAACGGGTATTGCACGCAACACCCGTCCCATGCAAGGCCGGTGACATGCAATGGGGGTTGCGCAGGACGCCCGGGACATGCTTCCGTTGCACGCAACGGGATGGCGCGTCATGCGTACGCCGCGGCGCGCCGTCCCGGTCCCACCTGCAGCACCCCGGAGGCCGGCTGTGTCCACCCTGCGCGCGAGCGTCGACCTGCTCCCCGTCGCGTGGAGCGTGCCCGTCGCCCGCCACCTCGTGCTGGACCTGCTGCGGTCCTGGCGCGCGCCGCACGACCCCGACGACGCGGCGCTGCTGGTGACCGAGTTGGTGGCCAACGTCGTCGACCACGTCGGCGGGGAGAGCGTCCTCACCCTGGAGCTGACCCTCTCCGACGACTGGCTGCGGATCGGCGTCGTCGACGGCTCCGGCGTCCGTCCCGTCATCCGCGAGCTGGACTCGGGGAACCCGCGCGGCCGCGGTATGCGGCTGGTGGCCGCGACCGCCGATCAGTGGGGTGCCGAGGACCACCGCGGCGGCAAGCGCGTCTGGTTCGAGCTGCGTCCGCCCGGCCTGTGACTCCGCGCGGCGGGGGTTTGACCTCGCCGGTCGCCGGGGAGGGGCGCAGGGACGAGATGTCCCCGCAGTCGAAGGAGATGCGCGATGACCGAGCCCGGGACCCACAGCGCCGGTGAGGGCCTGTCCGACGAGGAGATGGTGGAGACCGTCGCCGGCCAGACCGACAGCGCCTCCGAGCACGCCGACCAGGCGGGCAAGGACTGGGCGGGGAAGGACCTCGACGCCCCCGCCCCCACCGACCAGGGCTGAGCCCCTCCTGACGAGCGCCCGTCGCCGCCCGGCACGACCGGGCGGCGCCGGGCCGGGCGCGGGGCGCTGACAGACTGCGGCGGACGACGACGTCCCCCCGCAGAGAGGCGCGCATGACCTCGCTGACCGCACCGCGGCAGTCCCCGCCGGCCCCCGAGCCGATCCGCTCGCCGCTGCTGCGGCCCGCCCGGACCGCCGCCCGCTACGTCGTCCGGCACGGCCTGCCCGCCGTCTACCTCGCCCGCGCCGCCCGCGGCGGGGACCTCGTCGGCCGGCTGCTGCGCGACCCCGCCGTCCGCGAGCAGCCCTACGCCGTCCACGAGCAGCTGCGCGAGCTCGGCCCGCTGGTGCCCAGCGCCCTCGGGCTGGTGACCACCTCCCACGCCGTGGCGCAGGAGGTGCTGCGCTCGGACCGCTTCGGCGTCGGCTGGGACCGCTCCCGCGTCCCGGGCCTGGTCGGCTGGGCCCTGCGCTTCGGCGACGAGCTCGACGCCACGGGCGTGGCCGAGCCGCCGTCGATGCTCGTGGTCGACGCGCCCGACCACACCCGCTACCGGCGGCTGGTCAGCCGTGCCTTCACGCCGCGGGCCACCGCCGCGTTCGAGCCGATGATCCGCCGCACCGCCGACGCGCTGCTCGACGAGCTCGCGGCCGACGCCGGCGCCGGCCCGGTCGACCTCGTCGACCGCTACGCCGCCCAGCTGCCGGTGCTGGTGATCGCCGAGCTGCTCGGCGTGCCGACCGACCGCCGCGAGGACTTCCTGCGGTGGGGCGCCGCGGCGGCGGCGACGCTCGACCCCGGGCTGCCGCTGCGCCGCTACGTGGCCGCCGAGCGCGGCCTGCGCGCGATGCACGGGTTCCTCCGGCAGCACTTCGACCGGCTGCGCCGCGACCCCGGCGACGACCTGGTCAGCCGTCTGGTCGGGCTGCCGGGCGAGGAGGCGCTGACCGAGCGGGAGCTGCACGCCACGGTGATGCTGCTGCTCGGCGCCGGCTTCGAGACCACGGTGAACCTGCTCGGCAACGCCGTGGTCGCCCTGGACGCCCACCGCGACCAGTGGGACGCGCTGCGCGCGGAGCCGGCCGGCTGGGCCGACGCGGTGGAGGAGGCGCTCCGGTACGACAGCCCCGTCCAGCTCACCGGCCGCACCGCGCGGGACGACGTCGAGGTGGCCGGGCGGACCGTGCCGGCGGGCAGCCGCGTCACGGTGCTGCTGGGCGCGGCCAACCGCGACCCCGGGGTCTTCCCCGACCCCACCCGGTTCGACGTCGGCCGGGCCAACGCGCGCGATCACCTGGCCTTCTCCGGCGGCGTCCACTACTGCCTCGGGGCGGGCCTGGCCCGGCTCGAGGCGGAGGTCGCGCTGCAGGCGCTGAGCGAGCGCTTCCCCCGGCTGCGGGTCGCCGGGCGCCCGGTGCGCCGCGACCTGCGGACGTTGCGGGGCTTCGAGGTGCTCCCGGTCAGCCTGCGCTGACCGGCTGCGGCACGGCGTCGTCCTCCGGGGCAGGGAGGACGGCGTCGCGTGCGGCGCCCCACCCGGCCCAGGCCATCGGGACGACGGCGACCAGCAGCACGACCAGCGGCCACGACCACCCGCGGGTCGCGTCGTGCAGCGCCCCGAGCACCAGCGGTCCGGAGGCGGCCAGGAGGTAGCCCAGGCACTGCGCCACCCCGCCCAGCCGTGCGGCGACCAGCGGGGTGGGGCTGCGCAGCACGATCAGCGTCAGGGCCAGCGCGAAGCCCGAACCTTGCGCGACGCCCCACGCGCAGACCCACACGACGGTGGCGGTGTCCGGGAGCACCAGCAGGCCGGCGAGGCCGACGGCGTAGGCGGCCACGACGGCGACCACCAGCGGCCGCTGCCCGCGCATCCGGCCGGCCTGCGCGGGCGCGACCAGGGCGCCGGCCGCCCCGACCACGTTGGACAGCCCGAGCAGCAGCCCGCCCTCGGACCGCGGCACCCCGGCGTCGGCGAGCAGCGTGGGCAGCCAGGCGGCGATGGCGTAGAACTGCACGCTCTGCATCGCCAGGAAGGCGCAGACCCGGCGCGCCAGCGGCAGCCGGAGCAGGTCCCAGGAGCCGCCGGGCGGCGCGTCGCCGGTGCGCCGCCGGCCGGTGCCGGCGACCGGCAGCCACAGCACCAGCGCGCCGAGGGCGAGGAAGAGCCACAGGCCCAGCCCGGCCCGCCAGCCCAGGTCCAGGGCGCCGGCCACCGGCAGCGTCAGCGCGGCGCCGGCGGCCGCCCCGACGTTCAGGGACGCCGAGTACACGCCCATCACAGCGCCCGGACGCAGGAACTCCCGCTTCACGTAGGCCGGCAGCAGCACGTTGGCCAGCGCGATCGCGGCGCCGGCGAGGAGGCTGCCGGCGTAGAGCAGCGCGACGGGGGAGAGCAGCCGCAGCGCGATGCCCAGCGCCAGGAGCAGCAGGGAGGCGCCGACCGCGGTCTCCAGCCCGATCCGCCGGGCCAGCCGGGGCGCCACCGGGGCGAACGCGCCGAAGCAGAGCACCGGCACCGTGGTGAGCAGGCCGGCCATCGCCGAGGACAGCCCGGTGTCCTCGCGCAGGTCGCCCAGCAGCGGCGCGACCGCCACCACCGCCGGGCGCTGGTTCAGCGCGACCGCGACGATGGCGGCGACCAGCAGCCAGGTGGCGAGGCGGGTGCGAGGGGTCGGTCCCGGCCCCCTCCCGGGCACCGCCCCGAGCCTGCGAGGGGTGGGGAGGAGGGGGTCCGTCATCCCGCGGGGGTCAGCATCCCGGCGCCGACGGTGGCGTTCGTCGCCTCGTCGACCAGGATGAACCGCCCCGTGACCCGATTGCGCAGGTAGTCGTCGACGAACAGCGGCTGGGTGGTGCGCAGCTTCACGCGGCCGATGTCGTTGAGGCCGAGCTCCCCGGCGCCCTGCTCCCGGTGCAGCGTGTTCACGTCGAGCCGGTAGGTCAGCTCCTTGACCACGCCGCGCACCGACCGGGTGGTGTGCTTGACCGCCAGCCGCTGCCGCGGCCGCAGCGGCTCCTCGGCCATCCAGCAGACCAGCGCGTCGAGGTCCTGGGTCACCCGCGGGGCGTTGTGCGGCCGGCAGATCAGGTCGCCGCGGGAGACGTCGAGGTCGTCGGCCAGCCGCACGGTGACCGACATCGGCGCGAACGCCTCCTCGACCGGGCCGCGGGGGCCGTCGATGGCGGCGATCGTCGTGGTGAGCCCGCTGGGCAGCACCTGCACCTCGTCGCCGACGCGCAGCGTGCCGCTGGCCACCGTGCCGGCGTAGCCGCGGTAGTCGTGAAAGGCGTCGGACTGCGGCCGGATCACGTACTGCACGGGGAACCGCGGGTCGGTGAGGTTGCGGTCGCTGGCCACGTGCACCCGCTCGAGGTGGTGCAGCAGCGTGGGGCCGTCGTACCAGGGGGAGTTCGGCGAGTGCGAGACGACGTTGTCGCCGTGCAGCGCCGAGATGGGGACGATGGTCAGGTCGGGGACGTTCAGCTTCGCGGCGAAGGAGCTGAACTCGTCGGCGATCTCCTCGTACCGCTGCTCCGACCAGTCGACCAGGTCCATCTTGTTCACGGCGACGACCAGGTGCGGCACGCGCAGCAGCGAGGCCAGGAAGGCGTGCCGGCGGCTCTGCTCCAGCAGCCCCTTGCGCGCGTCGACCAGCACGATGGCCAGGTCGGCGGTCGAGGCGCCGGTGACCATGTTCCGCGTGTACTGCACGTGGCCGGGGGTGTCGGCGAGGATGAAGGTGCGCCGCGGGGTGCTGAAGTAGCGGTAGGCGACGTCGATCGTGATGCCCTGCTCGCGCTCGGCGCGCAGGCCGTCGGTGAGCAGCGCCAGGTCGACGTAGTCGCCCTTGCTGGCCCGGGCCACGGCCTCGTACTGGTCCTCGAAGACGGCCTTGCTGTCGTACAGCAGCCGGCCGATCAGCGTGCTCTTGCCGTCGTCGACGGAGCCGGCGGTGGCGATCCGGAGGATGTCGCGGCGCGCGGTGGCGATCTCGGCGGCGTGCTCGGCGGCGGCGGAGTGGACGTCGACCACTGTCTCCTCGGCGACCATCAGAAGTAGCCCTCCTTCTTCCGGTCCTCCATGGCGGCGTCGCTGACCTTGTCGTCACCACGGGTGGCGCCGCGCTCGGTCATGCGGGTCACCGCGATCTCGGCGATGACCTCCTCGACCGTGGTCGCCTGCGAGCGGACGGCGGCGGTCAGGTTGGCGTCGCCCACCGTGCGGTAGCGGACCGTCTCGCGGAACGTCCGCTCGCCGTCGCGGGGGCGGATGAACTCGTTGACCGCGTAGAGCATCCCCTGCCGCTCGACGACCTCCCGCTCCTGCGCCAGGTACAGCGGCGGGATGGCGATCTGCTCGCGGGCGATGTACTGCCAGATGTCGAGCTCGGTCCAGTTGGACAGCGGGAAGACGCGGATGGACTCGCCCACGTGGATGCGGCCGTTGTAGAGGTCCCACAACTCGGGGCGCTGGTTCTTCGGGTC
This sequence comes from Blastococcus sp. SYSU D00813, assembly GCF_054050735.1. Taxonomy (NCBI): domain Bacteria; kingdom Bacillati; phylum Actinomycetota; class Actinomycetes; order Geodermatophilales; family Geodermatophilaceae; genus Blastococcus; species Blastococcus sp. SYSU D00813. Next base: position 58,054 of record NZ_JBJGZX010000024.1, read on the forward strand.
CCACTGGCCGAACTCGTCGCGGAAGGAGAACACCCGCTCCTTGGCGCGGGCCTTGTCCTCGTCGCGCCGGGCGCCGCCGAACAGCGCGGTGAAGCCGTGCTCCTCCACCGCGTCGAGCAGCACCGGGGTCTGGATCCGGTTCCGGGACCCGTTGGGCTCCTCCTTGACCGTGCCCGCGGCGATCGCGTCGGGCACGGAGGCGACCACCAGCTGGACGCCGAGCTCGGCCACCCGCTTGTCCCGGAACTCCAGGACCTCGGGGAAGTTGAGCCCGGTGTCGACGTGCATGACCGGGAAGGGGATGCGCGCCGGCGCGAAGGCCTTGCGGGCCAGCTCGAGCATCACGATGGAGTCCTTGCCGCCGGAGAAGAGCAGCACCGGCCGCTCCAGCTCGGCGGCGACCTCGCGGATGACGTGGATGGACTCGGCCTCCAGCGTCTCCAGCTGGGTCAGCCGGTAGTCAGGGCTGGTCACGAACGCGGACTCCGGAACTCGGGGACGGGCGGTCTGCGGGCGGAGCGGGAGGCCCCTCGAACCGGCAGCAACCGCACCGGGCCGGGAGGGATTCCCGCACCAGTGTCCGCCATGGGGTTCAGCCGACGGCGGCCAGGAGGTCGGCAGCCAGCTCCGGACGGCAGACCAGCAGGTCCGGCAGCCACGGGTCGGGGTCGTTGTAGCGCAGCGGCGAGCCGTCGAGCCGGGACGCGTGCAGCCCGGCGGCCAGCGCGATCGCGACCGGGGCGGCCGAGTCCCACTGGTACTGCCCACCGGCGTGCACGTAGGCGTCGACCTCCCCGCGCACGACCGCGGTGACCTTGTACCCGGCCGACCCCAGCGGCACCAGCTCGCCGCCGAGGGCCGCCGCGGCGGCGGTGGCGACCTCGGGCGGCCGGGTGCGGCTCACCGCGATGCGGGGCCGGTGCCCGCCCGCCGCGGGGGGTGCGGGCGCGGGGTCGGTGACCAGGACCTCGTCCAGACCCGGGAGGGCCACGGCAGCGGCGGTCAGCGCGCCCGCGGACCACAGCGCGACGTGCACCGCCCAGTCGGCGCGCTCGAGGTCGCCGTACTCGCGGGTGCCGTCGAGCGGGTCGACGATCCACACCCGTCCGGCGTCCAGCCGGCGCCGGTCGTCGGCGGCCTCCTCGCTGAAGACGACGTCGTCCGGCCGGTGCTCGGCGAGGACGGCGGCGATGGCCCGCTGGGCGGCCGCGTCCCCGGCGTCGCCGAGCTCCCGCCCGGTCAGCCCGCCGCCGCGGAGGGCGAGCAGGACGTCGGCCGCGGCCCGCGCCGCGGCAGCGGCCACCTCGACGTCGCTCACGGGGTGCCCGCCGGGGCGGTGGCGTCGGTCGGCCGGCCCGGCGAGGTGTGCCGGCCGGAGGCGTCGGTGACGCCGCCGAAGTAGTCCCCGACCGTCTCCGCGCGGGGCGTGACGAAGACGCCGCGGGCCTCGACCAGCGGGCGGTCCGGCGTCGACGCGAGGGCGATGGTGCCGATCACGATCGTCTTGCGGCCGGCGGACTCGCTCACCTGGCCGGTGAGGACGACGGGGGTGTCCAGGGGGACCGGCCCCCGGTAGTCCAGCTCGAGCCGGGCGGTCATCCCCCAGAGCCCGGCGTGGATGGCGGCCGCGCCGAGGACCTGGTCCATGACCAGACCGCTCATGCCCCCGTGCAGGAAGCCCGGCGGGCCCTCGTAGGCGAGCCCGAAGGAGGTCTCGGCGCGCACGCCGCCCTCGACCACGCGGACGTCGACCGGCGGCGCCAGCGCGCTGCCGACGCCGCTGACCATGTTGAAGACCTGGCGGAAGGCGAGCACGTCGTCCAGCGGCGAGAGCCGGCCGGCGGGCCGGCGGCGGGCCGCCAGGCGCTCGGTCAGCTCGCGCGCGCCGGCCGCGGCGGCCCGCAGCTCGGCGGCCGGCACGTCGGTGCGCACCGACGCGTCGACCAGGCCGCGCAGGGCGTCCCCCAGGTCGGTGACCGCGGCCATCAGGTCCGGGTCGAAGGCCTCTCCGTCGCTGCGCACGGATCCGACGGTAGCCAGGGCCGCGCAGCGGTCAGGCGGGTGGCCCCGCTTCCGGAGGTGCGCCGGGTGCCGGCTCGGGTGGGCCGCTGCGGGGCAGCCGCACCGTGAAGACGGCGCCCTGCCCCGGCGCCGTGCGCAGGTCGACGGTCCCGCCGTGCGCCGCGACCAGCGAGGCGACGATGGCCAGCCCGAGGCCGGTGCCGCCGGCGGCGCGGGCCCGGCTCTTGTCCGCGCGGTAGAAGCGCTCGAACACCCGGTCCGCGTCGGCCGGGTCCATCCCCGGGCCCTCGTCGGCCACGGAGACGAGCACCCAGCCCCCGTCGTCCTCCGCGCCGGTCGGCGCCGGGTCCTCGCTCAGGGTCACGGTCACCCGCGCGCCGGCGGGGGTGTGCACCAGCGCGTTGGTGACGAGGTTGCCGACGACCTGGCGCAGCCGGGCCTCGTCGCCCAGGACCACCGGCATCTCGGTCATCGCCGGGTCGAGCACGAGGTCGAGCGGCCGGTCGGGCTGCACCACCCGGGCGTCGTGGACGACGTCGGCGGCCACTTCGGCCAGGTCCACCGGGGTGACGGTCAGCGGCCGCTGCTGGTCCAGCCGGGCGAGCTGCAGCAGGTCCTCGACGAGCAGGCCCATCCGCGAGCCCTCCGACTCGATGCGCTGCATGAGCCGGGCGACGTCCTCCTCCTCGCGGACCGCGCCCTGCCGGTACAGCTCGGCGAAACCGCGGATGGAGGTGAGCGGCGTGCGCAGCTCGTGGCTGGCGTCGGCGACGAACTGCCGCATCCGGCCCTCGGAGGCCCGCGCCTGCTCCTCCGACGCGCGCTGGGCGCGGAAGGCGCTCTCGATGCGCGCCAGCATCACGTTCAGCGCGGCGGACAGCCGGCCGACCTCGGTCCGCTGGTCGCCGGCGGGCACGCGCTGGGAGAGGTCACCGGCCGCGATGGCCTGCGCCGTCCGCTCGACCTCCGCCAGGGGGCGCAGGCTGTTGCGGACGAGGAGGTAGCCGGCGACGCCGAGCACGGCCAGGACGACCAGCCCGACCAGCAACTCGATGCGGACGAGCCGGGCGATCGCCTTCTCGTCGCCCTCCAGGTCCACGCCGACCACCAGGGTGTAGCCGCCGCGGAGCTCGCCCGAGGCGACGCGCCAGTGCTCGCCGTCGGCCCACACGGTGATCGGGTCGCCCGTCGCCCGCAGCCGCTCGACCTCGTCCTCGCTGAGCTCCGGCAGCTCGTCGCCGTCGGGACCCCGCGGCTCGCCGATCACCACCGGCTCCTCGCTGTCCGGGGCCAGGCACGCGACGTAGTACGAGCTGACGCCCGGGTAGCCGGCACGGATGCAGGCCTCGAGGTACCGGGGGTTCTGCGCGCTGGCCACGGCGGCGCGCAGCTCCTGGTCGCGCTCCTGCCGGAGGTAGTCGCGCAGCAGCGACGCGGTGGCGAAGCCCGTCGCGACCAGGGCGAGGCTCAGGAGCAGCACCAGCAGCACGACGACGGTGACGCGCAGCGGGACCCGGGGTCCCCGGGTGGCGGGCACGGGAGAAGGCGTCATGCGCCCCGTGGCAGCCGCAGCGTGTAGCCGACCCCGCGGATGGTGTGCAGCAGGCGGGGCTCGGTCGTGTCGACCTTGCGGCGCAGGTAGGAGATGTAGGACTCGACGACGTTGGCCTCGCCGTTGAAGTCGTAGTTCCACACGTGGTCGAGGATCTGCGCCTTCGACAGCACCCGGCCGGCGTTGGCCATGAGGTAGCGCAGCAGCTTGAACTCGGTGGGGGAGAGGCTGACCAGGGTCCCGGCCTTGAGGACCTCGTGGGACTCCTCGTCCAGCTCGATGTCGGCGAAGGTGAGCCGCGGCGCCTCCGCCGTCCGCTGGGCCGCCGCGCTGGTGCGCCGCAGCACCGCACGGATCCGGGCGACCACCTCGTCGAGGCTGAACGGCTTGGTCACGTAGTCGTCCCCGCCGAGGGTGAGGCCGGAGACCTTGTCCTCCGGGGCGTCCTTGGCGGTGAGGAACAGGACGGGGGTGTGCCGGCCGGTCTCGCGCAGCCGGCGGACCACGCCGAAGCCGTCCAGGCCCGGCATCATCACGTCGAGCACGAGCAGGTCGGGCCGGAAGGACGACGCCATCGCCAGCGCCTGCTGCCCGTCGGCCGCCGTCGCCACCTCGAAGCCGGCGTAGCGCAGGCTCGCCGACAGCAGCTCGCGGATGTTGGGCTCGTCGTCCACCACGAGCAGGCGCGCCTCGGGCGCCCGCCCAGCAGCTCCGCCCGAGTTGCGGGTCCCCTGCACCGACCCTCCTGGAGAACGCACCGATGCCGTCGTCATGACCCCAGGTTCGGGGCCCCGGCTGCACCCGGACTGGACGCTACCTGTGAACTCCCTGGACGGGCTCCCCGCCGGGCGGAGGCTCAGCCGGCGGGCGCCATCGCGCGGCCGCGACGCCAGTAGCCGATGGCGTGGTGCCGGGCCCGCCCGAGGCCCCAGCGCGAGCGCAGGTCGGCGCGGATGGTGCGGACGGCGGCGGACTCCGCGCCGACCCAGGCGAAGACGTCGTCCCCGGTGCCCGGCGGGTCCAGCGCTGCCACGGCGTCGGCCAGCAGCGTGCTTTTCCCGGGCGGCGTGCCGCCGCGGTGCAGCCAGCGGACCGTCACGCCCGCCGGCGCCACGAGCGGCTGCTCCTCCTCCGGTCCGGCGACCTCGACCAACGCCAGCCCCGTCGCCGAGGGTGCGGCCTCGGCGAGGACGCGGCTGATCGCCGGCAGGGCCGTCTCGTCGCCCACGAGCAGGAGCCGGGCGGCCGGCCGGATGCCCAGGTCGCCGCTGCCGGCGACGCCGAGCAGGGCCCCGGGGGCAGCGGCGGCGGCCCACGAGGCCGCCGGGCCGTCCCCGTGCAGGACGAAGTCGATCTCCACCTCACCCGCGCCGGGGTCCTGACGGCGTGCGGTGTAGCTGCGCAGGGCGATCCCGTGCGCGCCGACCGGCCACACGACCCGGCCGTCCCGGGCCACCTGCGGCCAGCGGGGCGCCGGGTCGCCCACGCGGGGCACCAGCAGGTTGACGGTCGGCCCCGCGGCGGCCACCGCCTCCGGCGTCCCGGTGAGCACCACCCGGCGCACGGTGGGGGTCACGTCGGCGACGGAGACGGCGGTGAGGACGTCGACGTCGCGCGGGCCGTCGGGAGCGGTCACACGCGGAAGGGTAGGCAGTTCCCGGCCGGCGCCCGACACGGGCCGACCCGGCCGACCCCGGGGGAATGGAGTCGACCGGGCCGGCGATCGAGGACGGCGGAGTCACCCTGGGTAGCCGCGGCGGTCGGGCTGACCTGCGCTGTCCCGGGATCTCTCCCCGTCGACGGCAACGCTACGTGAGCAGCCGGGTCCCCGCAGCGCCCGCAGGGGTGAACCTGGTTCTCGGGCGGGTGATGTGTGCCCCCACCGTCGCGGGGGCAGGCAGCGGTCGGACGGGCCGAGCAGCGGCGCCGAGCACGGGGAGGACGACATGGCGGACGACCTGGCGAAGGGCGACCACGTCACGTGGAAGAGCCACGGCGGGGAGGCCGAGGGCACCGTCCAGAAGAAGATCACCAAGGACACCGAGGCGGCCGGCCGGAAGGTGAAGGCGAGCGAGGACGAGCCGCAGTACGAGGTGAAGAGCGACAAGAGCGGCGGGACGGCGGTCCACAAGCCGTCCGCGCTCAAGAAGAAGAAGAAGAAGTGACCCGCGAGCAACGGCAGGTCCGGCACACAGGAGGCACCCGATGAGCGAGACAGGCGACCAGTTCGCAGGCGCGTCCTCGCGCAGCACGAAGCACAACCCGCGCCTGGACGAGGAGCTGGAGCACGAGATCCAGGGGATGCTCAAGGCCGAGCACGCGACCCGCTCGCACGAGTGGCGAGAGGTCGAGCCGGTCGCCGAGGGCGAGCCGGACATCACCGCCGACCCGCAGGGGACGCTGGTCGGCGGGGTCCCCGTCGGCATGACGGAGGACGCCGTCGTGGCCCGGGCCGAGCTGGCCCGCTGGCTGGACCGGGCCGACTTCCCCAACAACGGCCCCGACCTGGTCGAGGCCGCCCTCGACCACCGCGCCCCCGACGTCGTCATCGACGAGCTGCGCCGGCTGCCCGAGGGGGAGACCTTCGAGCGGATCGGCGACGTCGTCCGCGCCCTGGGCTATCCGACCGAGACCTGACGGTCGCGGCCGGACCAGCAGCCAGGAGGAGGAGCGGACCGGGTCAGGACCCGGTCCGCTCCTCCTCTTCCTCCTCCGCGATCTCCTCGGCCCCACGCCGGCGGAACAGCCGGGAGCCGGGAAAGCCCTTCACCACCTGCCGCAGGTCCTGCATGGTGTCCAGCAGGTCGTGCACGTCGGGGCCCACGCCCTCGAGCGTCTTGAGCACCGGCAGGACGTCGTCGTCCAGGTGCCCGAGGAGCGTCGGCAGCCGGTCGATCATGGTGACCAGCGCCTCGACCTCCTGCGGCTCCATCGTCTCGGCCAGCCGCTGCACCACCGGCGCCAGGTCCCGCAGCGGACCCTCGTAACCGGCCAGCAGCGGGTCGACCCGAGACACGACGTCCTCGGCCTGTGCGACGGCACCCTCGGCCCGACCGACCGCCCCCTGTGCGCGCTCGATGGTCCCGCCGACGGCGGTGATGGCCTCGTCGGCCTTGCGCTGGGTGTCGCCGACGGCGGTGATGGCTTCGTCGGCCTTGCGCTGGGTGTCGCCGACGGCGGTGATGGCTTCGTCGGCCTTGCGCTGGGTGTCGCCGACGGCGGTGATGGCTT